>JACPTZ010000030.1 GCA_016192525.1 Planctomycetota bacterium
CGAGCTCGCGGACCGCCTCGTCCTTGGTCTTCGCGGCGAGGCAGCATCGGACCAGCTTGGGATGGAGCAGTTCGGACAGGTGCATGGAGGGGGGACGTTAGCACAACGGGTGCGCGCGATCAAGTCCCTACGTGAGCAAATCCCTCCGCCGAAACACGGTCCATCCGGCGAGGCCGCCCAGAATCGCCGTCCCCAGCGGGACGCCGATCGACCAGAGCAGCCGCTCCGGACCGAGCGGGGTCTCGTTGCTGATGTGGCGGGCGAGATTGGAGAGCGTCTCGAACGAGGACCCGAGATACGTGGTGGCCAGCCATGGCGAGACACGGGGCAGCAGACCCGTGGAGGCGATCAGGCCCGACAGCACGTACCCC
The DNA here is from genome assembly GCA_016192525.1 of Planctomycetota bacterium. Taxonomy (GTDB): domain Bacteria; phylum Planctomycetota; class MHYJ01; order JACPTZ01; family JACPTZ01; genus JACPTZ01. The sequence continues at coordinate 372 of JACPTZ010000030.1, forward strand.
GCGAAGGACACCGCCATCGAGATTCCCGGATTGTCGAAGCAGGCGGAACAGGCGAGAGCGAAGCCGGCGAGCGCCAGAAGCGGCGCGATCTCGGCCAGCAGGGCGAGGATCGCCTGTTCCCGGAATTCCGCCGCTGAGGCGAACTCCTGCTCGATCTCGCCGCCCGGGCGGCCGGCCACCTCGATGCCCGGCCCGAACGGGACCGCCACCGGCCCCATGGGGGATCGAAGCTTGAACTCCACCGTGACCGCCGCCGCCAGATGGGACGCCACGGAGGTGACCAGCACAAACAGGGCGAGCGCCGCCGCCTTCCCCCAGTACAGCTCCCCCCGGCGCACCGGCCGAATGGCGACCAGCCGCCAGGTCCCCGAGGCCGCCTCGCCCGACATCGACATCGCCCCGAGCACCAGCCCCAGCAGCGCCGCGACCTTCGTCGCATTGCCCGCCCCGCTCGACCACGCCTCGAACCCGTTCGGTTTGACGTACGAGAGCCAGCCGCCCGAGGCATACGCCCTCCGCACCTCCGCCCGATCGGCGCCCATCGTCCCGAGGGTTCCTCCCACCGCCACCAGCAGTGTCAGCAGGAGTCCGATCCAGGGCAGCCGCTGTCGGCGCCACTTGGCCCATTCCATCGCCACGACGGTCCACCACCGGCCGATCATGCCGCGGCCCCCTCCGCCGGCTTCGACCCGGCCACCGACAGGAAGAAGTCCTCGAGCGTCCGGCGCTGCGGCGAGAGTTCCCGCACCTCGACGCCCGCCCCCACGAGGGCCGCGTTGAGCGCGCCGTAGCGGGCGGGATCGCACTCCACCCTCCAGGCGCCGTCGGCCTCTTCCCGGAGAATCCGCGCCCCGCCGAACGCCTCGAGGGCGCGTCGGGCCAGGTCCTTCGGTTCCGCCCGCAGCCGGATCTCCCGCGACGATTCCCCGAGGAGCGTCTCGATCCGCTCCTCCACCACCAGGCGCCCCTCCCGGATGATCCCCACCCTCGTGCAGAGCATCTCCACCTCGTGCAGCAGGTGGCTCGAGAGGACCAGGGTGACGCCCTCCTCGCGGTTGAGTCGGCGCAGAAACGCCCGAATCTCCTGGATTCCCTCCGGGTCGAGCCCGTTCGTGGGCTCGTCGAGAATCACGATCCTCGGCCGGTGGAGGAGGGCCTGTGCGATTCCGAGCCGCTGCCTCATCCCCTGCGAGTACCCGCGGACGCGGTCGTGCCGGCGGTCGAAGAGGCCGACGCTCTTCAGCACCTGCTCGCAGCGTTCGAGGTCCGCCCCCGGATGAAACCGGGCGAGCAGACGCAGATTCTCGAGTCCGCTGAGATACGGATAGAAGGCCGGGATTTCGACCATCGCGCCGACCTGCGGCATCACCTCGAGGAAGGAGGCCGGGAGGGGCCGTCCGAGCAGCGTGATGTTCCCCGCCGTCGGGCGGATGAGTCCCATCACCATGCGGATGGTGGTGGTCTTTCCGGCGCCGTTCAGTCCGAGGAAGCCGTAGAGGTCTCCATCCTCGACGCAGAGGCGGAGGCCGTCGACGGCCCGCAGTCGGCCGAAGTTCTTGCAGAGACCTTCCGTGGTGAGCAGGGGGGGCATGGGTGGCTCTTATCCGATTCTTTTTCCCGCGTCAAGGAGGAACCGTTTGACAGGGCGGCGGCCGCCCGCTAGGATGCCGCGTTTTCCGGCCTTGAGATGACCACCATGGGACTTCTGGACAGCCTCAAGCGCACCTTTGGCGGCGGCTTCCCTCCGCAGACCCCGTTCCTCGACGCCTACGAGCTCAAGAACGAGGTCATGTCCGGCAGCATGTCGGTCATGTACTACGCCCGCCACCGTCAGACCGACGAACTCCGCGTCATCAAGAAGGTCTCTCCGAAGTCGAAGGAATCCGTCGAAGCGCTCCGTCGCGAGCTGGACATCACGATCGGGCTCAACCACCCGCGGATCGTGCGCTGCTTCGGCTATGAGAAGCGGGGGGACTCCTACTACATCCTGATGGAGTTCGTGCTCGGCGACTCGTTCCGCGAGTACCTGAAGAAGAAGGCGGTGCTCGCGGACCTCAAGCCCCCGTTCATGCTGTATCGGCACTTCGTCGAGGTCTTCCAGCAGATCGCCGAGGGGCTCAAGTACCTCCACGCGAAGAACATCCTGCATCTCGACATCAAACCCGAGAACGTGATGTTCCTGAAGCCGAAGATCGAGGACGATCTTCCGAAGGACCCGAAGCGCAAGAAGGGGAGCACCTCCGTGCTCCGGCGGCGACGGGCGCAGGAGACGCGGCTGCTCAAGGCGGAGTCGCTCGAGACGAAGATCATCGACTTCGGGATCAGCGTGCGGATGGAGGAGGTGGCGGGCGCCTCCGCCGGCGGGTCCGTGTTCTACGTGGCGCCGGAGGTGCTGGCGAGTCCGGAGGTCCGGAAGGTCTCGCTCGGTCCCCGTTCCGACATCTACTCCCTCGGCGCGACCATGTACGAACTCGCCACGGGCCGCCCGCCCTACCTCCCGGCCTACTTCGACCGCAAGGACCGGAACTGGTACCACTACTGGCCCGAGTACCTCAAGCTGCCCAAACACTCGCGACAGAACTACGAACGGGACATGCTCTCCGAGCGCTACGCCCATCCGCCCGACCTCGACCTCGTCGGCTATCACTACGACATCAAGCAGGTCCTCGGAAGATGCCTTGAAGCCCAGGTTCCGAAGAGGTATTCTTATACGCAGGAACTGGTGGCGGACCTCGACCGCGTGATCGCGAACATCGCGATGGGGCGGCAGTAGGCTGAGAGCCTGAGAAGAAAGGCGCCGACGAGCGGTGCGCCAAGTTGTCATCCTGAGCCCTGCCCGCCTCCTTCCGGCGGGCAGGGCGAAGGATCACCAGTACTGGATCGAACTTCGCGCCTGCGCTGGTGATCCTTCGCGTCGGGCTACGCCCGACGCTCAGGATGACAATGTCGCTGCGCTTTTCATCCTGGGGCATCTCTTCTCAGGCTCTGAGATGAATTACGCGCCCCAACCGGACGCCACGATCGACACCTCCGGCCTCCTCTGTCCCCTGCCCATCGTCGAGTGCGCGAAGCGGCTCCGGACGATGGCCGTCGGGGAGGTGCTGGAGGTGATCTCCACCGACAGCGGGGTTCTGGCCGATCTCCCGGCCTGGTGCCGGAGTCACGGCGAGACGCTGCTCGGAATCGAGACGGTGGGGAAGAAGTTTGTGGGGTATGTCCGCAGGGAGGTCTGATGATCCGTCAACGCAGATCGTGCGGTGGTTTGCTGTTGTTGTTTCCCCCTCCCCGCGAGGGAGTCGGCCGTTGTTGTTTCCCCCTCCCCGAAGGGGAGGGGGTAGGGGGAGGGGTGCGGCCCTTCCTCGGACTGGCGCGCGCCCCCCTCCCTGCCCTCCCCCCTGCGGGGGGAGGGAACAACAACGGGTAACTCGCCGAATGAGCGTTGACGGATCACCAGGGGGCCGTCAACCCGGGTTGTGCGAGGGATGGGTCCTCGCTGATTTCCCCTCCCCGCGGGGGCGCCGATCTCTGGAGCCGTCCCGATGGCCCGTGCCGTCTGTCTCATGTCCGGCGGACTCGACTCCACCCTGGCCGCGCTGGTCACGCGGAGGGCGGGCGCTGACATCATCGGCGTCAACTTCTCGACCGGCTTCTGCGTCTTTGACCACAAGCGCGCGATGAACCTCCGGAAGAAGGACGGCGGGGTCTACAACAACATGGCGCTGTGGCAGGGGGCGGTGGCGAACGTCCCGGTCGAGGTGATCGACGTCCGCCGGGAGTACATCGAGATCGTCAAGAATCCCGCGCACGGATACGGCAAGCACATGAACCCGTGCATCGACTGCCGGATCTTCATGCTGGCCGGCGTGAGACAGGCGCTTGAACAGTTCGGGGCGCAGTTCGTCGTGACCGGGGAGGTCCTGAACCAGCGCCCGATGTCGCAGCACCGCTCGGCGCTCGACATGATTGAGAAGGACGCCCGGCTCAAGGGGCTGCTGCTTCGACCGCTCTCGGCGAAACTGCTCCCGGCCACGATCCCCGAGGAGAAGGGGTGGGTGGATCGCGGGAAGCTCTACGGCATCAAGGGGCGGTCGAGGAGGGAGCAGATGTCGATCGCCGCGGAGTTCGGTCTCACCGAGTTCATGCAGCCCGCCGGGGGGTGTTGCGCCCTGGTGGACGACACCTTCTCCGGCCGGCTGCGGGACCTGTTCGCCAGCCGGGGGAAGGAGCATGTCACCGCCGACGACCTGCCGCTCCTCAAGGTGGGGCGCCACTTCCGGCTGCACCCCGGACTGAAGGCGATCATCGGTCGCGACGAGCACGAGAACAACTTCCTGCAGGCGCACTTCTCCAGCCGGTGGACGTTCGAGACGATCGACGTGAACGGCCCGGTCGCCGTGCACGACGGCGTGGACCCGACTCCGGAGGAGCGTGAGCGGATCGCCGCGATGGTGGCCCGCTACAGCGACGGGCGGACCCTGCCCGAGATCGCGATCCAGGTCACCCACGCCGGCGTGTCCGAGACCCTCCGCGTGGCCCCGGCCCGGGATGAGGTGTTCGAGGGGATGAGGGTATAGCCGCAATACCCGTCGGATAGGCCGAGTGCCCGCAGGGGCACGGCGCGGCCGTGCCCCTGCGGCAATTCGGCCTGACGGGCTAAGGTGCATCAACGAAGTTCGGGGCCAGGCGCCGATGAATCGGCCCGCCCGCCCTGAGCGAGGCGCCCGCCATCCGTACGGCGGGCGCCGAGTCGAAGGGCGCGCCCGCGGTGCCGTCCTTCGACTCGCCCGCCAAACGCCTGTCCGCCATCCGTGTGGCGGAGAGGCGGGCTCGCTCAGGACGGGCAGGTGGCTGGGTACTTTCCCGACTCAGCTTAGAGCGCCTA
>JACPTZ010000208.1 GCA_016192525.1 Planctomycetota bacterium
GCATTCCCCTCGCCGTTCTCGTCATCGCCCTCGCCGGCGGATGCCGGCGAAGGTCGATGCCACCGCCTCCCGGCCCGACGGAGCCTGCCGCGTCGCCCGCGGGAGCGGTCGGAGCACCCGCTCACGCAAGCCCGGCACCCTCGACCGCGGCCACGCCCTGCCCGGCGGACGGTCATCGCCTCCGCTTCATGACCTTCAACCTCCGCGCCGCGATCATCCCGGACGGCAAGAATTCCTGGAAGTACCGGCGCGAACTGGCCATCGAGGTGATCCGGAACAGCGCGCCGGACGTCATGGGCACCCAGGAAACCGTCGGCGAGCAGCAGGTCGACGTCGCGAAGGGCCTCCCCGAGTGGTCGTGGGTGGGCGAGGCCTGTTTCGGCGGGACCTTCGGCGAGTTCCAGGCGATCTGGTACCGCCGGGATCGCATCGCGCTCAGGAGGCACGGGACCTTCTGGCTGAGCGATGCGCCGGAGAAGAAGGGCTCGAACTCCTGGAAGTCGATGGCCCCGCGCCAGTGTACCTGGGCCCGCCTCTCCTGCCGGAACTGCGGAACCGAGTTCGCGGTCTTCAACACCCACTTCGACCATCGGAATCCGGAGGCTCGGAAGAGAAGTGCGGCCCTCGTCGGCGAGCGGATCCGCGCCATGCAGAAGAAAGGGATCCCGTGCGTCCTCCTCGGCGATCTCAACATGGCGCCCGACCATCCGGATCTCACCACGCTCTTCGGACCCGCCGCGGCCGATCGTCCGGCGGCACCGCTCATCGACACCTGGCCGGCCGCCCGGGAACGGACCGGCGCCCCCGGGACCGGAAACTGGTTCACCGACTACGTGGGGACGCGCCGGATCGACCACATCGCCGTCCCGTACGGCACGATCGTCGACCGGGTCGTCACCGACAACACGAAGAAAGACGACCGATATCCCTCGGATCACTTCCCGGTCCGCGCCGATCTCGTGCTGCGAAGCGACCCATGGCGCCTGAGGGCCGCGGACGGTCATCTGCGCGACCCGCAGGGCCGGGCCGTCGTGCTCCGCGGGGCCAGTTTCACCTCCGGGCTGAAACGAGTACCGCCGGAGATCCCCTACGCCGAGCCGGACATCGACCGGTGGGCCACGATGGGGTTCTCCGTCGTGCGCTTCCTCATCACCTGGGAGGGAATCATGCCCCGGGAGGGGGAGATCGACACCGCCTACATCGAGCAGGCCGCCGAGCGGATTCGCTGGTTCACCCGCCGCGACATCGGCGTGATCGTGGACATGCATCAGGACCTCTTCTCCTCGAAGTTCGGCGGCGACGGGGCGCCCGCGTGGGCCTGCGTGGATGAGCCCTTCACCCCGCGGAAGCCGTGGCAGGCGAACTACCTCGAGCCGGCCGTGAGGCACTCGTTCACGCGGTTCTGGAGGGAGACGGCCCTGCAGGACCGGTTCATTGAGGCGTGGAAGGCGGTCGTGGCGCGCCTCCGGAACGAACCGGGGATCGTGGGGTACGAGATCCTGAACGAACCCTTCCCGGGCGACATCCCGGCGCTGAATTTCGAGCGCGCGGCGCTGGCGCCGTTCTACACCCGGGTGGCGGAGGCGATCCGGGGACTGGATCCGGACCGACCGATCTTCGTGGAGCCGAGCGTCCTCACCTCGACCGGAGCGGTCCCGAGCCTGCTGCCGCGCCTGCCGTTCGAGAACTACGTCTACGCCCCCCACTACTACGCCCCCGGATCGGAGGGACTCGGTGCGTGGCCGGAACCCGGCGCCGCACGGGCGGTCGTCGAGCGTCTGGCGAAGACGGCCCGCGAGGTCCATCACGCCCCGCTCTTCCTCGGAGAGTTCGGGGCGGACGGTTCGTCGGCGGAGGGCCGGGCTTACCTCAGCGAGATTATCGAGGCGTGCGACGCGGTGAATGGCAGCTGGGCCTGCTGGGTCTGGTCGCGCGGAGGCGACAAGGCGATCGAGGACGAGAAGGGGGAGGTCAAGGACTGGGCGAGCGTGCTGATCCGCCGCCCCGGACGGTGAGGGCAACAGAAACCCACCTGCGGGAAATTGTGGCCGTTGTTGTTTCCCCCTCCCCCCTTCCTCCTGCGCCCTTCCTCCTCCGCCCTCCGGGCTACGGAGGACGGGTCGGGGGGAGGGAAACAACAAAAGGCCACTCGCTGAAGGGACGCATTAGGAGCGGGCGATCCTTTCCGCCACAGAGATGGCAGACAGTCGCGTCGGGCTGCGCGACGCTCAGGATGACAAAGCGGGGGTTCGCGCCACCGGCAACGCCCTCCCGAGACGTCCGTTCGCGCCGGTTTCTCCGGGAGCCCGTGACCCTCACACGTCGAAGATCACCTGCGCCTCCCATCCGTCGTCCTTCATCGTCACCGACAACTCGTGATAGGTGACCGCCTTGATCTCGCCGAGGGCGCCGTGGCGGGACTCGTCGTACGCCTCCCCGTGGAGGCGGGCGCGCAGCTCCGTATCCGAGGCGGCGAGGACCTCGAAACGGGTGAACAGGTAGTGCTTGATGGAGTAGGTCTGGAGGAGTTCGCTCAACCAGCGGTGCAGCAGCTCATCGGCGGCCGGGGCGCTGACGAAGACCTCGGTCGTCTCCTGCTCGCGGACGGTCGAGAGATCGCACAGGTTGTCGAACAGGGCGTATCCGGCGTTGGCGAAAAGGGCGTCGAGCGTGTCGCCATAGATGCGGAGGCCGAGATCGGCGGTGTGGTCGAGCGGCTCGTAGCGGGTGCGGTCCATGCCTTCAGGATACTCGCCGGACGCGGTCAGAACAATCCGTTTTACCCCTCCCCAGGCATCGCGGGTGTCTCGGCCGACTTCGTCGGACCGCGGTCGGCCGAGGTTGTCATCCTGAGCTTCGTCCGCCTCTGTTCGGCGGACGAAGCGAAGGATCACCCGTTCCTCCGGTAGAAAGGTGCTCTCGCGGTCTGGCCCGGCGGTCCTTCGCGTCGCAGGGCCGCGCCCTGCGACGCTCAGGATGACAGGGAGGCGCGGCCCGCGGAAAGCCTTGACGGGCCGGGGCCGCCGGGGCTATCGTCCGGCTCTATGGCCGTCTTCGCCCGGATGCAGAAACACGACTTCGAACAGATCATCGCGGTCAACAACAATGCCAGCCGCTGCCGCGCCCTCGTCGTCATCCACGACACCACGCTCGGCCCCGCCTTCGGCGGACTCCGCTTCTGGAAGTACGCCACCGAGGAGCACGGTCTCGAGGATGTCTGCCGACTCGCCCGGGCCATGACCTACAAATGCGCCCTCGCCGGGATCCGGGGCGGAGGCGGAAAGACGGTCATCTTCCTCGACGATCGGATGGACCGAGCCGCGGCCGTTCGACACGTGGGACGGGTCATCGAGAATCTCGGCGGACGGTACTTCGCGGGTCGGGACGTCGGCTGCACCGACGCCGACATGAAGGCCCTTCAGCAGGAGACCAAGTACGTCGCCTCCGAGGAGCTCTCGGATGCGACGGCGACCGGCGTCCTCCAGGGCATCCGGGCCTGCCTCGCGGTGACGCGCGGGGCCGACGCGCTCGACGGCGTGAGAATCGCCATCCAGGGGCTGGGACGGGTGGGCTACCTCCTCGCGAAGAAGAGCACCGCCGCCGGGGCGCGGGTGACGGCCTCGGACATCGACGAGCAGCACGCCCACGCCGCTGAGCACGAGCTGGGGGTGTCGCTGGTCGCTCCGGAAAGGATTCTGGATGAGGAATGTGAGGTGTTCGCCCCGTGCGCCCTCGGGGGGGTGGTGAACGACGCCACCGCGAAGCGACTCAAGTGCGGGATCGTGGCCGGGGCGGCGAACAACGTCCTCGAGGAGGAGTCGGACGGGCTGGCGCTGCACGAACGGGGGATTCTCTACGCCCCGGACTACGTGATCAACGCCGGCGCGCTCATCTCCGGCGCGACGCGGCTCCTCACCGGGACGAGCGACAGCGGGGCCCAGATCCAGCGGCTCTTTGACGTGATCCGGGAGATCGGGGAGCGGTCGCGTCGCGAGGGGATGCCGACCAACTATATTGCCAACATGATGGCCGAGGCGAAGCTCAAGAAGTCCAAGGCGTTCTCGGATTCCTACTGGCCCGAGGCGTGAAAGGTGGTTCCTGGACCGGCCGGTCCCGGGGTGTCTCCTCCGTTCCGGATTCCTCTCATCGCGCCGGACAGAGGCGCGAGGCCCGGAATGACAGGATGCGATGCGGGTGGCCTGGCGCGAGGGTGCATCCAGGCAGCACGGTGGGGCTTTGTTGGAGAGGCCGAAATGGAGCGCCGCGCCTTCCTGAAGGAAATCGACATCTTCTCGGGCCTGTCCGAGGCGGAGCTGGACCGACTGGCGTCGATCGGGACGGAGGAGACCTTCGCGAAGGGGGACACCGTCTTTCGCGAGCACGAGCCGGGGACGAAGCTCTACCTCGTACAGTCGGGGACGGTGGACATCGGAAAGTCGGGGGAGGGCGGAAGATTCACCCGGTTGGCCCGGCTCGAGCGGGGCGAGGTCTTCGGCGAACTGGCGATGCTCGACGAACGCCCCCGCTCGGCGACCGCGGTGGCCGCGATCGCGCCCGAACTGAAACTCCTCTCCTTCGAGCGCAAGGCCTTCGAGAAACTGCTCACCGACGATCCGCTCCTGGCCGCCCGGATCTACCGCGGGATGCTGCGGAAGGTGGCCGCCCGGCTCAGGCTCGCCGACGAGGCGATCCAGACGCTGCTGCGGTCCTTGAACTACACGGGGTTTTAGAGTCTCACGATCCCCGATGACACGCCGTGCACCCGCCGGGGAGGGAGGCGGCCTTGGCGCAGCCGGTGCAGGTGCGCCCGCTCCGGGAGTGTTGCGAGCCGTCGTGACATTCGGTGCACCGACCGGTCATGCCGGCCGGGATGGGAGGGGCGTTGACGATCTCGACCTCGGATTCCGATCCCGCCGCGGCCGCGGACGTGCGGCCACCCGCCGTGTTTCGGCGTCCCAGGTACCCCCAGAACTGGACATAGTCAGAGGGCGCGCCCGCCGACGCCGGCGCCCCGCGCGCCGCCGAGGCCGGAGCCCCAGCACGGGTCATCATGGAACAGGGAGGCGCCGCGCACACGCCGGCCCCCCCCCACGGGTGCATGCACGCGGCCAGTCCGAGCGCGCCGACCGACACCAGGACCGCCACGGGCCAACGGGAACGGATCATGGCAACCTCCACAATGGGACCGGAATCAGTTGAATCGCGTTACGTATATCGTCCGGGAGCGGAGTGAACTTGCCGCCCGTGTCCCGATCCCAGGCGGCATGCCCCGACCAGCTCAAGTGCGCCCACACTTTGGCTGTCATCCTGAGCGAAGCGGCCCGCAGGGCCGCGAAGCGAAGGATCGCCAGCCTGAGTGGGTCTCGGCTTCAGGGCTGGTGATCCTTCGCCTCGCCCTGCGGCCAGGGCTCAGGATGACAATGGGACGGGACGGTAACCTCGTACGATCCGGTTATGGAGCGATCTCGGCCATGAAGGTGGAAGATCTGAGGCGGCTGATATCCGTTCGTCCATTTCGGCCCATGGAACTGCGCACCTCGGATGGCGAGGTCTATCGCCTGGTTTCGCCGGAGGTGATGGTTGACGACACCATGACGGTCCTCCTCGACGATGGGAAATTCCGGTTCATCGACAACGAACGTCCTGCGCGAGGCCCTACTCGACGCTTCCGGTCAATCGGTTCGTCGGAGCTGGGGTGCCGTCGCTGAACTTGACTCCCCCCGCGTTCGTGGTGCGCTCGCTGCATGAAGAAGTGCCTCTTTCCCGTCAAATTCACTTTGCGGCGGCCAAGGCCCGTGCTTGAGTGAGGCGAGACGGCTCGGGAGGCGATCGATGAAAGCCAAGATCCAAAACGGAACGGTCAAACTTCCCAGGAAGATCTTGAAGTCGGCGCGCCTTCCCCTCAACGGGGAATGCGAGATTACGGCGGAACCGGGCGAGATCCGGATGACCGGTCGATTCCCCCCCCCCCGAACTTCTGAGGTACGAGGTTACCGCATTGTCATCCTGAGCTCAGCCGGCCGCTCCGCCACACGGATGGCGGACAGGCGTTTGGCCGGCTGAGCGAAGAATCGCCCTCGTCGGAGTCGGCGAACCGCACACGCTGGTGATCCTTCGCCTCGGCCTGCGGCCGAGGCTCAGGATGACAAGGAACGGGACGGTAACCTCGTACCTTCTGAGATTCTTGCGGGGTCCCAAACCGATACTGTCCATCGACGAAATAGTGGCCGCCGGCGAGGGAATGGGATCGACACGCCCAGCGGCCCGCCGATCGGGTCCGACCCGCTCTCGGGAAAGCCCATCCACCCTGCGACGCTGAGTCTCCAGCCGGGCGAGTGTCTCCCGCTGCCGGCTGTCGACTTCAGACACTTGGCTGCAACCTTGAATGATCCTGAAAACGAGCAACCCGCCCGCCACGACAGAATTCACCGAGCCAATGCCGTTCTCCGCCATTGGATTTTCCCTTGCGTATCCAGGGTCGTCGGGATCAAGCACCTCCGCGCTGTTGACGCCCGGCAGAGGCCGGCTTCCGGATCGTGCACCGAGACAGGCACATCGTCATGTCGGATGGTGCCTGTCCAATCCCCGAAGTCCCGCCCCGATGAGGCCTGAGTCTCCCTGCGCGGTTTGGTCGCCCCCGGGGAGGAGTTTCACCTTGTCCCCGCCTCAGATCGACCGCCGTTTCCAGCCGAGCAGCAGCACGATAGCCAGGAGCGCAAGCGCCGCTGCACCCGATGGCATCCACCCCTGCGTCACTTCCACCAGGCACCCCCCGCCGCCCGAGTCGCCCGGATCGAAGGGGACCGCCGCCTCGGCGGTGCTGGTGGAAGTCGGGCTGGACGGGGTCGCCACGCTGCTCCCGGTCGATGTACCGCCCACCCCGAAGTCGCTGAAGGAGTGGGTCAC
>JACPTZ010000209.1 GCA_016192525.1 Planctomycetota bacterium
CAAACCCGCTCCAGTACTGGTGATCCTTCGCCCTGCCCGCCAGACGGAGGCGGGCAGGGCTCAGGATGACAATCTGGCGCCTCGCACGTCGGCGCATTTCTTCTCAGGCTCTGAGTCGGGAAAGTACCCAGCCACCCGCCCGTCCTGAGCGAGCCCCGCAGCACGTGCTGCGGGGCGAGTCGAAGGACGGCACCGCGGGCGCGCCCTTCGACTCGGCGCCCGCCGTACGGATGGCGGGCGCCTCGCTCAGGGCGGACGGGCCGATTCATCGGCGCCTGGTGCCGAACTTCGTTGACGCACCTTGGCGTGTCGCGCTCCCCGATCGGGATTCCCCATGGCCGCCTACGTCGAAGTCGTGCGCACGACCGAGGTTCCTCCGGGAACCGCCCGTGTTGTCACGGCCCGCGGGACGGCGATCGCGCTGTTCAACATCGATGGCGCCTACTTCGCCATCGACAACACCTGTCCCCATCGCGGGGGGCCGATCGGGGAGGGCGGGATCGAGAAGGGGCTGGCCACCTGTCCCTGGCATGGCTGGCAGTTCGATGTGAAGACCGGGGCCTGCCTCTCCGTTCCGTCCGCCGGGGTGCGCTCGTATGAGGTCCGGGTGGTGGGGGAGGCCATCGAGGTGGCGCTGCCCTGGCTCAATCCGTGACAAGCGCGGGTTTGACACGGTTGCGCCTCCGTGATACTCTCTCCGGCGATGGGCCGCACTGAGGGTGCGGAGCCGGTCGCCTTCAACGTCCGGGAGGACCCATGACCACGGCCGTCGCCGACCTCCATCTCGAAGAGTTCATCCATGAGGTTCGCGCCCTGCGAAAGCGCGACTGGCGCCTCGGACCCTTCTTCGATCTCGTCCAGCGTCTGAACCTCGGCGCCGACGGACTCCGCGAGCACGTCTTCTTCCGCGCCGATTCGTACGCCCGCAACCTGATCTGCCTCACCCCGCAGTTCGAGATGCTCGCCCTCTGCTGGCGCCCCGGGCAGAACAGCCGGATTCACGATCATATGGAGTCGTTTTCCTGCGTCCGCGTCATGAGCGGCACCCTCACGAACCGGATCTATGTCCGCCGCGACGATGGTTTCCGCCCCGGCTACGCCGAGGTGGCCGAGGTCCGCGCGGACCGGGTCCGCCCCGGCGAGTACGCGAATCTGGATGTGGGCGGCATCCACATGATGGAGAATCCGGCCGATTCGAAGGAGGACCTGGTCACCCTGCACTTCTACGCCGAGCCGCTGCGGGAGATGAACGTGTTCCTGCCCGGAGAGAAGAAAACCGACCGGGTGAGATTGCGGTATACGCTGGAGGACCGGATTTAGAGCGCGGGTGTCCATGGACCTGAACCACCTCCATCTCCACGTGCGGGACGTCGAACGCGCGCGCCAGTTCTACGAGACCTGGTTCGGCTTCCGCGAACGTGTCCGGCACGGGAAGATCCTCTTCTTGAGGAACGGCGACGGGTTCGACCTCGCGCTCGCGCCGGAATCCGAACCCTCCCCGTTCCCCGAGTGGTATCACTTCGGCTTCAGGCTCCCCACGCCGGACGACGTCCGCGCCGTCTACAAACGGATGAGCACGGACGGGGTTACGCTTCGTGCGCAGCTGACGGAAGAGCCGGACTTCGTCACCTTCCGCTGCATGGATCCGGACGGCTACGGAATCGAGGTCTATTGGGAGTGAGCGAAGCCGGTTCCGCCTGACCCCTCGGCCTTCCCCCAGGAGTCACTCATGTCCACTGCATCCCTGACCCTGCTCGTCGGCACCCGCAAGGGGGCCTTCACGCTCCGCAGCGACGCCTCGCGCCGCCGCTGGCGACTGGAGGGCCCGCAGTTCCTCGGCTCGATTATCAACCACGTCGTCCAGGACCCGCGGAATCGGAAGACGATGCTGATGGCCGCCAAGACCGGCCACCTCGGTCCCACGGTCTACCGATCGGCCGACGCCGGCCGCACGTGGAAGGAGGCGAAGAAGCCGCCCGCCTTTGCGAAGGGGAGAGGCGCCGGCGCAAAGCGCTCGGTGAATCACGTCTTCTGGCTCACCCCGGGGCATGCCTCGCAGAAGAAGGTCTGGTTCGCCGGGTCGATCCCCGACGGTCTGTTCCGGACGCGCGACGCCGGCGACACCTGGGAGCCGATGAACGGCTTCAACGAGCACCCGAACCGGAAGAACTGGAGGATCGAGGGACCCCCCGGCGGCGTCATGACCCACTCGATCCTCATCGATCCCCGGGATCCGAGGCACATGTACGTCTCACTATCGGCGGCGGGGATCTTCGAGTCGAAGGACGGCGGAGCGAACTGGGGTCCGCTGAACAGGGGGATCGAGAGCGACTTCATGCCGGGCAAGGAACTGGAATACGGGCACGATCCGCACTGCGTCGCCCTCCACCCGCTCCACCCCGACCGAATGTATCACCAGAACCACTGCGGGATCTACCGGCTGGACCGTCCCGCCGACCGCTGGACGCGGATCGGTCGCGCGATGCCCCGGAGGATCCGTGACATCGGCTTCCCGATCGTGCTTCACCCGCGCGACCCGGACACGCTCTGGGTGTTCCCGATGGACGGGACCACGGTCTGGCCGCGCGTCAGTCCGGACGGGAAGCCGGCAGCCTATCGTTCCCGGGACGGGGGGCGGTCCTGGGAGCGCCAGGATCGGGGTTTCCCGCGGGAGCAGGCCTGGTACACCGTCCGCCGCCAGGCCTTTGTGGCCGATTCGAGGAATCCGGTCGGACTCTATCTCGGAACCACGGGAGGAGAGATCTGGTCGAGCCGGAACGAAGGCGGCTCCTGGTCCTGCCTCGCCGCGCACCTGCCCGAGGTCCTGTCCGTGAGCGTGGCGGAGGCCCGCTGATGCTGGTGCGCATCCCCTCGCCGCTTCATTCCTACACGAAGGGGGTCTCCGAGGTGGAGGCGGAAGGCCGCTCCGTGGCCCAGGTGCTGGACGAACTCGACCGACGGTACCCCGGGTTGCGGTTCCGGATCATCGACGAGCACGACGAGATCCGCCCGCACATCCGGATTTTCGTGAATGCGGACCCGGCCCCCTCCATCGCGCATCGCGTCGGGGCGCGCGACGAGATCATGATCGTCTGCGCCCTCAGCGGGGGATGACCCGGCCAGGACTGCAGGAGGCTCCTCTCAAGTGGTGTCACTCGATCTCTACCCCCGCCGGATCGTCTGCCTGACCGAGGAGACCACAGAAACGCTCTACCTGCTCGGGGAGCAGGAGCGCATCGTGGGCATCTCCGGCTACACCGTGCGTCCCCCCGAGGCGCGCCGCGACAAGCCGAAGGTCTCGGCGTACCTGACCGCCGACATCCCGAAGATCGAGGCGCTCCACCCCGACCTGATTCTGGCCTTCTCCGACCTGCAGGCGGACATCGTCCGCGAACTGGTGAAGATCGGCCTCAACGTCGTGGTGTTCAACCAGCGCAGCATCGAGGAGATCCTGCGGATGGTGGCCACGCTGGGAGGGCTCGTGGGCCGTCAGCGCGAGGGCGAGGCACTGGCGAATCGCCTGCGCGAGAATGTCGAGCGGGTGCGGGCGATGGGGGCGGCTTTGCCGAAGAGGCCCCGGGTGTACTTCGAGGAGTGGCCCGATCCGATGATCTCCGGCATCCGGTGGGTCTCGGAGCTCGTCGAGGTCGCCGGCGGAGAGGACAGCTTTGCGGAACTGCGCTCGGAGGGGCTCGCGAAAAAGCGGGTCGTCGCTCCGGAGGAGGTAGCGCGGCGGAGGCCCGACGTCATTCTGGCGTCGTGGTGCGGACGCAAAGTGAGGGCCGATCAGATCGCCTCCCGTCCGGGGTGGGAAGAGATCCCGGCCGTCCGCGCCGGCCGCATCTTTGAGATCAAGTCTTCGATCATCCTCCAGCCCGGCCCGGCGGCGCTGACGGACGGCCTCGAGGCCCTGCACCGGCACATCGCCGCGACGGCGCTTGGCCCTGAGACTCCCGGGCGTTTGTAGTGATCCGTCACGGCTAGGCTCTGTCTGAAAACGCGGGACGTGGCAGGAAATCGGTAGCACAGGCTTTCGAGCCTGTGCCGCACAGGCTGGAAAGCCTGTGCTACCGGAGGTACCGTTCAGATCGCCAGCTTTCAGACAGAGCCTGAACCCGCGGGTAAACCGTCCGTCCTGAGCGAGGGCGCGGCTCCGTCGCCGCGCC
>JACPTZ010000190.1 GCA_016192525.1 Planctomycetota bacterium
AATGCCGGAGAGCGTGACCGTGTCCCCGTCTCCCGTTCCGCCTCCAATTCCGATCGTGTCTGCCTGACCGTTGGGCGTAATGGCTGAGAAGCCAATGGAGACCGTCCGTGGCGCCGTGGTTCCCAAGCCCGCGATGGCGATTTCCCCGGACATCACGGACGCCGGGTTGCCGCCGATGGCGATTTGATCCGTGGCGTCAAGGGATCCGACTTGCACCGCTGACGCCACAGGTCCCGTGGCCAGAGAAGTCGAGCCGCTCACCGTCAGGGTGTTGAATGAGCCATCGAGCGTCCCCGCCGTGATGTCCGACGTGAGCGCCAGCGTGCCGCTCGCATTCGGAATCGTGAGGGTGTTCACCGCCGTCGGGTCCGCGATCGCAAACGCGGTGCGGTTCACGCCGTCGGCCGTCGCGCCCTCGAAGACCAGCGGGGCGCCTCCGAGGAGGGCGGCCGTGACCGTCAGTGTGTCTGCGGTGGAATCCCCGATCGTGACAGGCCCGTCAAAGGCGGCGTTGCCCGTCACATCCAGGGCCCCGCCGACCGCGAGGTTGCCCGTCGTCTGATCGATCGTCGTCGAGCCGACAGTGAGGGCAGATCCGGCGCCGAGAGTGGCGCCGCCGCTGAGAGTCGTAAGGCTGGACACAGAGAGCGTGGACGACAGGGTCACGCCCGCTAAGGCGTTCAGCGTAGTGAAGGCGCCCGTCCCCGGCGTGCCCGCGCCGACGGATGCCGCATTGATGGCGCTCCCGGCCGCCGTCGTGTTGGTGAGGGTGGTGAAGGTCGCCGCGGAGGTCCCCCCGGTGATGTCGGAAAGAAAAGCGACCGTTCCCGACCCGTCCTTGAAGGTGATCGTGTTCGCCCCGGTGGGGTCGGTGATCGCAAAGGTGGTGAGGTTGGTCCCGTCCACGGTCATCCCCTCGAAGGCGAGGGGGGAGACGCCGCGAATCGTCCCGGTCACCGTGACGGCGTCCCCGGCGGCGTTTCCGAGCGTGATGTCACCGTCGAGACCGGTGTTTCCCGCCACGGCGAGCGTTCCACCCACGGTGGTGGCCCCGCCGGACGTCGCGAGGGCGGTGGGGGCGGCCACGGTGAACGACGTGGTGTGAGCGAACGTCACCGAGCCCGGCCCAGACGTGGACAGCGTGAGCCCCCCGAGGGCGATGTCCGTGGCGGCGTCCAGGCTCATGCCGTCGGCGAGTTCGATGAAGTTGAGCGAATCTGGCCCAACGCCCGGGATCGCGATCCACGAGAGCCCGCCGGCGCCGTCGTTCGTGAGCACGGTGGAGAGTGCCCCCTGCGCCGCCGGCCAGGCATAGGTCAACCCGCCAATCGAGGTCGAGGCGCCCGTCACGGTGAGCGTGGTCCCCGCCGAGACGCTCCCCTCCACGGACAGGTTGGCGACATTCGCCGCATTGCTGTTCGTGACGGCGACCGTCGTCGCGCCTCCGCTCGAGATGGCGTCCAGAACGATGGCCCCGTTCGAGGCGGTCCCCGCTCCGTCCCGCCGCAGGGTCCCGTCCGCCGAGGCGGCCGTCCCCCCCAGTGTGAGACCGCCGGTCGAGAGCGTGGCGCCCGTCGCGACGGTGAGCGTCCCTCCGGTCGACGTCGCCCCTCCCCCCGTCGCCAGGGAGGCGGTTTCCGCCGAGGTCAGTGACCCGAACGACCCCGCGCCTGCGAAGGTGGCCGCGCCGGCGCCCGAGAGATTCCCTCCGATGGCTGTGCTCCCGCTGACGCTCAGGCCTCCCGTCACGGTACTGTCTCCCGTCACCTCGAGTCCGGCGCCCTCGGGCGTGTTCAGCTCGAGATTCTCCGTGTCGATCGTCAGGATTCCCGCCTCGTCGCTCCCCATGGCGATCGTGTCGGCCCCGCCGCCTGTCCCGATGTTGATGGTATCCGCGTCGGTCCCCGTCCCGATGTCCTGGACGCCGGTGGCGCTGTTCACCTGCATCGCATTGATGGCGAAGGCCGACGAGGCCAGTTGGATCCTCGGCGCCATTTCCGCATCGGTCCCCACCGTGATGCCAAGGTAGACGCGGGCATTGACAAGGGCGGAGGCGGGGATCCCGCCGGGAGTCAACGATCCGATGGAGGCGTAGTAGTGTCCCGCGTCCACGGACACGCTCTGGGCCTCGCGGAAGAGGGCGGTTTCCCCGGTGGCGGAGGAGTAAAAGGCGAAGGTCATGGCCGTGGCGCCGTTCACGGACCCGCCGAATCGGAAGCGGAGGTCGCCCTGCACGTTGATCGTGCTCTGGCTGTCTTGAGGGGAGGCCTCCGGGGCGATCGCGGCCAGCGCGATCGACAGAGACAGGACGAAAGTCGTCTTGGCGAGCGTGGACATTTCAGTGCTCCCCTGGAATGTGGGCGTGGAGGTCACGGTGCGCCGCCCGGAGGGGGCGGTTGTCGTGGTGTGAGCGAAAGGATATCCGCCGGCTTGTTAACGTGGCAAGGGAATCCTCGCCCTCTGCGGAGCCGCGGGTCACAGGGTCCACGCGCTCACGCGTCCGTGGGCGACTCGCTTCCTGTTGTCCAGGAGCCACCGCCCGTGGATGCGCTTCACGACGTAGAGGTGCTCCACGGGAAACTCCCCCTGGAACGCCGAGGTCCGAATCGTGACCTTGCCCGGGCCCTGCGTTTCGACGGACCGGACCTTCTCCTTCCCCAGGTCGTAGTCCGGAGGTTCGCTGTAGTGCGGAGCGCTGACGCGGCCGTACGCCCTTCTCTTCGGCGTGCAGCAGTCCCTGAAGATCCTCTCCAGCTCGTCCGTCTGGGTCTTTCCCGTCGCGGCGCACGCCTTCTCCCACGCGTTCATGCGCCCGATGAACTCCCTGAGAACCGCCTCGGGGCCGATCGGGACCGCCTGTCCTCGTCGCTCACTCACTTCCATGCGCCCTTTCGCCGCGGCGCCCTCCGCCGTGCCGCACGTCCCCCCCGGTGCTACTTCTGTTTGGCCGGCGCGGCGGCGGCCTGGGCCCGTCTCACCTCGAAGTCGCGGAGCATCTCCTCGATCTCCTGATCGGTGAGGTTCCCCGCGGCGCGGATGTTCCCCGACTCGTCGACGACGAAAAACGTCGGATAGAACCTGACGTCCCACGCCTTCGCCAGTTTCCCCGCCTCGTCGTGGATGTGCCGCATGGAGGAGGCACCCTGTTGGGCGTTCAGGTAGCTGTCCAGCTTGTCTCGCGGGTCGCGCACGTCGACATTCAGGAAGACGACATCTCCGGCCGTCGCGTACTTCTGGTGCAACTGCACCAGCGAGGGGAATCCCTCGGTGCAGGCGGGTCACCACGTCCCCCAGAAGTGGACGAGGACGAGTTTCTTCTTCTCGGTTTCGAGGTTGTAGAGTTTCCCGTCGATGTCCTTGGTGAAGATCCTCCTCGCCCGCTTCCCCACGAGATCGATGTACGGCACCGAGTTCCCGTGGCGCTTGAGGCTCTTTCCAAGGTTGGAGTCCGGGGTCTTGTGCAGGGCGACCTCGCGCGCCTTCCTGATCAACTCAGGAGAGCCCGACCGGACCGCGCACTTCCAGAGCGACCAGGTGTTTCCCTCGTGCCAGGTGGGATCGGTGCACCGATCCACGAGGGAGAGGAGGGTTTTGAACGCCTCGGCGTGCAGGCCGCGGGCCGCCTGGATCCAGCCGAGGCGCAGGGAGAGCGACCAGGACCAGGACTCGCCGGGCTTGACCTCGGGCTGGGCCAGCGCCCTTTCGATGGACGCCTGGCGTCGGGCCAGTTCCTCGAGGTTGTCCGCGGGCTTCTCCAAGAGTTTGTCGAGATCCTGGGTGGCCGCCTCGCTTTCCTGGATCCACTCGGGTCGATCGTCCGCCTGCAGGTTGCTCCCGGTCCCCGCGACGAGGAGAATCAGAGCCCCGAGGGGCGCGACGCTCCATCTTCCAACGCGCATACCCATTCCTCCCCGTTCCGTGGGATGCCGCAAATCCGTCGCCGAGAGGCCTCCCGGACCGATCCCGCGTCCCGGCGGTCCATGCGCGAGAGTGTACTTCGCCCGTCCGGTCGAGGCAAGGCCCATCTCGCCGGCCCCTGTGTGGTCATTTCGGGCGTCGCTCCGCGGCACGTGCGGCGGGGCTCCTTGGGATGACATCCCCCATGTGGCGTGGCCGGTCAAGACGCATCGAACAACCGGCACGACCCGGCGTAGGAGGGAGCGTGAGAGACTCCCCCCCGACCGTCAAATCGCGCCCGACGTCGTCTTCGCCCTCCGATATGCCGCGCCTGCGATTGTGGATTCGCGAGTCGTCCGCCAGGCATTCCCCGCCGTCTCTCCCGCGCTCGTCGCAACTTCGCGTCATCGCGTCGGGCCTCTTCGATAGCACCTTCCGGCGCCTTCGGTTGTTGATCTTCACCGGCCTCGTGGCGGGGTATCTTCTGATCCTCGTCCTCGGCTTCGTCGTGCCGCCCTTCGGACGCGTGTTCGCGGACATGAAGATCGCTCTCCCGTGGATCACCGGAGCTCTCGTGACGGCATCGGAGGCCTTCGTTCCGTTCCGGGGGGCCTGCTGGGCGGCGCCGCCTTGGATATTGGGGCTCTTGACCCTCTGCGGTGTGCCTGCGGGAGGTTCGCCGCTCCTTGCGGCAGCGCTCCTTCGATACCCGTGGATCGGCCGGGTCCTGCGACATGCGGCGGCCTCACAGATCACTCTAGGGATCAGCCGTCTTCTGGGCTCAGGGCGTTCCCTCCCCGATGCTCTCTCGTGCCTCCGCGAGGCCACACGGAGCACATTCCTGCGGGAGAAGATGGACCAGGTTCTCGGGGACGTTCTCCGCGGGGAGCCGCTCGCCCACGCGTTGGGTCGCACCGGCCTGCTGGATCCCGTTTCAACGGGGTTCATCGCGGAAGGCGAGGAGCGAGGGTATCTCGCGCAGATGTTGGAGGGGGTGTCGATCGAAGAGGCGCGCCGGGTCGGGAGATCACTACTCGTGATCAGGATCGCGGTTGGGGCGGCGCCATTTCTCATCGGGGCGATGATCCTCGGCTCCTGGATGGCTCTTTGGCAGCCCCTTCTCGGGCTCTTCCACGGCTGACTTTAGTCCCGGGATCGAGGCCCGTTGGGCCTCCGGGTGATGACGGGGCCACCCCGGTCGGTCGAGCCCATCCTCCGGGCCGCGCCGCCCGCCACGTCCACAATTTCGCGAACACTCTCCCAGGTGATATCGTATACTCCTCCAGAGGAGACTCCCATGCGCCCCGACCCGGCTTCCCCGCGTTCCCGCCGAGGGGTTCCGATGGCCCTCGCCCTGCTCGCCATCGCCGCCCTCGGTCGCGTCTTCGTCTACTCCGATGACCCGAATCCCATGGAGGACCCAAACATGCCCGCCACGAAGCACGCCCCGGCCCGGGCCGGAATTCCGCCGATCGACGCCGAGGCCCCGGCCGTCACCGAGACCGCCACCTTCGCCCTCGGCTGATTCTGGGGTCCGGACTCCCGGTTCGGGGGTCTCGAGGGCGTGGTCCGCACCCGCGTTGGTTACGCCGGAGGGTCCACGCCGAACCCGACCTATCACCGCATCGGCGACCACACCGAGACGATCCAGATCGAGTTCGATCCGTCGAAGATCGGCTACGCCCGGCTGCTGGAGATCTTCTGGTCCGAACACTCGCCCTGTCTGGCCTCCGGGAGCCGCCAATATGCCTCGCTGATCTTCATCCACAATGACGAGCAGCGGAAGACCGTGGAGGCCTCGAAGGCGGCCTATGAGAAGGAGCACGGGCGTCGGGTGAAGACGGAGATTCTGCCCTACACCAGCTTCACCCTCGCCGAGGACTACCACCAGAAGTACCAGTTGCGGAACAGCGGGTCGCTGATGCGGGAGTTCGCCGCGATCTACCCGAAAGACGCGGATTTCGTGAAGTCCACCGCCGCCGCGCGCGTGAACGGGTATCTCGGCGGGAACGGCTCGCGGGAGCAGTTGGAACGCGAAATTGACTCCCTCGGGCTCTCGGTGGAGGGGAGGGAGAGGTTGAGAGACGCGGCGGCGAAGTGAGACGGTTCGTAGTGCGTCCCGTAAGGGCGCACCGTTGTTGTTTCCGTTTTCAGAGCCTGCGAGATGCGGAGACGGTTCCGGGGGATCGGAGCGGGGACTGGCCGCACCACGCGCCCTCACGGGCGCACTACGAACGGCGCCATCTCGATTGCGCTTCTCTCCTATCCCCCCGCCTGACCCACCCGCACCACCGCCTCTCCCTTCCCCGTCATCTCCGCCGCGATGCGGACCGGCAGAAACTCGCGAATCACCTCGATGTTCGTCTTCGCGTGACGCGAAAGCCCCATCGTGCGGAACGATCCGCCTCCCGCGAGGGCGAACGGGAGGAGCAGCTGGTCGGCCAGATGCTCTCCCACCGGCACACCCGCGGCCAGGTAGTGCCGGGCCTCATCGACCGCCTTCGTCGCCACCGCCTCGGCCGTCACGCCCCGCTCCCCGAATCCGGTGACGATCTCGGTGATGTGCTCCGACTCGATCTCGAGCGTGAGCACGTTGCCCGGACCGCGCCCGCCGGCGATCTCCTCCACCGCGCAGGAGGCCTCCTCCCACCCCAGCTTGCGCTTCACGATGGAGAGTTCCCGCTCCGCCACATGGCGCGGCAGACCCGTCACGACCGCGCGGGCGCGGCGGGCGCGGATCTCCCCGCGGTCCATGAGATCGATGGGCGCGAGCCGGCCGGCCGGTGCGATCTCGACCCGGAACTTCCCCCCGCCCGCGGGGTAGAACCCGGGCCGTTCCAGCGTGGCGGTCACCTTCGGCCCCATCCGACCGATGAGGGGGAGGAACACCCGGTTGAGGAAGTCGAAGGGGGGGGCGAACGGGTTGTGCGTCCCGCCCTCGAGGGTGAGTCGCGACGGCCCGGCCGCAGTGAGGAGGGCGGGGAGCACGGTCTGGAGAACGAGTGTGGCGCTTCCGGCGGAACCGACCGCGAAGGCGTGCTCACGCACGTGGGGCAGGCGTTCCGCCCCTCCCTCGGGTGGCGTGGGCGTCCCGCCCGCGCCACGGGAGGCGGGCGCGTCTGCGCCATGTGGGGCGGGCGGGACGCCCGCCCCACGCGCCCCGGGCCGGAACGTGAGTTCCGCCGACCCGATCGCGGCCCCCTCGACCGCGGCCGATCCGATCTCCACGGCGGCCTGGACCGCCGTGAGGTGCTGCCGGAGGAGCCCCGGCTTCTCTCGTCCGGCGCGGATCCGTTCGATCCGGAACGGCGTCCCGGTGACGAGCGACAGCGCGAGCGAGGTGCGGAGGATCTGTCCGCCGCCTTCACCGCGGGAGCCGTCGATGGCGATCGGGCCCTTCGACATGTCATTACCAGACGACTTCGAGCCCGTCGGCCCGGATTCGACCGTCGCGAGGGACGAGCGGAAGCCCAAGAGTGAGAGCGGTTGCTGCGATGATCAGACCCCATCAGGGGCAAACCTGCCCCACATCTCGCGGCGGGCTTCGTCAATGTCCTCCGCGGCGATGTCGAACCCCTGCCACAGGCCGGCCAGGCTCCGAAGCGGTCGCTTCACGCGATGGCGCTCTCGAAGGGCCTCCGCATACTCGAGGAGTTCCTGCTGCTTGTCCGGCGGGAGGGTCCTGGCCTTTTGCGCGATCAACTCCCACGTGGTCATGGTCGGTCTCCTGTCCTGTGTCGCTTGCCATCCTAGCAGGACCCCGGGGCCTCGCAAAGGGATGCCTGCGGGCCGATCTCGATACTGTCAGGGCCAAGTTCCTCCCCGGTCAGGAGCAGGGAGCGGGGGGCGGCTTCGGATTCATCGCCTGCACTCAGGTAGAGGCGCCTTCTTGACACCACGAGGCCCGGACGATATACTGCGAAGTTAGGTGAAAGGTACTTTCTTCCTCCTCGCCTGTTGAGCCACATCGCCACGGGGCAGTCCGAACGCCTCCTCATCCGACGCAACGACGCTCGTTCAGAATCTGCCGGGATCGTCGGAGATCGGAGCGATCATGAAACGCACTCCCGGAGACAGGAGCAGAGCCGAGGACATCATCGTCGGCCTCATCGCGGCCGCGGGATCCGACGGCTTGAAGCTCAAGACACGGCTGTTCAAGGCGTTCTACTACGCCCATCTCCATTACTTCCGGAAGACCGGCGATCTGCTCTCCGCGTGGCCGATCGTGCACATGCCCAAAGGGGCCGGAATCGACGAGGGCACGAAGATAGTCCGCGAACTGATCGGCTCCGGGCGAATCAGAGGAGTCCCGGCCCGGGCCGGCGACTATGACACGACTCATTACTTTCTCGGTTCCGTGCCGAAGGCGCGTGTCTTCGATCCTCAGGTACAGAAGTCCATCAGGTGGGCCGTTGCGTTTGTGGCGGGGAAGTCGGCCACGGACCTGTCCGATCTGATGCACCGGACCTCAGAGTCCTGGAAGTGTTCCCGGAACGGAGGGGAAATGGACTGGACCATCGACACGCTGAGCGAGCCCGATTTGACCGAGATGCAGAAGAGGAATATCGATCCTCGCCAGGTCAGGCGTTCGCTTCGCGAATCCGCCGAGGGCCGGACCATCGGCCTGAATGAGCTCCGATCGCGGATTCGAAGTCGACATCCCGGAGTCGCTGGCAAAGGTCATTGAGCGGCTTCCGTTCGAACTCGCGGAGGACGTGACCCGGAACCTCGATCTCCTCGGACTGGACCCCGATCTGGGGCGGCGCCACCGCTCGGGCACGTTCAGGCCCTACTTTTACACCTTCCGTGTCTCCCGCCCTCCCCTTGTCATGCGCCTCAGCGTGGCCTACCGCTTTCATCCCGACGAACGGCGGATCACGATTCTCGCGATCGGGTTCACGCGGGGAGACCCGCCGGAGCCCTACGATCCGTTTGCGAGCCGTTGAGCCGAGGCGACGGGGCGCTCCTTCACGCTCGTCGCCGTCGTTGACGCGCCCCGAGGCAGAAGCGACAATCAATCCTCTCGCGTCGCTCAATTCGTAGAGGGAGCTTCCCGATGCAGCTTGGTGCCTCCTGACCCATCCTCTCCTCACCAGCCTTTTCAGCGCCTGGTGAAGGGCCGGCCTGGAAACGCTCGTGAACCTGGCCATTTCCGCGACTCCCATCGCAGCGGCATTGCTGGCCTGAGCCCGGTCGATCAAGCAGAAGACCGCAGCCTCCTCGGCGGGCGTCCCGACCATGGAGCTAAGGACTCCTGTCTTGTCCATGTGTTATCTCCACACTACTAGTATTCGTATGATTCTCTGTATAGAGTCTAAGCGGTCTTACCAAAGTTTCTTTAGGTTCGATTCTCCGATGACGATCTACAGACTGTCCAAGCCTCTCTGCGCAGGAGGGACCGTCTGTGAATCCGCCCACATTCGTTCGTCGACTCAGGGATACGGAGCGTCTGGAA
>JACPTZ010000191.1 GCA_016192525.1 Planctomycetota bacterium
GATCCTTCGCCTCGCGCTTCGCGCGAGGCTCAGGATGACAATCCGGCCCTTCGGAGAAAAACCATGTCAAAGAATCGACTCCTGGGTGGTCTGGTGTGCCTCGCCCTGTTCGGCATCCTGTGGGGGATTCGGGGGAGCGTCCTGGCCGCCGACAAGGATGCGCCGACCGGCGCAGCGGAGGACAAGCGGCCCCACGTTGAGGTATCGCTGCCGGCGCGAAAGACGCTCTACCGTCGGCTGGAAGTCCCGGGAGACATCCTTCCCGATCAGCAGGCCGCCATCTATGCCCGAGTGTCCGGGTACCTCGAGTCGGTTCCGGTGGATCGGGGCTCGCTGGTCAAGTCAGGCGACGCCCTGGCGTCGATCGCGGTTCCGGAACTGGAACGGAAGCGGGCCCGCCAGCAGGCGGAGTTGAAGCTCTGCGCGCCCAGTCAGGAGCGCGACCGCGCCACGCTCGCCTGGCGCGAGGTTGCGTGGAAGCGCCTCGAGGAACTGCGCGAGAAGAGCCCTCATCTCGTCAGCCAGGAGTCCCTCGAGGAATCCTTGGGCCGGTACGAGGTCGCGCGCGCCGAACACGCGCTCACCCGTGCGAGAGAGGACGTGCTGCGGGCGGAAATCGCCGAGACCGAGACGATGATCGGCTTCTCGAAACTCTGCGCCCCTTTCGACGGCATCGTCACGGAACGCTGGGGGGATGCGGGCGACTTCGTCCAGATGGGGACAACCAAGCTCTTTCGCGTGATGAAAATGGATCCGATCCGGGTCCGGATCGCCGTTCCCCAGTCCGATGCCCTGCAGGTCCGGGCGGACAGCATCGCCCGGATCTCGATCCGCGAACTCCCCGGTCGGACGGTGGAGTCCAAGGTGTCCCGCCTCTTCTGGGCGCTCAACCCCGCCACGAAAACGATGTGGGTCGAGATCGATATCCCGAACACCGATCTCTCGATCCGGCCCGGGATGTTCGCGAGCGTCAAGGTCGACCTCGAGGCCCACCCGGACGTCCTGGTCGTGCCCGCCGCGGCCATTGTGAGCGAGAAGAAGAAGACATTCGTCTATGTCGTCTCGGAGGGCGTCGCGAAGAAGACCCCGGTGGTTCTGGGGGTGGACACCGGGATCGAGGTCGAGATCAGGAAGGGAATCGATGCCGGCGACGAGGTGATCGTCTCGGGCAAGAACCTCGTCTCGGACAAGACCCCGGTGCGGACGACCCGCGTGGAGTACAAGTGATGGCGATGTGGCTGTCGCGATGGCGGACTCCGAGCCTGAAAAGAAATGCCGCAGGACGACAACGCTGCGATCCTGTCATCCTGAGCGTCCGCCGCAGGCGGACGCGAAGGATCACCAGCGCATGCGCCAAGTTCGCTCCAGTACCGGGGATCCCTTCGCTGCGCTCAGGGCAGGCTCTTCGCCCTGTCCCCCGGACGGAGGCGGCCAGGGCTCAGGATGACATTCTGGCGCCTCGCTCGCCTGCGCATCTCTTATCAGGCTCTCCGGCACGCATCGCGATCGCGGCGACTCTCGCAACGCTTCTCGGATGCACCTCGGCCGGGCCACGGGAATGGGAAAGGCCGTGGCCGAGAAACACCCGCGACGCGATTCCGTCGCCCGGCGCGGAAGGCAAGTCCGGTTTCAGCGCGCCCGAACAGGGCCGCCCTCCCCTCCCAGGTCCGCGGCGTCCCCTCATTGTCCGAGGAATGCCGGTCGCCGGATGGCCCCGTCCGGCGGGCCCCACCCCGATCGACCTGGCGACGGTGCTGCGACTGGCCGGGGCCTCCAGTCTCGAGGTGGCGTCGGTTCGGGAGAAGGTGCACGCCGCCTACGCGAAGGCGCTCCAGGCGGACGTGGCCTGGTGGCCCACGTTCGGCCCCGAATTGACATGGAAGCGACACGACGGCGACACCCAGGCGACGGGCGGCGAGTTCGTCGACGTGGCCAAGCAATCGGTGTTCGTCGGGTACCGGGCGCGACTCCGATGGCAGGTGGGCGAGGCGATATTCTCCTCGCTGGCAGCCCGGCAACGTCTGGAGGGGAGTCGGGCCGGGCTGGCGGCCTCGGAGGCGGGCGCGGCCCTCGATGCGGGATTGGCATATCTCGACCTGTTGCGGGAACATGCCCGGGCGCGGATGGCCGACCGCTCGGCGGAGGTCACCGATCGACTCCGTGCGGAGATCGAGGAGGGGGTGAACGCGGGACGCGGGTTCCAGGGCGATGTGCTCCGGGCGAAGACGCAGGCCGATCTCGCCCGCGTCGCGGCTCAGAGGGCCCGCGAAGCGGCGGGGCAGGCCCGGATTCGATTGCAGTCCCTCTTGCGCCTCTCTTCCGACGTTCAGATCGAGCCCGCAGAGGAGGCGCTGGTCCCGTTGGGCCTGGTGCCGGAAACGGCGAAGGAACCGGAGTGGGTGAGGATCGCGTTGTCGGAGCGACCGGAGATGGCGTCCGCGCGCGCCGAGTTCGCCGCCTCCCGGCGGGAGGAAGAAGGCGCCGTCTGGGGTCCGCTCGTCCCCGATCTGACGGTCGACTACGCGCCGGGGAGATTCGGCCGGGTGGCCTCGGAGGGACACTCCACGGAGGACGCGGTCGCAACCCTTTCCTGGCGGATCGGCGCGGGCGGGCTGTTCGACCGCGGACGCGCGGAGACCTCGTCGTCGCGACTCCGCGCCGCCGAGATCGACCTCGCGCGCGTCGAGCAGCGCATCGTGGACCAGGTCCGGACGGCGTACGCCCAGTGGCAGTCCAGGCGCGAGGAGGTCCGACTCGCGGAGTCGGCCGTCCGCTCGGCCGAGGAACTGCTGCGACTCGACCGCGAGCGATTCGCGCGCGGGATCGGCCTCCCGCTCGAGGTCCTTCAGGCGGAGGATGCCCTCAACCGCGCCCGGCAGGAGGCCGCCACCGCGATCATCGGAATAAACCAGGCCGAGTTGAGGTTACTGTACAGCGCCGGGAGTTCGGCGGATCGCGGGCGTTAGGGTCCGCGCAGCAACAGTCAGAACAAACGCAATCGTACGAGGTTACCGTCCCGTCCCCTGTCATCCTGAGCAGCTCAGGATGACATGGATGCGGAGTCTCCCTCTTTCCCTCGCGGGTAAGGAGGGGTTTGAAGCGCTGGTGAGCGGCGCTTATCAACCCACACTTCGAACCGGGCCACCCCGGTTTCGATCACGAAAGGAAGGTGACCGATGAAGAGAGGAATCCTCTTGACGAGCCTACTGGCGATGACTGTCGCCGGGTACCTGCTGGCGCAGGATCATCCGGAACATCCGAAGAAGCAGCCCGCGGAGCCCAAGGTCATCGAAGCCACCGTCGTGGGAGAGAACTTCTGCCTGGGTTGCGCGCTCAAGAAGGAGAAGGGCGCCGCCGCCCAGTGCAGCAAGTATGGGCACCGGCATGCGCTGAAGGTCAGTTCCGCCACCGGGGCCGGAAAGGACCTTCCGGAGATGAAAGGGTGGATTCTCCACTATCTGGACACCGACGCCGCGCAACCCCTGATCAAGGAACACCACGGCGAAACGCTGACGCTGAAGGGCAAAGTCTACGCCGAAGAACGCGTCCTTGAGGCGGCCGCCATGGAGGAGCCGAAGAAGCCCGAGCACCCGGAGCATCCGAAGAAGTAATTCGACCGACTCCTGGCGGCTTCGACGGCGGACACGGGGTCAACGGCCCGGCTTGTTGTCATCCTGAGCGAAGCCCCGCCATCCGCTCGGCGGGGCGAAGCGAAGGATCGCCCGGCTTGCCTCGAAACAAGCGCCTTCCCGGGGGCATGCCTGGCGATCCTTCGCGTCCGCCTGCGGCGGACGCTCAGGATGACAAGAGCGCGGCACTCTGTGGGAGGCGA
>JACPTZ010000210.1 GCA_016192525.1 Planctomycetota bacterium
CGTTTTCAGACAGAGCCTAGGGCCGCCCTGCCGAAGCAGACTCTCAGACGATTCGCCCCGCGACTACTTCTTCTTGGTGACCTTCCCCGGGATCTTGAGCTTCTGGAACTTCTCGAGACAGGCGTCCGCCTCGTCTTTCGAGACGTCCTTCAGCACCGGGATGAGCATCCCCTTGGCCTTTTCCTTGGCCTCCTTGAGCGGGATGCCGCGAATCTCGGCTATGAGTTTCGCCGCCTCGGCCTGCTTCGCGGGGTCGCCGATCTTGGAGAGGAAGACCGAGAAGAGTGGCTCGCCATCGGCCGCCACGCGCGACGGGGTCGGCTTCGGCGCCTTTACTTCCGGCTCCTCCGCCACCTCGAGCGTCTCCTCCTCATCCACCTTCGGGGCCGGCTTGGCCGCCGCCTTCGGGACCGGCCTGGCCGCGGCCCTGGGCTCCGGTTTGGCCGGCAGTTTCCCGCCCTTCGCGGCGGGTCTCTTCGGCGGCTCCTCCTCGAGCTCCGGCACCTCCTCCACCTCCTCGAGCGGCTCGCCGACATCCAGGGTGTCGTCCAGCGTCGGCACCTCCTCCACCTCCTCGGCCTCGACGGCGGCGTCCTCCACCAGTTCGAGCGGTTCCTCGATCTCCTCCGGCTCCTCGACCCTGGCCGGCTTCTTCGCCGGTTTCGGCTCGGGCTTCGGCGGAGGGGGGGCGGCCCTGGCGGCGGGCTTGGAAGGGGCGGGCGCAGGAGCGGGCTTCAGAGCCGGCGAAGAAGAGGGAGTCGCCGGCGCGGCCGGATGGATCACCGGCTTGCCCAGCTGACGGACAACCAGAACCTCGCCGCAGGAGGGACAGGTGATGGCCGCGTTGCCGAAGGTGAATCCGAGGGCCGGAATCGCCGCGGTGTGCCCCAGGGTCTCGATGTTCGGCTTGGTGGGCCAGACGACGCGAGGGATCGCCGGGGAAGGCTTCGAGGTCAGCTTGAACTCCACCCCGTACTTCGACACCTCGTACAGGGCGGACTTGATCGTCCGGATCTCGGACCGCTTGATCCCGCTCAGGAAGATAATCGGGGCGCACTTCAGGACCTGTCCGGCGGACTCGGGGGAGATCGAGAACGAACGGGCGAAGACCCCGGACGCCTCATCGATCCTCGGACCGTCCGCCACCGTCACGATCACGTCGTAGAGGGCCGTCATGGCCTTCGTGTCGCTGTCCTTCGCCATGGAGTTCCATTGCCTCCGACGCGGGAAAAACGGAAGCCTGCCCCGCGAAACCAGCCAGTCCGGGCCTTGCGAAACGCCGGATTCTAACCCGCCCCCCCCCGCCGTCAAGCGAAAATGCCGGTGTCGCCCGACTCAGAGCCAGCCGCGGGAGAGGTACCATCGCGCCGTCGATGACAGCCCTTCCTCCAGCGGCACCCGCGGCGCCCAGCCCAGCTCCCGGCGCGCCCGGGCATTCGAGCAGAGCCACCAGCGCTGGGTGATCTCGGTCAGCTTCTGGGGGGTAAGCGGGGTCGAAACGCCCAGCGCCCCGAGAAGTCCCCCCACCGCGGAACCGATTCCCCGCGCGGCCGCGTCCGTGATCCGGATGACCTTCGGCTGTTTCCCCACCGCCCGGGACATCGCCCCGACCAGCGTCTCCCACGCCGGACCTTCATCGTCGCTCAGGTTGTAGACGCGGCCGCAGGCCGCGGGATGATCGAGCGCGGCGAGGATCCCGCGAACGCAGTCATCAACGTGCAGGAAGTTCGCCCGCTTCCCGGTCCCGATCAGGACCGCCACCCCTTTTGAAATCATCCTGAAGAAGGACAGGATCTCCCTCTCACGGGGTCCGTAAATGGCGCAGGGTCGGACGACCGCCACGGGGAAGGTCCGGCTGAACTCGAGGGTCGCTCGCTCCGCTGCGAGTTTGCTCTCGCCGTACCAGGTGACGGGGCGAGGCTCCTCGGCCTCCTCGACCGGCCGCCCGTCGAGGCTGGGACCTCCGCCCGCCTGGCTTCCGGCGGTGACGAACCGGCGAAGCGGCCGCCGCGCCGCCGCGCAGGCCTCGAGCAGCCGCCGTGTCCCGTCGGCGTTGACGCCGAAGTAGGTCGAACGATCCCGGGCCGTGACCACGCCGGCGAGGTGGAGGACGGCGTCGACCCCGTCCACCGCCGACGGAAGGGAAGCGGGACGATCGACCGCCCCGGCCACGACCTCGACGTTCAGCCCGGCCAGCCATCCGGGCCGGTCGGGTCGGCGCACGAGACAGCGCACGGAGTCGCCGCGGGCGAGGAGCGCCTCCACCAGATGACTTCCGATGAAACCCGTCCCGCCGGTCACGAGAACGCGCATGGGGACTGCCTAACCTCCCGCGTCCGCCGTGTCACGCAATTTCGCCCGGAAGAGAAATTCCTTGATCGGCGGCCTTCGGTGTGTTAGGTAGTCCAGACTTGCCCCGGAGGGTTGGCCGATGTCCACTCCCACGCGGAATCTGGCGTCCAAGGCGCAGGCCCCGTCGCGCCCCGTGGACCTGTTCCGGAAACTGCGCAACTTCAAGGAAGCCAGAGAGTTAGAGGAGTCCGGACGCTACCCGTATTTCAAGGCGATCTCTTCGGGCCCCGGCGCGGAGGTGGTGGTTGACGGCCGCAGCCGGATCCTGATCGGATCCAACAACTACCTTGGCCTGACGGAACACCCGAAGGTCAAGGCCGCGGCCATCCGGGCGATCGAGAAGTACGGCAGCGGCTGCACCGGTTCCCGGTTTCTGAACGGCACCCTGGACCTCCATGTCGAACTGGAGGCCCAGCTCGCGCGCTTCATGAAGAAGGAAGGGGCGCTCGTCTTCACCACCGGTTTCCAGACGAACGAGGGGACCATCGCGACGATCGTCGGGAAGGACGACGTCGTGATCATCGACCGCGATTCCCACGCCAGCATCTACGAGGGCTGCCGGCTCGCCTTCGGCCGCACCATCAAGTTCCGCCACAACGACATGGACGACCTCGAGCGGATCCTGAATTCGCTCCCGGATGTCCGGGGCGGCGTGCTCGTCGTCACCGAGGGGGTCTTCAGCATGGAGGGCGATCTCGGCGACCTGCCGACGATCGTCGATCTCAAGCGGCGCTACGGCTTCCGCCTGATGGTGGATGACGCCCACGGCATCGGCTACATGGGCAAGCATGGGCGCGGCACCTGCGAGCACTTCGGAGTCGAGGATGACGTCGACCTCATCATGGGGACTTTCTCGAAGTCATTCGCCTCGGTGGGCGGCTTCATTGCGGGCGGGGCCGAGGTGCTGCACTACATCCAGCACCATTCGCGGGCGCTCATTTTCAGCGCCTCCATGCCGCCGGCTTCGGTGGCCACGGTGCTGGCGGCGATCGACGTCATCCGGACCGAGCCGGAGCGCCGCGATCGTCTCTGGGCCAACGTGCGGCGCATGAAGACGGCGCTCACCCGGCTCGGATTCGACACCGGCGGGAGCGAATCCGCCGTCATTCCCGTGATCGTCGGCGACCGGGTGAACGTGTTCGAGTTCTGGCGGGCCCTGTTCGATGCGGGCCTCTTCACCAATCCGATCGTACCCCCGGCCGTGCCGCACGACCAGGCCCGCATCCGCACTTCCTACATGGCCACCCATACCGCCGCCGAACTGGATCAGGTGCTCGCCACGTTCGGGCGGCTCGGCAAAGAGTTCGGGCTTGTCTGAACCGCGAAAGGCGCGAAGGGAGAACCGCGAATTACGCGAATTACGCGAATTTGGAGGGAAGAAGAGGTAGAAACAACAACAACACAGGGACGACGGAAGCGACAACGACGGAACAACAGGGACAGAAGGGCAGGAATCAGACCCATCCGGAAGATGAGTAGGTCTTGTTGTCTGTGGGCGGAAGGTCTCGTCCGAGGTGAACCGCCCAGTCGCCGCGAGCGTCAAGGCGGGGAGCCCTTGGAATCCACTCTAAGGCGCGAAGTCCCGGAGTCGTGAAGAACAACCACCCGAAGAGGTTTCTTGACGGAACAACAGAAACACCGAAGTGTGAATGGGTCTTGGCCGCGCAAGGTCCAAGGGCGCCTCTCCCGTTGTTGCCGACCCCTGGAAAGTCCGTTTCCGTCGCTCTCTGCGCCATTGCGCCTTGGCGCCTTTGCGTTGAATCGGTAGCCTTCCCCCCTGAGCACCCTGCGCCTGGAACCGATCGTCGACGCCCGCCGACGCGACCGCTTCATCGATCTCCCCCACCGTCTCTACCGGGGCGATCCGAACTGGGTGGCGCCGCTCCGGCGCGACGAGCGACGCCTTCACGACCCCGCCGTTCATCCTTTCCACCGCCACGCGGAAGCGCAACTCTGGATGCTCTACGACGGCCGCGAGCCAGTCGGACGCATCGCCGCCTGCGTGAACCACCGCCACAACGAGTTCCACGAGGAGAAGACCGGCTTCTTCGGCTTCTTCGAGTGCGTCCACGATCCCGCCCTGGCGCGGGTCCTGATCGACGCGGCGGCCGGATGGGGCCGCGAGCGGGGACAGACCCGGCTCCGCGGTCCGATGAACTACTCGACCAACGAGACCTGCGGCCTGCTCGTCGACGGGTTCGACGGCCCGCCCCGGCTCCTCATGACCTACAACCCGCCCGGATATGCCGCGCTTCTTGAGGCCTGCGGCCTCTCGAAGGGCAAGGATCTGCTCGCCTACTGGCTGACCGACGCGAACGGGCTCCCGGAGCGGATCGCGCGGATCGCCGACCGGGTGATGAAGCGGGAGGGATTCGCGCTGCGGAGAATCGACGTCCGGAGCTACGCGGAGGAGGTCGAGGTCCTGCTGGACATCTACAACCGATCCTGGAGCCGGAACTGGGGGTTTGTGCCGATGACCCCCGAGGAGTTCCGCTACATGGCGGCGGAGATGCGCCCGATTCTCGATCCCGATCTTCTGCTCGTCGCCGAGGTGAACGGCCGGCCGGTGGGGTTCGTGCTGGAGCTCCCGGACTTCAATGAGGCGCTCATCGCCGCCCGCGGTTCGCTCTTTCCCTTCGGACTTCTGAAACTGCTGTGGCGCTCACGCTCGATCCGGTACGTGCGGGTCATCACCCTGGGCGTCGTTCCCGAGTACCGTTCGCGCGGGCTGGACGCCGTGCTCTACACGGAGATCTGGCGCCGCGGCACGGCCAAGGGGTATCACGAGGGGGAGTTGTCCTGGATCCTGGAGGACAACGTGATGATGAACCGGGGGGCCGTCGAGCTGGGAGGCCGGGTCTACCGGAAATACCGCGTGTACGAGATGGGGCTTTGAAGTCGCCCCGGCCCGCGGCCCAAAGGACAAGGCCCGGGAACAGAGCCCCGGGCCCTGAAGACATGCCTTGATTTCGGACGCGGTTACTTCTTCTCCGCCCCCTTCTCGTCCGGCTTCTTCTTGCCGCCGCCGCGGGAGGCGCTTCCGAAGGCGCTCTCGTAGCGGTAGTAGATCTCCAGCGTCAGCGTGTTGATCGCGGTGGTGTAGACCCGGCCTCCTTCGAAGGCCCAGCGTCCGATGCCGTTCTTGGTGTCGGAGTCCCAGGAACCGTCCGCGCAATTGTCCTTCGGAGTCCGCTGATTGGGCACGAGGGCGTTGATCATCGCCTTGTTCCACGTCGTCCAGTACTGGCCGTTCGGCCCGTCGTATTGATAGAGGGCGAGCGAGCCGTAGTACCAGTAGTAGAAGTCGATCTTCTTCGCGCCCGGGTCCCACGCGGGGAGGTCGTCCACGAGGATCTTTCCGCCGCCCTCGAGAGCAGGGTCGGTCTTGTCGTGATCGATGAACATCCGGCACATCATCGCGACGGCGGTGAGCGCCTCATGCGGGGCATACCCCTCGTTCTCGGGGGTGACGACCAGTCCGGTCCCCTTGGCCGTATAACCGGCCTTGTAGTAAGTGTCGTCCGTCACCTCCTGGATCCACGCCTTGGCGCCGTCAAACCCCGCCTGACTCACGGCGAGGTTCGAGAGATTGGCCGACTTGAGGGCCATGACGCACCAGCCGACGACCGAGGTGTCGTTGTCGCCACACCGCTTCGCATAGCGCCACCCCTTGTACGGATTCTGCGCCGCAAGGGTGAAATCGATCCCCTTCTGGGCGGGTTCCTTGAAGAGCATCGATTCGGTGAGGCCGTACGCCTCGGCCATCGCCAACGCGCCGATCGCGTGGTTGTACATGTACTTCCCGCCGCTCTGGCCGCCGAAACACCCGTCCGAGTCCTGGTTCTTGATGAGCCAGCGGATTCCGTTCTTCACGACGTCGCCGAAGCAGATCTCGCGTTCGAGGTAGGGGTCCTTGTAGGTTTCACGGGAGACGTGCGTGTACCCGGCGCCGAGGAAGGCGAGAAGAGCCAGTCCGGTGAGGCCGGCGTCATTCGCGCCGGCGCCTTTGCCCTCGCAGATGCTTGTCTTGCAGTTCGCGGAGAAGTTCGTCGTGCTCCAGGCGCCATCCGGGTTCTGGTGACGAGCCAGCCACTTCAGCCCGGCCATCACGGCGCTCTCGGTCTTCTCGCTGCCGCCGCCGCCCTTCACCTTCCGGTTCTTGTTGCCGCCGAGCCGGCCGCCGAACGAGCCGCCCGCCCCGCCGCCGACACCGATCGAGTCGTTCCACTGGTTGGACTTCTGGTTCTTGTCCGAGTTGAAGTCCATGCTGTCGCCCTTGTTCTGTTCGTAGGGCTCGTCGTTGTCAGTCTCGTTGTGGTCATCGACCTCGGCGTCCTTGAGGACGGGATCCTGGACGACGACTTCGTCCGTGTCGATCTTCTTCTGCTCGATGACGTCCCGAATCGGCTCGATCTTGATCTCTTCCTTCTTGGGCGGAGAGACGACCACGGTGATGGGCGACTCCTGGGCTCCGGCGTCGCTGTCGATGGTCACCGCCATGAAGATGGCGATGACGAGGAGATGCACGGCAAGCGAGATCGCCCACCAGGGCGTGCGCTGCACCTGCTCCTGCATCCAGTCGTCGAACTTGAACCCTTCGAGGCGTGAATACTGCGGCGTCTCTTCCGGCTCTTCCCGCTTCGCCATGGCTGGCTCCTTGCCTTGCCTGCTGATGCCACCGACCCCGCGATTCTAGCCCGTCGTCCGATCGGCTGTCAATGCGAATCTGAAGGTCGGGCAAACCCCGGAATACGAACGGACCGCAGCCCCGCCGGTTCAGGGAATCGGCGCCTTTCTGATGAAAAACCGGCCGCTTCGGAAGCAACGCATCATGTTGGCTTGACTGATGATGCGCTCCTCTCGGAGGGCCAGTCTTCCAGGGCTGGAGAGATGTTCGGAGACGGGGAGACCATCACTCTCCCCACTGCCTGGCCTCCTGCCCCGCTCCTCATGCGCCATTCCTCTTTCGTTGTTCGCCCTCTACCTCCCTCCCCCCGTGCTCGCCCCCTTGAAGGCGCTCTCGTACCGGATGAAGGTCTCCAGGGTGAGGGTGTTGATCGCCGTCGTGTAGACCCGCCCGCCCTCGAAGGCCCAGCGGCCGATCCCGTTCTTCGTGTCGGAGTCCCACGATCCGTCCGCGCACCCGTCCTTCGTCGTCCGCTGATGCGGGAGGAGCGCCTCACGGATCGACTTGTTCCAGAGAGCCCACTCGCTTCCCTTGCCGTTGCTGTACTGGAACATGGCCAGCGAGCCGTAGTACCAGTAGTAGAAGTCGATCTTCTTCTGGCCAGGATCCCAGACCGGCAGGTCATCGAGCAGCACCTTGGCCCCCCCTCCGAGGGCGATGTCGCTCCGGTCGTGGTCGATGAACATCCGGCACATCATGGCCACCGCCGTGAGCGCCTCGTGCGGGGCATAGCCTTCGTTCTCGGGAGTGACCACGAGACCCGATCCCTTCGCGGTGTAGCCGGTCTTGAAATAGGTGTCGTCGGTGACCTCCAGAATCCAGGCCTTGGCCCCGTCGAGGCCGGATCGGCTCACCTGGAGTCTGGCGAGTTCGGCCGATTTCAGCGCCATCACGGCCCAGCCGGTGACGGAGGTGTCGTTGTCGCCGCTGCGCTTCGTGTAGCGCCAGCCCTTGTAGGAGTTCTGCGCGGCAAGGGTGAAGTCGATCCCCTTCTGCGCGGAGTCCTGGAAGAGGATCGACTCCGTGAGCCCGTACGCCTCCACCATGGCGAGGGTGCCGATGAGGTGGTTGTACATGTACTTTCCGCCGGCCTGTCCGCCGAAGCACCCCTCGGAGTCCTGATTCCGGATCAGCCAGCGGATGGCCTTCTTCACGACCTCGCCGATGCAGATTTCCCGATCCAGATGAGGATCGTCGTACAGATCGCGGGAGGTGTGGACGTACCCGGCGCCCAGAAAGGCAAGGAGGGCGAGCCCGGTGAGGCCGGCGTCGTTCGCGCCCGAGCCTTTGCCCTCGCAGATGCTGGTTCGGCAGTTGGCCGAGAAATTCGCGGTGCTCCAGGAGCCGTCCTCGTTCTGATGCCGGGCGAGCCAGCGGAGGCCGGCCAGGATCGCATTCCGATCGCGCGAATCGATCCTGCCGATGCCCTCCGTGCGGTGCTTTCTCAGGCCGATCATGGGTCCGCCCGGGGTCTTCCCGTCGCCCTCGCCGATCTGACCCGTCGGCGAGCCGCCGCCGGGGCCGCACGTGGGTTCTGGAAGGGGCGAGGGAGGCCCGCTGACGGGCTCGATCGACCCGCCGTTGGTCCCGCTGTCGCCGATGAGGGGAGAGCCGAAGTCGGGCTCGACGGTCGAACTCTCTTCCACCTCTACAGGGCTGGGGGAAGTGACGTCCGGGGGCGGCGGGAACTTGATTTCGTCCTGCGGCTTCTCTTTCGGAAGGATGATACCGATCGGTTTCTGGTCCATGGCGGCGTCCGAATCCATCGTCCATCCCATGAACACGGCCACCACGAGGAGGTGAACCGCGAGCGAGATCGCCCACCACGGGGTGCGCTGGACCTGCTCCTCCACCCACTCGCGGGGCCCGCCGCCAGGGTTCATTTCAGGGGAGGGGTCGCTGAACGGGAGGTCGCTCGGGCTCATGATCGGTCCTTTCAGTGGGAGGAGGACTCACGTTTGCCGATACCAGTAACGGGGGGAAAGGAGACGGGTTCATGCGGGATCGACTTTTTCTTCGCGGGATCAGGACGACGAAGACGGCAGGCGGGCCTCAGAATGACGAACGGCGACTGAGAACGGACGATCCGGCGTTCCCGTTCCGGCTTCTCTTTGCGCTATTCCCTTTCCCGTTTCATTTCCGGGTTTCTCCGGTCCGTCCCTCCGGATTTCAGGTCCTTCACCCGTCATGAACGCCCGCGAAGAGCTCCTCGCCATGCAGAAGCGTCTCGTGACGCGCCTCAAACGGCGCATCGCGGAGATGCTGGAGAGCGAATCTCCCGAGATCGCCGCCTACGCCGCCGAGTACCAGGCCGGGCTGGGGAACTACGCCGCAGTCTCGTCGAAGGCGGAACTGGCCGCGCGGATGGTCGAAAGCGATCTGGTCTACATCGGCGACTACCACACCCTCCGCCAGGCCCAGAAGATCCCCATCCGCCTCCTCGAAACGGTGCTCACCCATCCCGACTTCGCCGGGCGAAAGCGGCCCGTCGTCCTCGGCCTCGAGATGTTCCGCGCCACCGATCAGGGGAAAGTCGACGCCTACATGGAGGGTCGCCTTCCGGAATCCGACTTCCTCACCGCCATCGACTACTCCGGCACGTGGGGCTTCCCCTGGGTCCACTACCGGACGATCCTCGAATTCGCGAAGGCGCGCGGCATCCGGGTCCTGGCGGCGAATGCCGAGGTGCCGCCGGGGAAGAACCGGCTGGGGCGTCGGGACACCGCCGTGGCGGAGGTGATCGCCCACGCCCGGGCCGCGAGCCCGGCGGCGCTCTTCGTTTTCCTTTTCGGCGACCTGCATGTGGCGGAGTCGCACCTCCCCTCCCGCGTGGACGAGGCGCTGAGCCGCCGGGGCGCCCCGCCGGCGCGGCGGCTGGTGGTGTACCAGAACGAGGAGTCGATCTACTGGCAGCTCGCGGAGGCGGGGCACGAGCAGAAGGTGGACGTGGTAAAGGTGAACGACCGGGCCTACGTGGTGATGAACGCCACTCCGCTCCACAAGCTGCAGTCGTACCTGAACTGGCAGGACCACCACGAGGAGTTGCACTGCCGGATGCACCCGAACTGGTGCGAGGTGGGCGAGGACGAGATCGACTTCACCGGCCAGGTGATCGAGCTGATCCGGACGATCTGCGGGTTCCTCGAGCTTCCGGTCCCGCCGCTCGACGCCCTGACCGTCTATACGACGCACGACTTCGACGTCCTGCACTCGCTCGAACGCGAGGTCCTCTCCTCCGGCGAGATCCAGTCGATCGAGGCGATGGTGCTGCGGAACGAGGCGTACTTCGTGACGAAGGCGAACATGATCCTCCTCACGAACCTCTCGATCAACCACGCCTCGGAGCAGGCGAGCCTGTTCCTGCACGCCCGGCTGGCGGAACTGGACCGGGAGGCGGAGCGGTCGCCGCGGGACGCCTTCTACTTCAACATCGTGCACGGGGCGCTCGGCTTTTTCGGGTCGAAGATCGTGAACCACAAGCGGCTGCTCTACAAGGAGCAGGACTTTGCGCAGTTCCTGGACGAGACGAAGGGGCGCCGGATCCAGGACCCGCGGCTCCTGGAGGTGCGCGAAATCGCCACGCTGCTCCTCCGTCACGCCGAACGGGAACGGGAGTTCCTCCGCACCGGGAAGTGGCGTCCCCTGCGCGGCTTCTACGCCGCGCCCTCGAACATCCTCGCCGGCCTCACGCACGCCATCGGGGTGATCCTCGGAGACCGGCTCCACGCCGGGCTCCTGCAGGGGATCGTGACGAAGGAGATGATGCGGGACCTCTTCCGGAACCGCTTCGAGGGGGAGAACGCGGCGTTCCGGGGGTACCTCGTGCTGCGGAAGGTGCTGCAGGAGGTGGAGGAGGCGTACCTCAGCAAGACGGAGCGGCTGTAGGGCCGCCTCCCGTTCCCTTCCCACTACCCGCGTGACCTTGAACCGCGGTAGCACAAGCTTTCCAGCCTGTGCTTCCCAGCCTGCGCGATCAACACCCGCGCCCCAGACAGGACAGGAGAACCGGACGGGGTGGAATGGGAGTCCAGCCCGGCGTCAGCGAGATCCGGCGGCCGGACGCACGGTGAATCGCTTGACAAGGGGCGCCACGGACGCGACGAGGCACCCCACGACGGCGACAGCCGCCCACAGGGCGAGGTCGCTTCCGCGCCAGATGTCCCCGTCCCAGGTACCCTGCGACTTCAGGCCGGCACGCCATCCAACCATGGCCAACGCATGGAGCGCGGGCAGACACAGACCCAGGATCACGATCGTTGCCGGCCAGGGGACCCGTTTCCAACTCCGCGACGACGACGCTCCGGGTCGTGCCGGAAGTCGGGAAAGACTGGCCCGCCAGAGGACCATCGCCGTCACAGCCGCCAGCGCCGAGAAGGAAGCCAGCCCGGCAAGGAGATCGGAAGACTGCAGCTGCCGCCGATTCACCGCGTCGTACAGAAGTGCACCCGCGCAGAGGAGGTAGATCGTCGAGAGATGAACCCAGAGCAGGGTCAGGAATTGCCGGAGAGGGGTGCGCCCCGCGGTCCTTCCATAGGCGATGAGTCGGAGCGCCGCGAGGGCCGCGGCAACAACGGAAACGAGCAACAGGTCGGTTACGGTGAGTGGACTGAATCCGCAGAGTCCGACGTTGCGGAAGCCGAACCCGAAGATCACCCAATCGAAGCAGAATCCCCACCCGATGGCGTATCCCCACATCGGCACGCTGGCGTGAGAGAGGACGAGCCGCCTTCGATCGACCGCGCACGGCTTGCAGAACTGCGGGGGATCGAACTCAGGCGCGGGAACGGCATCGGACGGGCAGGGATTCCCGCATCGGGCGCAGAACGGGACGCAGAGCTCGGAACGCATGGGAGACGGCCCTTGGGGAGCAGATCGCTCGCTGTGCGAGGTTACCGCATTGTCATCCTGAGCTCAGCCGGCCGCTCCGCCACACGGATGGCGGACAGGCGTTTGGCCGGCTGAGCGAAGGATCGCTAAGGTCGGAGTCTGCGAACCGCACACGCTGGTGATCCTTCGCCTCGGCCTGCGGCCGAGGCTCAGGATGACAAGGGACGGGACGGCAAGCTCGTACCACTCGCTTTCTCATACGCCGCACCTCCCGGGATGTTCGCCGGCATCACTGAAACAGGTTCTCGAACCATGAGCGTCGATCAGGCGGTGCAC
>JACPTZ010000211.1 GCA_016192525.1 Planctomycetota bacterium
CGCCGAGCGCCTCGGCGACGACGAGGGCGACGGCGTCCTTCCCGGAGGCGGTGGGAGCGCAGAGGGCGAGGAGGCGGGGGTCGCGTTGACGGATCACCATGCTCCGGGAGTGTTCAGTATCCGCTTCGTCATTCTCATCGCCTTCCGGCGCCACCCCTCGGGCAGCCAGCAGCGCAGGGCGCGCCAGAGTTCCAGGATTTCATGCGGGGTGGCGCCGCATCGGACGGCGCCCTTCAGGTGCGGAAGAAACTGGGGCCAGGCGCCCTGGGCCACCAGAATCGGAAGCAGCGCGAGCTCGCGCCGACGGACGTCGAGCCCTGGCCGGCTCAGCACCCGCCCGTACCCCTCCTCGATCGCCCACTCGGCGAGGAGGGGATGGAGGCCGCTCATGTATCGCAGCAGACGCGGAAAGGCGTCCTCGCCATAGATGCGACGACAGAGCGCGTGGCCGAGCCGACGGCGCGTCACGAGGGAGGGTCCCGCCGCGGCGCTCGCGCGCCGCGCCCCGCCTGAACTGCTCCGCCTCCACTCATCGAAGGCCTGGATCGTCCTCGGATAGCCGGCGAAGAGAAGCGATTGCAGGAGCGCCTCCTCCATCCACGGGACCGGCACCCTGGCCCGACGCGCGGCGGCCATCGCCCGGCGAAGGCGCGTGTTGTTGCCCATGGCCAGCGAGGCGGTCACGGCGGCGACGGCGCGCACCGTGGCGAAGTCGGAACGGAGACGGACTGCAGGGGGACTTGACAGGGAAGCGGCCTCCCGTTACGATCTCGTGGCGTCAGGAGTCATCCCGTGAAGATCCGGATCGAGCGAAGGACCGTCCGATGGAATCCCGGTTCGATCGAGATCGAACCGAAGGTGGCCGACCGGCTCGGCCTCCAGTTCGAGATCCGGGTGGCGGAGGCGGTCCGGAAGGGGGCGCCCGATGATGAGGCGGCCCTGACCGTCCTCGGATTCGCGTATTCGCGGGCCGGGTTCCACGCCCGCGCGCTCGAAGTGGATCAGCGCCTCGCGCAACTCCGCCCCGCCGATCCGATCTGCTGCTACAATCTTGCCTGTTCGCACACCCACCTGGGACAGATCGACGAGGCCTACCGCGCCCTCGATGCCGCCGTGGCGCGCGGCTACCGCGACTTCGCCCACCTGGTCCGGGACCCGGACCTGAAGGATCTCCGGGCCGACTCCCGGTTCGCCTCCTGGCTTCACACCCACCGCCGCGCCATCGTCAGCCGCCGGGCGGCCCTAGCCGCCCAACGGCGTCGCAAACAGCGCTGACATCTCCAGCCGCAGACCGTCGATTTCCGAATCCACAATCCGCGGATCGACCACCCGGAAGACCTTCCCGTCGGCCGCCCGCTCCAGGACGAGCACCGTTCCCCCCTCCCCTTCCGCCTGCTCGACAAGACGCAGCGCCCGCTTCTGCATCAGGATGAGCGCGAAGAGGTACGCCAGCTTGGGTCGCGCCTCCTCCCCCTCCCGAGGCGACATCACCCGCTCGAAGAAGTCCATGAGCGCCCGGCGCTGGTCCTGCTTCCGGGGGGCCGACTCCGGCGCCCGCGCCTTCCAGTACGAGAAGGCGTCCGGCCGCCCTTCCGCGCTCCAGCACGGGACGCAGAAGTCGCGACGCCCGAATCCCTCGCCCTGCGGATACAGCGCGGCGAAGTACTCCTCCTTATCGACGAACTTGCGGGCGCACCCGCCGCAGGCGTGGGAACTGCGGGCGATCTGCCACGACTCCGCCTGCAGACTCATGGCGTCCCCCGCGACCGGCCCGAGGCCCACCAGCGCTTCCATCCCTCCGGGTCGTAAACCGCGGCCTTCAGATCCGCGGTGCGCAAGTCCTGGCCGAACTTCCGCCCCGAAATCCGGTAGAGCGCCCAGCAGGCCATCTGGGTGACGCGCTGGTCCTCGGCGCGGTCGAAGACCTGAACGAGCGGTTCCACCGCACGCTTTTCCTTGAGTATTCCGAGGCCCTCGATGCAATTCCGCTGCACCAGCGGGTCGGGGTCGCTCATCCCCTTGAGAAGCGCCGGGGCCGTCGCTGGCTCCTTGAGTCTGCTCAACGAGGCCGCCGCCTCGCCGCGGACTTGCCACTCGCTGTCGTGTTCGAGGAGATGCTGCAGAACCGGCAGCGTCGCCCGGGAACGAGGTTCCTCGCCCAGAGCGGCCGCCACCGCGTAGCGGACCCTCCAGTCCTTGGCCTCCAGCGACTTCGTGAGCCAGGACTCTCCCGCGGTTCCGAGGTCGGCCAGCGTCTTGGCGCATTCGATGCGCGCCAGACGATCGACCTTCTCGGACACCAGGATGTAGTACGTGGGCTCCGCGACGCGGGCTCCGATCTGGACCAGTTGCTGACGGGCCCATCCCCACATCTCGTGGTCGTTCCGGCGGAACTTCATCAGCAGGGTCTCGATGGCGGCCCCGGTGGCGTCGTCGCCCATCTTCACGAGGGCGCGTCGGGCGGCCTCCCAGGTCGCGGGGCTGCGCTCATTGAAGCGGTAGACGAGGGCGAAGATCCTGCCGATCCGCGCCAGCCAGGCGCGGGCCTCCGTCGCCTCGGCGGGGTTCGCGCTCTCGCTCCGGTCGAGGTGTGCGCGGATTTGCGGATGGAGCACGTTTCCGATGTCCCGGAGCTCGCGCCGGGCCGCCGCCCATTGCGAACTCGATCCGCCCTCGAAACGAAGGAGGAGGTCCGGGACCCGCCGGAATTCGGATTTCATTTCCTCCGCGGTGGCGATGGCCGTGTTCGAGTAGAAGTCGTTGTCGTCGGCCCACTCCATCTTCTCGACGGCGCCGGCGCGCCTCTTCT
Organism: Planctomycetota bacterium; assembly: GCA_016192525.1. GTDB lineage: Bacteria > Planctomycetota > MHYJ01 > JACPTZ01 > JACPTZ01 > JACPTZ01. The sequence goes on from JACPTZ010000211.1 coordinate 2,810, forward strand.
CCGCGGCCCATCGCTGCGGGTCGGTAACGCCGGAGGCGTTCGATCCGCGCCCCGGGGCCCCGCTCGCGCGCGAAGCCCCCCCCCCTGCCGGCGTCTGGCATCCCGCCAGCGCCACAGCCACCCCCCATCCGACCGCCAGGGTCCACGTCCGTCGATGCGTCATGAGTTTCCCTTTCCCGCTACCTGGCCGTAAAAAACCTGTCATCGGTCCCGTCGGGCGCCACCCTCACCTCCACCTTTGCGGCGCACTTCGGACACCAGCCGACGTACGCCGTCCCCTTCGCATTCAGATAGACCCGCTGATACGCGCCGCAGCACTCGAACAGGACCGAGATGAATGGACGGGGACGTCGCGCCGACGGCATCTCCCTAGCCCTCCTCCCCCCGCAGGGCCGCGTCCGCCTTCAGTCGCAAGTCGACGAGCAGGCCGCGAAGCGTGCGGGAGGCGGACTCCATCGCATCGCGGGCCGAACGGGCGAACGGGGTGTCCCCCATCGTGCCCAGATTCACCTCGACATTCATCCGGAATCCCGCGGCCGCAGCCTCGATGGTCGAGAGGCTCACGCCGAAATCGCTCGCCAGGTTGGCGTTGAGATGCGGCGCCAGCCGCCTCAGGGCCTCCGCCAGCGCGATGCAGTGCCGCAGCCCCTCCTGGGGGGCGTTCACGGCCCCTTCGAGCGCCGCCGCGATCGCCTGTTTTCGCGCCGACTTCTCCTCGGGGCTCGCCTTCGGCTGCCGATAGGCGGCCCGGACCTTCTCATACGCCGCGGCATCGCGATCCATGAGGGTGAGGAACTGTGCCTGAAGGGCGTCGAGTTCGGCCACGGCGGGCGCGGCCTCCGCCTCCGCCTCTTTCGCTGAGAAGCGGCCCGCCATCGCCCCCATCGAGGCCGACAAGGCGCCGATCAGGGCCGAGACGGTCCCTCCCCCGGGCACCGGAGTCCGGGCCGAGGCCTGGGAAAGAAACTCGCGGATCGACAGGTCGGCGTACACTCTTGATCCTCCATGCCTCTGGTTCCGTCCAGGCGGCGCCTCACGCTTCGACGTGCGGCGGACATCCACCCTCCGTCTTCCGGGGACCCGCCTTCCACACCCGCATCCCCAGCGCCCCCACCGCCATCAGCCCCAGGGCGTGAATCGCCACGCGAATCGGCGGGGTGAACTCGACCGACCTCGCGAACGGAGACTTCGGGGAGGCGACCGTGTCGAGAATGGCCGGCGCGAAGCTCCGATCGATCGCCGTCCGGGCGGTCGGGAGCAGCGGCGATTCCTCCTCCCACGGCGGAGGGCCCCCGAGGACTCCGAGCAGCGACGGCGCGAGGCAGTACCCCGCGAGCAACAGGGCGAAGACGGCACGCCGCCCCCTCGGTCTCGCGCCGATCCACTCCACCACCGGCGCCGCGCCCAGCGCGAGGAACGGTACGGCGGGCAGGAGGTATCTCGGGCCCCAACCCGCTCCTGCCCACCAGTCCGTCATGCCGCCGTTCAAGATCCAGAGGCTGCTCCAGATCAGAATCGCCGTTCGGCCGATCGCCTGCGCCAGACCGTCTCCCCACGGATCGTCCCAGAATCCCCACACCCAGCAGGTGAAGAAGCCCACGGCCGCCGCCCCACCGTAAACGAAGAAGCCGCGATACTCGCTGTCGAGCAACCTCTTCAGGACCTCGAGGTCGGGAAGGCCCAGGCCGAGAAATCCGCTCGCGTGCTGGGGCGCATCCACCCGAAAGGCGTAGGGCGTGGCGAAGGGGGAGCCGAACACCGCCGCCTGATAGGCGCCCAGGGCGAGGAGCGGGAGCAACGCCCCCGCGAAGATCAGACGTCCGGTTCAGCCCCCGTGCCACAGCAGGGCAAAGAGCAGGACCCCGAGCACGACGGGCGCCACGCCGAAGTCCATCGTGATCGCCGCCCCGAGCAGGAATCCGGCGCCGAGCGCCGCCCTCGTCCGCACCTCTTTCCGCTTCGGGATCGCCAGGATGCTGAAGGCCAGGAAGGTCGCGCACGACCCCGCCATCGTCCCGATCAGGCGAGTGGAATAGAAGAACCACATCGACCCGAAGGCGGCGGCGAGAACGGTGACCACCGCAGCTCCCGGCGGGACCTCCAGCCGCCGGAGCACGCGGAACTGGGCCGTCGCCACCCAGGCCGCGAGAGGGATGATGGCGAACCATACCGAAGCGAGGCCGAAGATCTTCATCGCCATGGGGGATTCGATCGGCAGAACCAGCTCGACGATCGGACAGGCGAGCGCCACGGCCGGGAGGCACAGAACCGCGGTCCCGGGCGGCAGCCCCGACGCGTACCGCCCGTCCACGACGGACAGATCGAGCACCGAGGAGCCGGTTGTCACAGAACGGCCCTTGATCAGTCCCAGAGCCAGCCCCAGATACTGCTCCCCCATGCTGTTCACGGCCGGACTGGCGTAGAACGCGCACAGGATCCAGACGGTGAGGAAAACCCGAACCTCGGGGCGCGCTCTCCAGGAGACGACAGTCGCGGGCATGGGGGCAGTCCGGCAGTCCGATAATGTTATCGACATTGACCCCCCTGGCCTGAAGACGTTTCTCCGCAGTGATTTGCCCTTCTCCCCGGGGATGCTGGTCTGGTATGTTTCCGGGGGCAGGAACCGGCGGTTTGGAGGGTGGCTGAGATGGTCCGGAGTCATCCGATCGTTCTGCTCGTCGCCCTGTGCCTCGTCTCCCCCGAGTCCATGCGAGCCCAGGAACGCGCGACTCCGCCCCGGGAGCGCCACCCCTGCGTCCTGTGCGGGACCGAAGAGGCGGAGCTCCTGCGCGAACGGTGCTCCCGGGAGCCGTATGCCACGTGGCGTCGCTCCATCGAGGCCACGGCGCGAGAGGCCCTCGCGGCGGCCCCGGATGACCTCGGCGACACCTACCGCCGTGCTTCCCGCGCCAAGGCGCTCGCCTTTCTCGCCTGGATCGAGCCGGTGGACCGGACGGCCAGAGTGGAACGGGCCATCCTCTGCCTGTCGCGGCTCGACGCCCCCCTCGAGAAAGGGCGCTTCACCGGGAACTACGTGCACTTCCCGAACGCCTGCTCGGACGCCTCGGAGGCGTACGACTTCCTCTGCGCCGTCGTCGGGACTACAGACCCCCGCCTCGCGCCGATCCGCGCGCGGCTGGTCGAGTTCGCCGGCGCCCTGCACGACTCCGATCCGGGATGGTATGCCTGGCACTGGAACAACTGGCAGATCCGCCAGTTCTCCTGTCTCGGTTCGTTCGCGATCGTCCTCGCCGACGACCCGGCGGCGGCGAAGTGGGCCCGAACGGCGGAGAATGCCGTGAGGAAGTGCTACGATTACCAGGCCTGCGGCGACGGGGCCTGGGCCGAGGGGCACTCCTACTTCGCCTACTCGGCGGAGCACTTCCTGCCGTACTTCTTCGCCCTCCGCCGCGCGGGCGGGCGCGATTTCTTCGTCGAGCCGATGGTGCGGGAGACCCACGAATGGTCCGTGAAGTCCCGGCTGCCGGACGGTCGCCGACCGAACTTCGACGACTCGCACATCGCCCGCTATCCCTCGCACTGGCTGACCGGGGCCTGGAAGGACTCCGTCTTCCGGTGGGACCGGGAAAGTTCGGATGAGCCGACCTGGCCCGGATTCTCGCCGGTGGACGCGATCTGCTTCTACGACGACACCGTGGCGGCCGCTCCGCCCTCGTGGAATCCCACGCAGTTCCTGGTGGAGGGCGGCGACATCATCTTCCGCTCCGGCTGGGACAGAGACGCCATCTACATGAATCTCCGGGCGGAGCACGGCGATCCGCGCACCCACGGTGGCGGTCACGAGCACCCGGACGAGACCTCGTTCCTCCTCTACTCGGGCTCGACTCCGCTCTGCATCGACAGCGGATACATCAACTACGCGGAGCACGCGAAGGTCTACAACGC
>JACPTZ010000222.1 GCA_016192525.1 Planctomycetota bacterium
CCTCCAGGCCGGGGTCCTTCTGGACCGCCAGTTCGCGGTTGTCCTTCGCCTGGACGTAGTTCCCGTCCTGGAACAGCTTGGCGCCAACCTCGTAGTAGCGGCGGGCGAGCATCCTGTTCTGCTCGTCCTCGGACTGCCTCTGCCCTTCGAGGCGGGCGAGGAGCCCGGGGCCGCCGCGATCGTTCACGCTCCCGCCGCGGCCGACCTCCCGTTCGAGGCGCGCGATCTCCCCGCGGAGCGCCTCCACGTCGTTGTCGAGCCCGTTCGGCGGCGCCTGGACGGCGCCCGGAGGGGGCCCGTAGTGCGGAGGCGGCGGAGGCGGAGGGCCGTAAGGCCGCATGCAGCCGGCCAGCGTCGCCAGGGCGACCGCCGCGGCGGCGCGGCGGGTCAGCGGGGCGATCCACGACGGTGCGGGACGAGTCATGTCACGGTCTCCTCGTGGCGGAAACGTCGAAGGCTGCGCCCGCGACGGATCCGGCGCGGCGCGGACACGGGCGGCGCGACGGTGCGGCCCCGTCCGAAGAGGCCGCCGGGCGTCTTCGGTTCTATCGGCAAGAATCGGGGGGAACTTGGAATGAACCCGGGGCGGAGGGAACGGGGAGACGGGGAGGGGGAGGGAACGGAGAGGGGCGGAGGGGGAGGGAACGGAGAGACGCGGAGGGATTCACGCGGAGACGCGGAGGCGCGGAGAAAGGACGCGGAGGGAGGCGCGGAGGGGGGGGGCTAGTTCGGCGTGCTCGGAGGCGGGGCGGCCTGGAACTCCACGTTGGTGATGTTGCGCTTCTTGCAGCCGTCGACGACGGCGATCACGTCGCGCCAGGGAACCTTCGGCTGGGCCCGGAGCTTCACCGGGGCCGGCTTGGGCTGATCGCGGAACTGGTCGTAGACCTTCTGGACGACGTCGATCACCTGGTCGACGTCGGTGTAGGTGCTCTCCCCCACGAAATACTTGCTGGTCTTCGTGGCTTCGTCGAACTCCACGTCGACCGTGATCTCGTTCAGCTGAGGCGTGGCCACCGAGGTCTTCATCCCCTTGTCCTTGGGGAGGTACGACATCAGTTTGCCTTCCAGGGCCTTGAAATGAATGGAGCACATGAAGAAGATGAGGAGCTGAAAGATGATATCGATCATCGGCGTCATGTTCGTTTCGAGGGGCGTCTCTTCGGGTTGCTGTTTGATCTTCATTCCGTCCCCTCCGGGACCCGGGCCCCGATCTCGATCTTCCAGATGCCGTAGCGTCCGCACTCGGTCATGACGTTCTGCACCTGCTCGTAGGGGGCGCACCCGTCCGCCCGGATCATGATGGGCCGGTTCGAGATTTCAGGATTCTGGGCGTCGCGCAGCATGGCCGCCTGGACTTCGAGTTCCTTCGCCAGGGCGGGGATCGCGAATTTCTTGCGCTTGATCTTGATCACCCAGTGCTTCTCGTTCATGCAGTAGAACCCGCGGGCTTCACGGCTCTTCCGGTACAGGTCGCAGTTGTCCGCCTCGCCCTCGTTATCGTGGCAGATGTTGACGACGAGCCGGTCCTTGTCCGGCTTCTTGTCCTCGTCGGCCGTGCGGGCGTCCGGGAGGATCACCGCCTCGAGATTCTGCTGCGACATGTCGGTCGCCAGCATGAAGAAGATGATCAACTGAAAGCAAATGTCGATCATCGGCGTCATGTTGAAGCCGGCATTCTCCATCGCCTCGTGTCGCTTGATGGCCATTCCTGCCGTGCCTTCGTCCGTTCCGCCGCCTACTTCTGGACTTCCTTCATCCGCTGCACCAGTTCGGAACAGACGCCGCCGACCTGGAGGACGAGGGAGGTGACGCGGTTCTTGAAGATGAAGAATACCGTCAGGGCCGGAATACCGACGAACAGCCCCTCGGCCGTGGTCACGAGCGCCTCATACACCCCGCGGGCCAGCAGGGCCGGGGTGGGAGAGGTGGTCCTTTCGATGATCGTGAAGGCCCCGATCATCCCGGTGACCGTTCCGAGCAGCCCGAGCATGGGTCCCAGGTTTCCGAGGAGCGACATGTAGGAGATCTTGGCGTTCAGCTTGAAGGCCTCCTCCGAACCGACCTCCTCCATCGACTTCACCATCTCGTCGTACCCCATCCCCACCTTCGCGAGCGCCGCCCCCACGACGTTGGTGAGAAAGCAGCGGTCGTTCTCGCAGACCTGGAGGGCTTCCTCAAACTGTCCCTCGTCGATGAGGGCCTCGAGCTCGCCGACCAGTTCCGGCGGACAGAGCTTGTCCCGGCGGAGGCTCACGCAGAACTCAATCGTGAGCGCCAGAGTGGCGATGGAGGTGACGATGATGCACCATCCGACGAACCCTCCCGCCTTGAGAAGGTCCCAGAGAGACTTGTCCTTGGCCGCGGCGGTCTCCCCTCCCGCCGCTTCCTGCCCGAACGCCAGAGAGGTGACGAAACAGAGCGCGAGCATCAGGAGCGCACCGGTCCATATCTTGCGGTTCCGCGGCATCGAACACCTCCACAGGTCGATCAGATACTTCCCGGTCAGGCCGGAAAAAACCGATTCTAGGTAAAGCGCCCCGGAACGCGCAAGCGAAATCCGCCCGCCCCCTACAACCCGCCGAGTTCCGCCTTCGCCCTCGCGGCCCACGGGCTCGAGGGATAAGTGGTGATGACTTCCTGCTTGAGCTCGCCGCCCCAGCGGGTGTATTCCTCCCGCTTGTCGGCCGGCAGCCCCCCGATCAGCACCTTGATGCAGCGCGCGGCGTGGAAGAGCGCCTTGGCGTGCTCTTCCGCCGCCGTTCCGCTCGCGTCCCCATCCGGCGCGTAACAGGCCACCGGGCGGAGGTAGGCGAACAGGGCCTCCCGATAGACTTCCCCCTTGGCCTTGGGGTCGGCCGTGCCCTCGGCGGTCTTGCTGAGACAGTCGCCGATCCCGTTCCAGGCGCCGGCGAGGGCGGCGTGGTTCTTCGCCGCATCGGCGATGCGCTGATACTCGGACTGGGCCTGGCTCACCTTGTTGTCGAGGAACATGCAGCGGGCCTTGGCGACGGCCGCCTCCTCGCCGATGGGAAGACTGGAGGCCGAGGACTGGACGCGCCCGTAGGCCGTGGCGGCGTCCGTGAACTTCCCCTCCGCCTCGAGACACTTTGCGTTCAGGAATTGGGCCCGGGCCTGGAGTTCGTTCCCCAGCTGGGCCTTCTTCACCGCCTCTTCCATCTGCTTGGCCGCCGTTTTGGCCCCCCCGATGTCCCTGGTGCCGATGAGGGCGTCGACGTACATCGGGAACCCTTCGCGGAGAAAGCGGGTGTCCGGATAGTCCTTGAAGAGCGCGCCCAGTTCGGCCGCCGCCTTCGAGGGTTGCCCCAGACATCCGTAGCAGTACCCGCGCCAGTAGAGGGCATGCGGCGCGAAGAGGGCGCGTCCACCCCCCTTGGCGTCCTTCAGGACCTTGTCCCACGCCGGGAGCGCCTTCTCGTATTCGCCTTCCTGGGTGGCGCGGGTGGCGGAACCGAAATCCCCGGGTTGCTCCCCGTATTCGATGTCCTTGACGTCATCCAGCTTGATCTTGCTCGACCCGCCGCCCAGTCTCCCGTCCACAAGGATGCCGTAGTTGATGTAGTTGGCGTCCTCCTTCTGGATGATGCACTCGATCTTCTTCCCGTTCCTGTCGGTGATGACGTCCGGCTCCTCCGCCGCCGCACTCCGCGCCGCTCCGGCGAGGAACAGGGCAAGGACCCACGCCATCCCCCGGCCGCTCGTTCGTTTCATCATCGCCTTCTCCCGTCCATCGCCCGGTTTGCCGGCCGGCCTGCCTACTTCGGAGGCAGCTTCGCCGCCACGCTCTTCTCCAGATCGAGAAACTTCTGCTTCCACGCTTCCCCGCCGAGATTCGGATACTGCATCTTGAGGCTGCCGATGTAGGCCCCCGTCTGGTCGTACTCCCCCTGGAGCGTGAGCACGACGAGATAGTTGTAGGTGCACTGCCACCAGAAGGGATCGTGCTTCTTCAGCGAACCGAGGAGTTTCGTCAGCAGTTCCGTCGCCTTCGTCAGCGTGGAGTCCTTGAGCGCCTTCGCCGTTCCGGGCTGCTTCGCGAGGGCGACGTACTGGTCGACGAGATCGAGGTAGAGCGTCCCCAGAGCGCTGTTGTTGGACCTGGCCATCTCCGCGCAAAGGCCCTCATACTCGCCGACGGCGTCCTCGTACCGCTCGGTCCCGGAGAGGGTCTGACACCACTTCCAGCGCCACTTCCACTCCTCGCCCGGCTTGCTCTGGGGCTTCCCGGGGAACTTCCCGGTCACGATCTTGCGGAGAAGGCTCTCCGCCGAGGTGAAGTACTCGCGGCGCTTCGCCGGATCGGCGGCGGCCTTTCCGAGAACGAAAAACTTGTCCGCGATCTGGCCCGCCATCTCCGCCTTGACCGGGCTCGGTTGACCGGGCTGCGTCCGGGCGAGCGCCTCGTCGAGCCACGCCTTGAACCACACGGCCGCCTTCTCCGCGGCCTCCTTGCCCTCCGGGGCGTCCGGCTTCTCGAGGGCGACGGCGTCGAAGGCGGCGGCCACCTCCTGCAGCACGTCCAGGGCCCGCGCCGACTCCTGGAACCGTTTCATGAACGCATGGGCCGCCTCTTCCGCCGACTTGAAGTCCTTGAGCGCGATGTGCGCGCGAACCCGGTAGTACCAGGTCGCCACGATCTTGTCCTTGTCGGAGTCGTACACCTTGTCGATCTCCTCCGTCACCTTGAGGGCGTCTTTCTGCCGGGCGACCGCCTCATGAAGGTAGATCTTGAGGATGTAGTACTTGCACATGAAGACCAGCTCCCTCCGGCGGGCCAGAAGGTCGGTGTTGATCGTCTGGTCTTTCACGGTGAAGTCGATGTACGAGAGCAGTTGCCTCTCCGCCTCCGGAAAGTATTTCATCGCCTCGTCCTGCAGCGACTTCTTCTTCGCCTCGTCCGCCTCCTTTCGCCCCGCCTTCCACTGCTTCTCGGCGTGCAGGAAATAGCAGCGCCCCACCCGGGAGAGCGCGGTTTCGTACACTTCGGCCCCCTTCGGGATCGAGAGATAGTCCTGGGCGGCCGGGAGATAGTCCCCCGCGTCCTCCTTCGATTCGGCGACAATCAATTGGGCGTTGTTCTGGTACGGACTGTCCTTGAACTCCGGTGAGGACAGAGCCTTGAGCGCCTCCAGATAGTGATTCTTGTCGAACTCGCTCGCCGAAATGGCCTTCATCTTCGAGAAGCACTGCGCGCACCGATAGGCGGCCTCCGCGGCTTCGGGACGTGACCGGTACTTCCTGTAGACGATCTCGAAGGCGATCGCCGCCTCGTACCACCGCAGAAGCGACTGGTAGCCGAGCCCGACGTTCATCCAGCCGAGAGAAGCCCACTTGGCCTCCTCCTTGTCCGCCGCCGAGGCGCGGACCAAACGGCGACCGAGGGCCGCGACCGCCAGCCAGTTCCCCTGGGACTTCGACCCCTCGATCATGGAGAGCAGGATGTTCGGCGCCACCTTTCCGACCCGTCCCCCCCACCCGCTGATGAGTTCCTTGGCCTTGAACGTGTAGAACGACTCCGGCTTCATCTCCGACACCTCGAGGGCGAGGCCCACCGCCTTGCCCGTGTCCCCGAGGTCGTGATAGGCCTTGGCCTTCTCGAGCTGGGCGGCGCGGGCCAGATCGCGGGTGCCCTCGAGATTGAAGACCTTCGGGGTGAAGGTGTTGACCATGTCGTCCACCAGCTCGATGACCGCCTTCCATCCGTCGTTCGTCCTCATCTCGTTGTAGGCCATCGCCTGGTAGTAGTAGGCCTGGAGAATGATGCTGGTCAGCCGCCGGGCGCTGTCGTCCGGCAACCCCTCCAGCTGGTCGAAGGCCTTGATGACCGGCCCGAAGGCCTCCTTCGCCTTCTGCCAGTCCTTCAGCTCCACGTAGGCCCTCCCCTGATAGACGGCCAGTTCGTACCCGACGATGTACTGATCGTAGTCCCAGAGAAAATCAATGACGTTCTTGATGCAATCTTTCAGGAGTTTCTCGCGGTCGGGCTTGCCCTTCTCGTAGGCCAGGGCATGGAAAAACTGGGCCACCGGGAGCTGGTAGCGGGATCGGATGAGATTCATCTTCTGTTCGTTGCTCGGCTTCTGGGCGTTGAACGCCCGAATGAGGTCCTCGAAGAAGCGCTCGGCCTCCTGGAAAACGGTTGCGGCGCTGGCTCGCAGCTCCCCGACCTTCTTTGAATCGGTCTCGCGGTCGATGGCGGACGTGAGATTGCGACCTTTCATCACCAGGAGATCGCCGAGATCGAACTTGGCCTTGGCGTCGTCAGGGCCGGCCTTGACCGCATTGCGGTACTTCACGATGGCCTGGTCGATGAGGGTGTCCTTCTTGACCGGATCGCGCTCCACGTCGATCTTGCTCTTGAGGAGCGCGGCGCGGAGGCCGTCGAGCTTGTCTTTCTCCGATTTGGCGATCTTCGAATCTCTCTCGATCCGGTCGCACATCTCCTCCGCGAGCGAGA
>JACPTZ010000197.1 GCA_016192525.1 Planctomycetota bacterium
CCGGCTAGCCCGACACCTCGGCCCCCTTGGAGGTCACTCGGATCTTCAGGTCGCGCACGCCGAGAGTGCCCACGACGTGAGACCGGTTCGCCTCGACCCGGCACCCCACGGTGTCCACGCCCACATGAAGGCCCGCGCCGGCCCGGCGGCCGCGTCCTCTCGCCAGGGCCTCGGGGATTTCCCTCACGCGCTCCGCCTCGGAGAGGCGGGCCACGAGCGTGGCCCGGGGAGAGGAGATGACGGCCAGATCGTGGACGCCAGAGACGCTGACGTGCGAACCCCGCGTGGCCATGAGGAGACAGTCCCTGCTGTGGCCCTCGTGGGAGCCGCGAACGGCATTCCCGTCCGGATCAAGAGTCATCAGGTCGCGCAGCGCCCTCCACGTCCCGACATCCGACCACGCGAAGCGGCCGGGAACCGTGAGGAGATGCCAGTCGCGGGAGCGGGAGGCCGGCTCCATCACGGCGTAGTCGATCGAGATCGAGGGGAGCGGCGCATAAGCGGCCCTGAGGCCGCGCGCCAACAGCTTCTCACCCCGGCGCCACTCCCTTCCGGCCGCGACCATGCCGCGCGCCACTGGAGGAAGGAACTCCTCGAACGCCTCATCGAAGGCGTCCGCCCGGCCGGCGAAGATGCCCGCATTCCAGCGGGCCCCGGCGCGGAGGAGTCGGCGGGCCTTCGAGGCCACGGGCTTCTCCACGAACCGGGCGAGGGGGAGCGCTTGAGACCGTGACCTCTGGGGACCGCGCGGAGACGCCATGTTCGACACCCGAGGCCCCGCGCAGCCCTCCGAAACGACCGCCATGGAAGCGAGGCCACGTGCGTCGGCGGCCCCTTTCCCCCGAGGCCCCGAGTAGCCCTCCGAAGCGGCCGGAGGCCGCGAAGGAGGGCGTAACGAGGGGCCGGGGCCAGGAACGGGCACGAGATATCCATACCCCGTCGCGGGAAAGGTCGGCGTGATGCCGAGGGTAACGAACGTCCGAGGCGCCTCGGCGAAGTCGAGGGCCACCCGGGCCGTGTCGCGAAACGCCGCCGCATCCGGGATGTGCGCATCGGCGGGGAGAAAGAGGAGCGTGGCCGCCGGATCGATCTCGCCGATCACTCGGGCCGCAAGCGCCATCGCCGCGGCGGAATTCCGCCCCACCGGCTCGCCGAGGATCTGGCGGGCGGGAATCGTCGGCGCCTCGCGACGGGTCAGGGCGACATGCGCCGCGTTCGTGACGACCCACGTCCGCGAGGGCGGAACGAGACCGCGGCACCGGGCAACCGTGTCGGCGAGGAGCGTGCGCCGACCGAAGAGGCGGAGAAACTGCTTGGGCCGCTCAGGAGTGCTGAGAGGCCAGAAGCGGGTGCCTCCCCCGCCGGCCAGGATGACGACGTGTCGCATGGCGGGCATTATAGGCCCCCCGGCGGACGGGGGTCCACCGAAACGCGGAGCCGCGCGCAAAGCGACGCTCGACAGGGGCGGGGAAAGGGAATATGCTGTCCGACATGAGCGCCGCGACAGGACGCGAAGCAGCCTTACGCCAGGACGCCGAGGCCCCGGAGACAAACAAGGCGCAAGGGTGTCATTCCGAGCGTCGCGCCTCCGTTCGGCGCGACGCAAGGAATCCGGCGTTGAAGGCGCTCCTTCTTGTCTCTCGCACGGCCGCCATCGCCCTGCTGGTCCTCGCCGCGAGCGGGTGCGCCGCGCTCCTCAGGGTCCCCGTCCCGCGGCGGACCGGGTTCCTCCTCGACCGCACCATCGTCGACCGGGGCCTGTGCTCCTCCGAGACGAAAAAAAGACTTCGGGTGGAGATCGACTACGTCACCGGCTGGGCGCCGGGCGAGAAGGCCCTGGCCGCCCTTCGCGAGACGCTGGAGCGGTATTGCGACAAGCCCGGAGGAGTCGAGGTCGAGGTGGATGAGGAAATCCGACTGGAGGGTGCGTGGACCGGCTCGCGGGACCAGATCGCGGCCCTCACGGCGGCGCACCGGCCACCGGTCGGCGACGCGTCGATCGCCTTCGCGTACGTTCTCTACTGTCCGTCGGATGCCGCCCGGCCGGAACTCCGCGGCTACTGTCATCACTCGACCGAGTTCTGGCCCGGGACCGATTTCGAGTTCATCACCATCTACACGCGGGAAGTCCGCCGCCTCGCCTTCCTCTGGGTCACCTCGCGGCGGATCGAACGCACCGTCCTCGTTCACGAGTTCGGCCACGCGATGGGCCTCGTCCGCAACCCGGACCACGCGTACCCGGAGGATGTCCACTGCAACAACCCCGGCTGCGTGATGTACAAGCGGGTCGACGCTCGCGCGATCCTCGCGAACTTCCTCCCGGCCCTCCTCCTCGCCCGTGTCCCGTACTCCTTTTGCGACGCCTGCGACCGGGACCTCGCCCTCGGACGGCTCCCGCGCGACGAGTACCCTTCCCGTCTGATCCGCGAGTTCGGGATCCTGCCCGATCTCTCTGAGGCGGAGGCCCGCGCCCTGGATGCCGAGGCCCGCGACGCCCTCGAACGAGCGGCGCGCGAGGATCCGGATCCCGAAGTGCGGAGACGCGCGGACGCGATCGGAAATCAGACGCGGAGGCGATGAACCCGTCCCCTCAATGCCTGTGCGCCATCCGTCTCGATCCGGGCGTGACCAGCCGCGGAGCGCCTGCCCGCCATCCTTGTGGCGGGGCGTCAGATTCAAGCCCACGGCGTAAGCCGTGGGAAAAAGCCCCCCCCCCAAGCCCCAGCCCCGGAGGGGCGAAGGAACAACACGCGCGACGGCCAGTGGGGTCCTCACGTTGTCCGTCCACGGCCTGACCGAGCCTGGCGCTTCTTTCGCCCCTACGGGGCTCGCACCGGCGGGCGCCGGGTGGACCCACGGCTTGCGCCGTGGGCTGGATTCTCACGCACCTCCGGCGCTACTTGCACGTCGGCCCGATCGCCGGGTCGTCCGCGTACGCCGAACCCGGCGTCGGGATCCGCTCGATTTCGCCGGTGTCGAGATTCACGCGCATCCCCCCGCCACACAGATGGCGGGCGGGGATGTCCCGCTCCCAGCGATCCAGAATGGCGCCGACCTTCTTCAGGAAGAGAGGTCGAACAAGGCGCGCAGGGCGGCCCGGACCGTCTTCCACTCGTGGCGCGAGACGGCTCCGAGTACGCGTCGCTCGTCCGCTTTGGGAAGGGTGGCGATCTTGTCGACTCTCACGCAGGACGGCAGCAGGAGTCCGCCTGCCTTTCCCGCGGTGAGGGGGATATCGAACCGTCCGCGCGGGGCTCGACTCGTGACTTGAGCCACGACGACATCGAGCGCATCCACCTCGGCGAGCAGCAGAGCGGGTCGCCGCTTCGTGGTCTCTTGTGACGGGAACGGGAACTCCATCAGCAGGATGGCCCCGCGCTCATAGCCTGTCATACACCGCGTCCCCGCGGGCGTATCCCTCCAGAAAGTTTTGGCGGGATGCCGTCAGCCAGGCACGCCGCGCCTCCCGCCCTCTTGCCGGGTCCGGAAACACGACGAGAACAGGAGTCTCCCCGTCCACCGGCACCGGATCGAGGAGCCGGATTCGTCCCTTCCTGAATATTCCGCGGATCGCGGCCTCGGCCATGCTTGTCTCCCGTCGACGGTCTCCTTCGACCGATGACTACAGCCTACATTCTACGTTGCGGGCTCGGAGGCGGAAACGCGGGATGGGAATTCCGCGCGGGCGCGTGCCAGCTCTCCCCCCATCGGGAGGATTTCCATTGAATTGCAGGGGTCCTGTGAATACGCTTGGATCATGGGGAAGCACGAGAGGGTCGTCTGGGCCATCCTGAGCCGTCAATCGGACGCGAATGTCGCGTTCGACGACCTGTGCAGTCTCCTCCATCGTCTGGGATTCGACATGCGCGTCAGCGGCAGTCATCACGTTTTCCGAAGGGATGGAGTCGAGGAGAAGATCAACCTGCAAAGAGACGGCAGCAAGGCAAAACCGTATCAGGTCCGGCAGGTTCGACAGGTCCTCCTGAAGTACAGGCTCGGAGGTGCTCCATGATGGACAAGTACGAGGTCATCATCTACTGGAGCGAAGAGGATCGGGCCTTCATCGCGGAAGCGCCTGAACTTCCCGGGTGCATGGCCCATGGCGATGCACACAAGACCGCCCTCGCCCATCTGAAGAAGGCGATCGATCTCTGGATCAAGACCGCGAGAGAATTCAAGGACCCGATCCCAAAGCCGAGGGGTCATCGCCTGATCTTTGCCTGAGGGCCTGAGAAGAAATGTCACCGGACGACCAACGCCCGAACTTGTCATCCCTTCGCTGCGCTCAGGGCAGGCTCTGAGCGTCGGGCGCAGCCCGACGCGAAGGATCACCAGCGCATGCGCCAACTCCGGTCCAGTACTGGTGATCCTTCGCCCTGCCCGCCGGACGGAGGCGGGCAGGGCTCAGGATGACAATCTGACACCTCGCTCGTCGGCGCATTTCATCTCAGGCTCTGAGGGCGAGCCGGCCGATGCGCTACTGGCACGTCGGCCCAATCACGGGGTCGGCCGGGTAGGCCGGCCCCGGCGTCGGGATCCGCTCCATCTCGCCGGTGTCGAGGTTCACGCGCATCCCCCCGCCACACAGATGGCGGGCGGGGATGTCCCGCTCCCAGCGATCCAGAATGGCGCCGACCTTTCTGGGGAGGCCGTTGGCGTCCTTCTCGGAGTCGCGCCACTCCGCTTTGCCGTCGAGGGTGACGGTCTAGACTTCGATCCACCCCGGACCGCCAGTGCGCTATTCTGGCGGTGTCTTTGGAGTCGATAACCCACGAATCAGCGTCATCGCTCTCTCATTCATCTCGCGTAGAACTTGCAGGTTTCTTGCCCGAAGAGCACGCTCTTTCTCCTGGAGGAATGAGTCCCTTGCCGTTATGCCGAGCACCCCGACGAGAACGATCCCAACTACTGAGAACATGAATGTCATCGAGGCACTCGAGCCCGGATCCAAAATAACAAAGGCGAGAATGGCCAGAAGAAGCAGGCCCCACAGTGTCGATTGCCACTCCCTGCGCCAACACTGTCGATGTGAAAACACCCGCATGTGCCCCGCGAACTCCGCGGCACCGGCGAAGCGTTTGGCGGGGGGGCCGGCCAGCGCCTTCCTCAAGTCGCCGCGGAGCGTGGGGTCCGCCACGTCCGCCTCCCAGTCCAGCGTGACCGCCCGGTCGAGGTCGCGGGAGATCATCTGGAACAGGACCACGCCCAGCGAGTAGAGGTCGCTCCGCGGCGTGGCGGGCTTCCCTTCGAGGCGCTCCGGGGCCATGTAGAGGAGCGTGCCCGTGTCGGAGCCGGACTGCGTCGTGAGCACGATGCTCCGGCCGATCCCGGTGAGGGTCAGCTTGCCGACAAATTCCTCGTTGACGACGCGCCCGACGCCGAAATCGGCCAGTTTGACGCGCGGCGCCCCCGAGGGGAATGGCGGCGCGGATTCGTCGACGAGGATGTTATCGGGCTTGACGTCCTGATGGATCACGCCGGAGGCGGCCGCGGCGGCGAAGGCATCGGCGACTTGGGCGGCGATATCGAGTTTGGCGCGGATGGAAAGGGCGTGCAGGATTTTGGATTTTGGCGCGACTTTGTCATTCCGAGCGAAGCGAGGAATCTGTTCGCGCGATTCACCCCCGCCTACTCGAACCTCCGTTCCCGAGGCCTCCGGGAACAGGTAATGTGGACGGGCAGCAGTTTTTGCGCGAACAGATCGCTCGTCGCCGCCGGGACGGAGGGCGGCTCCTCGGGATGACAAAGTCGCGTCAGATTTTGGACTTTGGATTGGACGGAGACAGCAGAGGCAGAAACAGAAGAAGAAGAAACGGATTCCCCGTTTCCCTCCAGCCATTCCCGCAAGTTCCGGCCCGGCACATCCTCCATGGAGAGATCGTAGGGCCCCGAATCGAGGAAGACGTCGTGGAGTTTCACGATGTTCGGGTGGTCTCCCACCTTCCCGCGGAGGAGATGGAAGATCGCGAGTTCCCTTCGGAGCGTGCGGAGACGATCCTTCATAAAGCAGAACTTGAAGACGCGGGTCTCCTTCATCTGCGGATGACGGGCGCGCCAGACCTCGCCGAAGCCGCCTTCGCCCAGTTTCTCGACGAGCATCCATGCCGTACCGGGGACCTTGGTCTCCGGGGCGGGGCGCCAGCCGAGCTCCTCTTCGGACATGTCGGCCGGGCGGGCCTTCTCCGACGGGCCGGGCGCCCGGAGCGGGGCCAGCCCCTCCTCGCCGACCTCGCAGACCTCGATGGGGTCATCCAGCCCCTTCAGCAGGTAAGGGCCGTGGTTCAGCCGGACGAGCGGCTGTAGGACAGGCGTCCCGCCTGTCCGGGACCGGTCAGAGACATCGCAGGAAGTTGCGGCACTGCCATCCTGAGCGTCCGCCGCAGCCTTGGCGAAGGCGGATGCCCCCGGCCGGTGAGGCGCGGCATCGTCGCACTGTGCGTCGCTTCCGCGACGCACTCCAACGTCGCTTCCGCTCCGTGCGTCGCTTCCGCGACGCACTCCAAGATCGCGCCCCTTCAGGACCTGCCGGGCGTTGTCGAAGACGGACCGGGTGAGGAGGACCTGTCCCCCGTCCGCGAGGGACTGTCCGCGCGCCCCCGCGTCGACCTGCAGGCCAAAGAGATCCCGGGGCTTCGCCGCACCCGGCGATTCTTCAATGATGACCTCGCCCAGGTGGATCCCGATCCGGACCGAAAGGCCGCCGGAGTGCGTCGCGGAAGCGCAGTTGGAGTGCGTCGCGGGAGCGACGCCGGGGCGGGTGAATTCCTCGCGCGTGCGGGCCTGAAGCCGGAGGGCGAAGACGACGGCATCCGACGGGCGCAAGAAGATGCAGAAGAAGGCGTCGCCCGCGGTGGAGATCTCCTCGGCCTCGGCGAAACCGGAGAGGATCTCGCGGACCACCGCGGCGTGGGCCTGCATGAGGGCGACGGCCTCGGTGTCGCCGCGATCCTGTTTGAGTTTCGTGGAGCCGACGAGGTCGGTGAAGAGGAGGGTCAGCAGGGACGTGCGAGGGCGGCGCCGGAATTCTTCGACCCGGCCGCGGGTGTCTTTGTCGAGGGCGTCGAGGTGGGGATCGGCCATGGTGCGCCGGCTCCGAACCGGAGACAGGGTGACGCTACCATCGGCGGGGCCGAATGCAATCTCTTCGGATGCACTCAGATTACCCCGAACTGTGGGCGCCTCGCCTGGGCCCGCCTGTTTCGAACGGAGACTCTGCCGCCCCTTCGGGGCTGGTTTCTCCGCGGCCCTACTTGCCGGGGGTTTCACCCCCGGCTATTTTCTGGCGCCCCTCCGGGGCGCGCGAGACGGGTCCAATCGTGTTCGGAGTGAGGCCAATCGAGGGCCCCCGAGGCTTGTTCACTGAGTCATCGCCACCAACTCCCCGAGCGACTTGATCTGAAGCACCCGGCCGTTTCCCCCCGGCGGCGCCTCGGACCCGTCCCGGTTCAGCCAGCAGGCCCGCATCCCCGCCGCGAGGGCGCCCTCCACGTCGTCCGACCAGGTGTCCCCCACGTGCAGGACTTCCTCCGGCCGGCAGCGGAGCGCTTCGGCGGTGCGATCGAACATCTCCCGCGCCGGCTTCCGTCGACCCACTTCGGCGGAGAGCAGCACCCCCTCCATGAACTCGCCGAGCCCGAGGCCCCGAATCACCGCGTGAAGCCGCGGGTCCCAGTTCGAGCAGACCGCCATCTTCAGACCCCGCGCCCGGCAGGCCTCGAGGCAGGCGAGCGCGTCCGGGTAAAGGGCGTACGAACCGCCTTCGCCGAAACTCTCGTAGAGCGCCCCGAACCAGGTCTCGAAGCCAGCCTGAATCCCGTCGAGGTGCGGGTAGACATGCCGCGCGATCCGGGTCCACATCTCGTACTCGATCGCCGCGGAGGAGGCGAGAGGGTCCTCAGGCGTCCCGCGCCGCGGGGCGGACCGGTCCCACCCCTCGAAGAACCACTGCTCCAGCTGGGCCGGCGTGGCCGTCCCGCCGAAGCGGCGGGTCACCTCCGCATACACCTCGCCCACCGAGGGGGCGATGTAGAGGAGGGTGTTGCCGGCGTCGAAGGAGAGGGCGCGGGGGATGGACATGGGGCCGGTGGCAAGTCGGAAGTCGGAAGTCAGAAGTCGACGGCCAGGAGTCGGAAGTCGGCGTTATCCGGACGCCGCCGTGTCCTTCCGAGGACCATCCCGCGACACGCACTGCGGAGCAAACGGGGGAGTCCACGCCGGATCCCTCGTCGCCGCCCAAGCGGGGGGCGGCTCCTCGGGATGATGTTATGAAAGTGCTGCGCCTCCATGCGCGGGTCCGTTACCCTGCGCGTGGAAACCCAAAGCGGCTAACGCCGCGGAAAGGAGGCGCAGCGTCATGCAGTATATCGCGTTCGACTCGCACAA
>JACPTZ010000032.1 GCA_016192525.1 Planctomycetota bacterium
GTTCGGGGTCGGTGAGATCGGGCGGCAGGACTTCCGGGAAGGCATCGAGGGCCTTCTCGATGGCGTCGAAGCGGGCTTCGATCGCGGCGGCGTCGGAGCTGAGGGGGGAGGCGCCCTGGTCCGGGGACTTCGGGAGGGCGCTCCGGGGATCGGCGAGGAGGGCCTCGCGAAGGGCCCCGTCCGGGACGGCGCGCCAGGTGGCGAGGAAGGCCTTGCCCTCGGCGAGAGAGAGGCGATGCCGCGAGGCCGCCTCCGCGAGACGGACCTGTTCCGACTTCGGGAAATCGGAGAGGGCGAGGGCGAGCGAGAAGGAGAGCGTCCCGCGATCGAGCGGGGCGGCGAGTTCCGCGGCGAGGCGATGGGCGATCGAGAGACGTCGCTTGACCCAGGCCGGCTTGTGGCCGAGGGTGCGCGCCACGGCGACGGGAGAGAACTTGTTCTCCTCGGCGAGGGAACGGACGACGCGGACCTCGTCCATCGGGCTCGCGGTTCGGGGAGGGATGTTGGCCTGGAGGAGGCGGGCCTTCATCGAGGGACCGTCGACTTCTTCGACAACGACGGGGACCTCGCGACGACCCTCGGCGATCCATCGGCGGAGTCGCTTGAAGCCGTCGAGGAGTTCGAAGCCGCCATCGGAAGTGCGCGCGACGCGGAGCGGCATCGGGGCGAGCGGCGCCTCCGCGGCGGGGACGGTGCGCGGTCCGCGGAGCGGGGCGAGCGAGGTGGAGAGGCGCGCGACCTCGACGAAGGTGACGTCGTTCATGTCGGCGCGCCCTCCGTGGAAGTGGGGCGGGTCTCTCCGCCGGCCCTTCCGCCACACGGATGGCGGACAGGCGTGGCGCGGGCGTCCCCGCCCGTGCCTTCTTGCCGTGAGGCCGTCGAACCGGCGTCCTCCAGACCCAGGAGCTGATAGAGCGGGTAGCGATACGCGATGAGGCGCTTCTGGAGAAGCGCGAATCGCGCCTGGACGATGTCCCCTTCGCGAAGCCCGAGGCGCTTCGCGATGGTGGAATCCGCCCAGAAGGAACAGCCGTTCGGATCCGCGGCGAGGTGGAGGAAGAAGAGGATCGCGATCTCCTCGAGGGAGAGTCCGGAGAGCCGATCGCGAAGGCGGTGATCGATCCAGGCGAAGTGCTTCGGGAGACGGCGAAGGCGCGTCACATCGATCGGTTCGCGGCCGGGGAGAGTTCGTTCGCTCGTGGGCGCGGAGGATAGTCTTCCGCGCCCCGGGAGCAAAGGGGGGGACCGCGAAAAGGCGCGTCGATGGGCATGTTCGCCATCTTCGCGTCGATCGGCGCTGGAACTTCTTCGGGCGATCGCGCGAGCGAGGCGAAGCGACGGAGGCGCCGCCGGCGCCCGTGGCGAAAGGCTTCCCGGCAGGGGGCGGAGCAGTAGGCGGTCAGGAGGTGCGCGGGGCGGAGGACACGGGCGTGGCAGCGGTCGCAGCGGTATCGAAAAAGCGGAGCGACGCGAACGGCTGACAGGTCGTGGGGCGGTTCCGGGGACGCCGATGTCGCCGGCGCCGTTCGGCCTTCGACGGCGGAGGCGAAGGTGGAGCGCGTCGCGGAAGCCTGTCCTGAGCCGGGCCGAAGGGCGACGCCTGGGCGGTGCGTCCGTCCGGAGAGGAGTTCCGCGAGGTCCGCCTCCGACCGCGCGCCGTCACGCCGCGCGTCGAGCATCGGATCGAGGGAGGGACCGCCGAAAGGGATCGGGCCGGCGCCTCTCCCGGAGACGGAGAGCGGCGAGCGACCGGGCGCAGGAGGCCTCGTGGAGCCGCGAGCGACGGCGGCGTTGGGCCCGGCGGTTCTGGATCCGGCGTGCCGCTAGGTGGCATCGTTCCGAGCAGTAGCCGCGGAGACGGCGACTCGCGACCTTGGACCGCTTCCGGCCGTTGGTGCGGCTCACGAATCGCTTGCAATCGGTCCAACCGCAGCGTAGCCTTCCTGGCATGCTCCGGTGCTCCGAGGGTGACGGGTAAACCGTCTAAAGGCCCCTTGGATGTACCGGAGTTCTTTTTTGGAGTCGAGGATCGGAAGCGCACCCCCGTTCCAGTCGGGCGCCCCTCCAGAGCCCCCCCTCGCCTCCTCGGCCGACTCCCCTTCGCCCTCCCCTCCGCCCCCGCCCGTTCTCCCCTGCCCGCGCCTTTTCCACACCCGCGCCGGAAGTACTTCAAGAAGTAAATCCAGATCAAAAAATGGATCTACTTCCAGAGAATAGGACCACCGGCAAAGCCCGAAAAGGGCCCACCGGTAATGAGGGTGGGGCGATGCCGGGCACACTGGGACGGACGATGGGCGGGCATGCGGACAGAGGGGTCAACAGGAATCCGACAACCATCACGGTTCGAACCGCACATGGAAACTGACACCTTTAGACACGGACCGGACCACTACTTCCTGCCATCTGGGCGCAGAGTCCACAGAATCAGAATGGCTCCAAGAGCAATGGACAAGGCTACACAGGATCTCAATAGGTACTCACGTGGTGACTCGTTCTCAGCATGATTCGGGACGGTCTCGCGTCGCGATGTCGTGCTCATCGATGCATCTGCTTCGTCCGGCGTGCACTTCAGTGTCTGCTCCGCTCGGAGCGACTGCGAGGCGGCTGCGGGAAGCATCCCATCCGATGCGAGGTGTTGGCTCGCGGAAGGATCTGGCGCCCCGACACCCTTCTCATTTGAGGGGAAGTTGCGATGTATGAGGCGCAAGACAGATGCCATATGTTGAGAGCAGGTCTTGTCCCTCGTCAGTTCCTGCATTTCTTCCGAGCTAACGTGGCCTCCAGCCTCGTAGAGCGCTAACAGCAATTCAGCCCTCATCCAGTCTGAACTCCTTCGCTTGCGTTCGGAATGCCACGCATCTAGGAGGCCGCTTACGATGGATGCCGCACTCTTGGTTTGCTTGAAACGGAGATTCGCGACGACGGCAATACTCTCCAGCGCCATCTGTCGAACTTCCTCCGGCATGTCCGAAGAGAGCGTGATCAGTACCGGCTCTGTGAATCGTGTTTCGCCGCACTGTTGGGCCACGTGTGTTGCTGCCACGATTCCGGCTATTCGAAGATCCGGGGTATCGGAGACAAGCGCTGCATCGACCAAATCGTGCAGGTGCGGATCGTGCAGGCCCGCGGCCACGAGTACAAGTGAACATCTGGGAGCAGTTTCGGCAAAGCTGCGAAGACTCTCTTGTCGAACGAGGGTCGCCGCCTCATCAGATCGCAGGATGTTCAACAAGACCCCAGTTCGGAGGGTACCCTTGTTCGCGCGGATTTCGTCGAGCAGTTCTCTCTGGAGAGTGAAGTCTCGTAGCTCCGCTTTCTGGAGGTCCGCGGAGGTGACATCGGCTTGGTACCAAACTCCGGTATCTCCTCCGACGAATCTGCACCACGAACCGACGATGAAGAAGATCACAGTCAGACTGTGAAGGCGGAAAGATCGAAGTCCGTTCTTGATGTCGAAATCCATCTCCTAATCCTGAGTTCTGCCCACCTGCTGCATCTTGAAGGCCTGCAGGAAAGTGACCCTCCGACCCCGCTTGGGGAAGAAGCTCATGATGTTCGTGGCGCTAAACGTACTTATGTCCTGGATTGGAAGAAGTCCGGAAAATCCCCCTTGGTGGGCCAATGGGGCTTTGAACAGTCCGCCGACATAGTGCCCCATCTCATGGGCCATGGTCAGCGCGTTGGCATCTTTATCGACAAAGATGACGTTTTTCGTGAACTCCTTCAACGGACCATCCTTGTAGTCATCGAGCGATGGGATGATGGACGGCACTACTGTCAGGCCTGCTGCGTCCGATCCCCCGGGGTCGGCTACGTCTTTGACAAAGAGTATCAGCACCTTGCCCTCTTGGGCATTTTCTGCAACGAATTCCACAGTCGCAGGGCTGTCGAGTCTCGTTGTCCCTGAGGGGTGGCTCGGACCGCCTCCTTAGATTTCAGTTGACGGGGTGGTCGATGATCGCGTAGAGTTTCGGGCATGGGCCGGGCGACGCGGGTGGAGTTCGCGGGGGCGTTCTACCACGTCATGTCTCGTGGCGTGGCGCGGATGGCCACGTTTCTCGATGATGACGACCGGAGGCACTTTCTCGACATCCTCGGCCGACTCGTCGAGTCCGATTCTCTCGAAGTGCATGCCTTCTGCCTCATGCCGAACCACTATCACCTCCTCCTTCGGACCCCGCGCGGCGGACTGGCGCGGTGGATGCGACACGTCAACGGCGACTACGTCCGATGGTTCAATCACCGGTACCGCCGCGTGGGGCACCTCTGGCAGGGGCGCTACAAGGCGATCCTCGTCGAGGAGGAGAGGTATCTGAAGGAATGCTCCCGGTACATTCACCTGAACCCGAACCGCGCGAGGATGACGCGACCTGCGGAGCGCTACGGCTGGTCGAGCTACCGGAACTATGTTGGAGGACCGAGGGCCGTCCGATGGGTGGAGACGCGGTCGGTCCTGGGGGAGTTCGGAGGGGATCGGGGAAAGTACCGGGCGTATGTGGAGGCGGGGAAGGGAGAGAGGCCGGTGAGTCCATTCGAGCGGGCGGTGGCGGGGCTGGCGCTGGGGGGAGAAGCGTTCGTGCGGAGGGTCAGGGCGCTGCTGAAGGGTCGGGTTGACCCTGGACATGAGCCGTCGCTGGCACAGATCCGCCGACTCGGTCGGGCGTCGCCGGAGAAGGTGGAGGCCGCGGTGAACCGGATCTTCGCGGAGGTCGGCAGCCGGAGGAGGAAGCGACTCTGCCTGTACGCGCTTCGTCTCCACTCGCCGCTGAGGCCTTCGGAGATCGCGCGGCGGCACGGACGCACGCCGGCGGCGGTATCGCTGGCCGTCCGAGACCTGGAGGCGGAGGCGCGGGAGAATCGGTCCCTGGCATCCGGTTTGAGGACTCTCGCGGGATGCCTGTCAAC
>JACPTZ010000198.1 GCA_016192525.1 Planctomycetota bacterium
AGAAGGGTGAAAGCCCCCTGGGGAGTGAGGGGGATGTTCGCAAAGTGGTGCTGCAGAAAGAGCGCGAAGAGCGGCAGGTGCGGCGTGGGGGGATACAGCGCCACGTACAGCGACGGCTCGCCGGGCCGGCCGTCGACCTCGCGCACGGGGACCGGGACGATCTTGAAGTCGATATGCGTCGACCGCTCGAACTCTCTCAGCATCTCGTCATAGGCGTCGCGCGTGGCCCGGCGCACCGCAGGCTGATGCGGCGCCGGAGGAGCCGCCCCGAACGTCGCGGGCCGCGCCGCCTGCGTCAGCGACTTGACGAGCGAGGCGACCTCGCTCTGGGTGCTCCCTTTCGACTGGTCCCGCTCCCACCCCTCGCGGAATTCGTCCGCCTTCTCCTGCGCCGTCTCCCACCGGAGCGGCGTCACCCGGCAGGGGACGTACTTTTCGTGATCCTGCGTCTTGAACTCGGTCACCTCCAGATCGAGCTGATAGATCTCCGAGAAGGCGCCCTGACGGTCCCGCAGACATTGAAACTCGGACAGGAGCTTCGCCGTCTCCTCCCGGTTCAGGCCGCCCGCTTCCGAGCCCCACCGGCCGATCAGGAAAAGCGACTTCCGGTGGAACGACTCGCTTTCGCGCAACTGGCAGGTGAGCGGTCCCAGGATGTTGCGTCCCTCCATCTGGATGGCGTTGCTCGCCGTGTGGACTTCGCCGATGCGGACCGTATCCTCCTGCTCGAGCGCGAACTGCAGGTCCTTGACGCGCGTAGGGTCGATGAAGCCGCGGGACAGGAAGTCGAGGTAGACGAGGAGGGACAACGGCTCGTGAACTTCGCGCGAGGCGACCCGGAGGACGTTTCGTTCGCTGAGCCCGGTCTCGCCGCGTTCGCGGTAGACCTCCTTGAAGACCTCGATCGTGAGGCCCACCCGCTTCTGCAGGACGCCCGAGAGGGAGACGCTGTGCTCGTCCCCCGCGATCGCCCCGCGGAGGACGCGCGCCACGGCGGCGTCCAGCTCCATCACCGTCATCCGCTCGGTGAGTCCGAAGACCCGGCTGATCGATTTGATGAAGCCCATGGCGGAGCAGAGGATATCCAAGTCGCGGGAGGCGTGTCCAATATTGGATTCGACCTATTCTCTCCAGACGGCCCGGATCGGGTGCCGGTCCAGGGCGTTCGGAAAGAAGCCGCGGATGTCCGGCCGGACCAGCCCCATCGTCGCGGGGAAGTAGAGCGGGATGAGCGGGGCCTCCTCCGTCACCAGCAGGCGCTCCGCCTCGGAATAGCGACGGGTCCTCAGTTCCGGATCGGTCGCCCCCTCCGCCTCGTCCAGGAGAGCATCGTAGCGGGAATCGGCCCAGCCGGTTCGGTTGTTCCCGCTCCCGGACCTGAAGATGTCGAGGAAGGTGCTGGGCTCAACGTAGTCCGCCTCCCACTGGCCGTAGACGAGATGATCGTAGGTCACCCGTCGCATAGCATCCATCACCGCCGCCCACTCCCGAGACTCGACGTTCACCTGCACCCCCAGTCCCTCCTTCCAGGCGTAGTGCAGGAACTCGCAGACCCGCCGCGGTCCGTCGGAGGAAGTGCAGAGGAGCGTCACCGGTGGAAAGGCGGACGGATCGGGGAATCCGGCCTCGGCCAGAAGCGCCCGCGCGCGTCCGCGATCCGGGGAGAGCCCCGGGGGCGGGGGGTAGCCGGGGAACCCGGGAGGAACGAACGTGGTCGCCGGGGTCGCCCCCTTCGACGCGAAGAGGGTCCGGCACAGGTCCTCCCGGTCCACGGCCAGCGCGAAGGCGAGCCTCACCCGCGCGTCGTCGAAAGGGGGACGGTTCGTTCGACACCGCACAAAGACGGTCGCCAGCGCCGGGCAGGTCCGGAAGTCCGGATGTTTCACGAGATCGTCGAGCAGGGCGGTCGGAAGCCGGGGGACCCAGTCGGCCTCTCCGGCCCGGTAGAGCCGAAAGGCGGCCTCCTGGCCGGCGACCGTGAGGGCGTGTACCTCCTCCCCCCTCACCTCCGCCGCCTCCCAGTAGTCCGGATTCCGGCGAAGGGTGAATCCGGCGTTCAGTCGCCACTCGGCAAGGCGGTACGGGCCGTTCACGACGATGTTCTCGGGGCGGGTCCATCGCGGGCCGTGAGCCGTCACGGCTCGGATCGGCACCGGGGAGAAGGTCGGGAAGGTGGTGAGGTCGAGGAACCAGGGGGTCGGTCGCTCCAGTTCGACGACGAGCGTGCGGTCGTCTTCGGCCCGGACTCCGATCGGGGGGCCCCCGCGGATCTTCCCCTCGAAGAAATCCCTGGCCCGGCGGATCGGAAAGAGCAGAGCGGCGTTCTTCGCCCCGGTCTCGGGGGACAGAACCCGCCTCCATGATTCCACGAAGTCGGTGGCCGTGACGGGAAGGCCATCCGACCACTTCGCCTCGCGGAGGTGGAAGGTGAGGGTGAGCCCGTCCGGAGAAGTGACCCAGCGCT
Organism: Planctomycetota bacterium; assembly: GCA_016192525.1. Classification (GTDB taxonomy): domain Bacteria; phylum Planctomycetota; class MHYJ01; order JACPTZ01; family JACPTZ01; genus JACPTZ01. The sequence continues at coordinate 2,465 of JACPTZ010000198.1, forward strand.
CCGCCATCCCGGGCTCGACGGAGAGGTCGGCGGGGTTTCGACGTGTGAGCCCTTCGAACAGGGCCTCGGCGAGGCGGATTCCGTAGACGTCGGTCATCAGGGCGGGATCGAGCGTCTCGGGCTCCGGCCCGTTTACAAACCGGAAGGGCCTGGCGGCCGCGGTGGGCGGGGGATCGGGCGCGCAACCTGAGAGCAGGAGGGCGAGGAGCAAGAGGACGCTCCCTTGACTCGCCCGGACGGACGCTGATATCATCTCACGACCCCCCAGGAGGACCGGATGCCCGCGCCCCCGACCGGTACGCTGAGTGTCACCTGCCCCGCCTGCAAGACGAAGCTGGCCGTTCCCGCGGCGGCGGCCGGCAAGGCGGTGCGATGCCGCCAATGCGGCGGAACGGTCCGCGTGCCCGTCGCGGCTCCCGCGGCGAAGTCGGCCCCGAGGGCCGCGGCCGCCCGGGCAGCGGCGCCCGCCCCACCGGCGAAGACCGCGGCCAGTCCGTCTCCGCGCGCGAAAGGGCCGGCCCGGCCGGCGGCCCCGGCCCGCACCCGGCCCGGCCGCAAGGCGTTCGACCCGGAGGCGGCCGCCCGCCAGAAGGCGCAGATGCGGAAGATGATGATGATCGCCATTCCGGCGGTCGTCCTCATCGCCCTCGGGATCGGCGGGTGGATCCTGTGGCAGAATGCCCAGGCGGATCGCGCCGCCGTCGCCCGCAAGGAGAAACAGAAAGCGCACGAGGAGACGCTCGTCAACGCCAATGCCGACCTCGGAGCGGGAGATTACGACAAGGCGATCGCGAAGTACAGCGAACTGATCGACGATCCCGACGGATTCAAACGCGGTCCCGCCATCGCCCAGCGCGGTCAGGCCTATCTGCGGCAGAAGAAATTCGCCGAGGCCGTCGCGGACTTCAAGAAGGCCACGGGAGAGTTCAAGGGGCAGATCGAGAAGAGTCTTTGGAGCGCCCACTACGGCCTGGCACGGGCCTGCGTGGCCACGCGCGACCTGCAGGCCGCCCACGCCGCCGTACGGGAGGCGGTCGGCATCCCGGGATCGAACGAGCTGGTCCGGGGGGTGGCCGAGGCGCTGGGCAGCATCCTGCAGTACAACGCCTCCGCCATGGAGCACGCCACGAAGCACGCCTCCGATCTTCCGAAGGCGAAGGGCGATCCGGCCCTCACCGTGAATGACTTTGACGGCGCTTTCGTGGTCGCCCTCGGCTGGGATCGCGCCGTCGCCCCGGTGAAGTTCGAGTTCAAGCAGAAGCCGATCGACGAGGAATTCCCCCCCCCGGGCTGGCCCGCGGCGCTGGTGGCCATCCCGGGCGACTCCCTCTGGGGCTCGCTTGTGGAAGCGCTCCCGAAGGCCGCCGAGGCGAAGATCCGCACCCTCGCCCTGGCCGTGAAAGGCGAGGACGGGAAGCCGGCCTGCGTGAAGTGCGGCCTCGTCGACACCCTGCTGCCGTCGGCCTCGGGGACCTTCGCGTTCCGCCTGGAATCGGTCGCCGGAAAGATCCGTTTCACGCCGTTCCTCGGCGAGAAGCCCGGCCCCTCGGAGGACATCTCCGGGCTGGGTTCGAAGGCGCGCGGGGCCTCGAAGATCTGCATGAACGTGAGCGGATTCGTGCCGATGCAGGCGGTGGTGGACGCGGTGCACGCGTGCCGGGCGGACGGGAAGGGCGAAGTCGTCATCGCCCTGAGCGATACGCTCAAGGCGGAGGGGGCGATTCTGCTCGGTCTCTCGTGGCTCGCCCGCCACCAGCATGCGGACGGCGGATGGAAGCCCGGCCGCTATCCCGAGCGCTGCGAAGAGACGAAGTGCTCGGGCACCTCTTCCGGAGACGGGAACCGGCCGAAGGACGACTACGACTTCGGAGAGACCGGACTCGCGCTCATGGCGTTCCTCGGCGGCGGTTACGCGCCATCGGTCGACGCCCCGGCGGGCAGTTTCGAACAGGCCGTGCAGAAGGGACTCAAGTGGCTGGCGGACCACCAGGGCGCTTCGGGGGCGCTCTGCGACGAGGCCGGCGGGGCGTACAAAGCCGTGCTGAGTCATGCCCTCGCGACCTGTGCCTTGGCGCAGGCCGTGCGACTCCAGCCCTCCGGGCCCTGGAAGGGGCCGCTCGAGAAGGCGGTCGCTTATCTCGTGGACACCCAGACTCCGGGCAAGGGATGGGGGTACAAGAGGCAGGACACCGATCCCGACATCTCGGTGACCGGCTGGGCGATCCAGGCCCTGCGGATGGCGGAGGTGGCGGGCTGTACGGTTCCCTCCTCTGCGTATTCGGGCGCCATGGAGTTCCTGAAGAGCGTGACGGAGGAAACTCTGTACGAGGTCTACTACCGCCCGGCCCCGAATACGCGGCCGAAGTACAAGAATCCGGGGAACCACACCGTCTGGCCGGCGGTGACCGCGCAGGGAATGCTGATCCGGATGTTCGCCGAGGGATTCACCTCGGAGCACATCCTGAAGGGACAGGGCCACATCGTCCTTGACAAGTTCCCGCAGGCCGAGAAGAACGCCATGATGGACTTCTATTACTGGTACGTGGGGACGGCCGCCATCCGTGCTTTCCAGGGGCCCGGATCGGGTCGTGGCGAGGATGGCTGGAAGGAGTGGAGCCGGGCGGTGATGGGCGTGGTGCCGTCGAAGCAGCGTCCGTCGAAGGACAAGTGCGCGGAGGGGTCCTGGAACCCGGACGACCGCTGGGGGGCGGCCGGCGGGCGGATCTACTCCACCGCCATGAACATCATGGTCCTCGAGATCGTCGCCGGACTCGACCAGATCTTGCCGGGGCTGCCGCGGGGGCGGTAGCGAGGGACATGACGAAACGCCTGCGGATTCATCCTCTCACCCGCTCCCGCATGGACGATTTCGGTCGCGTCCTCGGCGGCACCTGGGGGAGCGGCTGCTGGTGCATCTATCCCCGAATGACACCGAGTCAGGAGCGGTCTCTTCCCGGGCCGGGCGGGGCGGCGGCCCGGCGACGCCGAAGGATGGAGTGCCTCGCCGGGCGGAAGAGGCGGGCACCCGGTCTTCTCGCCTACCGCGATGGCGAGCCGGTGGGATGGGTGGCCATCGCTCCGCGCGGTGAGCTCGGGCGGGTGGATGCCTCGAAGGCGACGCCCCGCGTGGACGGCGTGGACGTCTGGGTCATCCCCTGCATCACAGTCCGTCGCGCGGCCCGCGGGGAGGGAATCGCGGTCGCCCTCATTCGCGAGGCCGTGTCGTACGCCGCCGGAAAAGGCGCTCCAGCGGTGGAGGCCTATCCGCGGGCGGGTCGGGGGCGCGTCCATGATGACTTCGCATACTTCGGCACCGAGCCGCTGTTTCGTCGCGCCGGTTTTCGGAAGATCCGCGGCCCGATTCGCGGCCTGCCGGGGAACTGGACGCCCCGGGTGACGATGCGGATCCAGTGCGACGGATGAGCCGGGCGTTCCGTGACCCTTGTTCATGCCGAGTCCTTCTACATTCCCCTTGACCTGCGGCGCTCTGTAGGGTAGAGTCCACATGTGATTCAAACATGAGCGGCCCTTTACGCCGCGTCCCGGTGGCTTCGATGGGAGGAGGAGCGCCGTGATCCACAGCCAGCCAGCCAGCCAGCCAGCCAGCCAGCCAGCCAGCCAGCCAGCCAGCCAGCCAGCCAGCCAGCCAGCCAGCCAGCCAGCCAGCCAGTCGGGACCCGCCCGCCCGGTGGGCGCCCCTGACCCTGCCTCTCTGCGACATCCGTTTCTTCTGCTGTTGTTGTTTCCGCTGTTGTTGCTGTTCTCCTCCCCGCGGTCCCTCCTGGCCGCCGACGGCGAGATCCTCGTGTCGACCGCCTCCGCCGTACCTGCCGCCATCAGTCCCAATGCCGACGGCATCCTCGACGCCGTCACGATCTCGGCCGACTTCCAGATCCCCGGCCGATGGGGGCTCGCGGTGGACAGCGAGAAGGCCCTCGCCGAATCGCAACGCACCCCTTTCTTCCTCGATGTTGCCGTCATTCTGGGGCGCGGCGCGCCGGCGCCGCTTCTGGATCCGGTCCGTGTGATGACCCACCGCCTCACCGTCTCGCCCGTCCTCCGTCCGAAGGGGACCCCCGCCGACACGTTCTCCCTCACCGTCCCGTTCAGCATCGTCTGGGACGGCCGGGACTCCCTTGGCGCCGTCGCCCCCGATGGCCCATACACCGCCTCGATCTCCGCGACCCTGCTCCGCTCTCCGTCAGCCCCGAGTACCCCGCCGCAGGCGGGGGTAACGAGGGGCGGCCCCCGCGAACAGGTCCTGGCCACCTCCGGCCTCGTCCCGGTCGAGATCCTCCTCGACACCCTGTCCCCCTCGATCGCGCTCGATCCCGCGGACGGCGCGACCGTCTCCACGGCGACCCCGCTCATCACCCTTTCGTTCGATGACCCCGCGACAGGCTCGCCGCCCGTGTCCGGCTCGGGTCTCGATCTCTCGACGATCTCCATCGCGCTGGACGGAGCGCCCGTGCCGTCGCCCGCGATCTCCCCTCTCCCCCCGGGAGACGAGTCAGGGGTGAGGGCGACGTTTACGCCGTCAGACCCTCTCTCTGACGGCCCGCACACCCTCTCCGCCACCATCGCGGACAGGGCGGGCAACGTCGGTTCGGCCCAGTCCACGTTCACCGTCTCCACCGTCCCGCCCCCCTCCACCTCGCTCCCGAGCGAGATCTTCTCGACCGAGCAGAAGACCTTCGTCGGCAACCCGCTCCCGAACCGGTTCGCGATCACGGTTCGCGACACCGACGGGAACCCGCTCGCGGGGGTCGAGACCTCGTGGCAGATCACGGACGGCCAGGGTCGCCTCGAGAATCCGCTGACCGGCGAGTTCGTCGAGGCGCACTCGCCGTCGGGCATCCTCAAGGTGGTGACCGACGCGCAGGGGCAGGCGGTGGTGCTGTACTTCCCGTTCAACGAGAGCGGGACCACGCACGTGGTCGCCTTCCTCACCTTCTTCGAGACGATCCCGCCGGTGGAGTTCGAGACGGAGGTCGCCCCGGAGTCGCCCGAGCAGTTCACGATCGTGAGCGGGGACAATCAGACGGTCGGACCAGATAGCAATGTGCCGCTCCCGTTCGTGGTGAACCTCCAGGACCCGAACCAGAACCCGGTGCCGAACTGGGGGATCGTCTTCCGGAGCGAGACGGGCGGGGGGCACTTCGCCGAGACGCCGGGGATCATTCAGACCTACACGGGCGGCGAGTACGGAGAGGGCGGGCCTGCCACGGGGGCCGCGCTGGCGAATCCGCAGGAGGTTGAGATCCAGGGCATTACCCCATGCCTGGGAGGTGAGGCCTTCCTCATCGCGTTGACCAGCGCCCATCGCATCGTCAAAGTGGACGACAACGGGGTCCTGCGCTCGGTCGTCGGGATCGGCGCCGCGGGGTTTGGCGGCGACGGCGGCCCGGCGAGCGAGGCCCTGCTGAACGCGCCGTCCGGCCTGGCTTTCGATTCGGAGGGAAACCTCTACATCGCCGATCGCACCAATCAGCGGATCCGGCGGGTGGATGCCCTCACGCAGACCATCACTACGGTGGCCGGCAGCGGGCTCTTCGTGCCGGGTCCTCCGGGAGGGGGGGACGGCGGCCCGGCCACGTCCGCTACGCTCTCCGGCCCTATCGGCGTGGGGATCATGCCGGACGGAGACATCCTCATCGCCGAGGTCTCCAGCAATCGCGTGCGGCGCGTGGATCGCGCCACCGGGATCATCGGCACCTTCGCCGGAGGAGGCGCCGTCTCGCCCTCGGTCGGCGGGCCCGCGACGGGCATTTCGCTCGACACCCCGCTCTCCCTGAAGGTGGACGCGGCGGGCGTGGTGTACCTCGGCACGCTCTCCCGCTTGTGCCGCGTGGATACGAACGGGACGCTCTCCACGATCGCCGGGACCGGAGTGGCCGGGGCCGGACCGGCGAGCGGCCCCGGGACTTCCGTCGCCCTGAACAACGTCCAGGGGATCGAGGCGACCCCGGACGGCCTCGCCCTGTACTTCTGCGACGTCTTCGCCAACCGGGTCAGGCGGCTGGAGCTGGCAACCGGGTTCGTGACGACGGTGGCCGGGACCGGGACCCCGGGGTTCACCGGAGACGGAAGTCCGGCGATCCAGGCGAATCTCACGCGACCGCGCGGGGCCGCCTTTCACTGCACCGGCGAGTTTCTGTTCTCCGACAACGGCAACCGACGCGTGCGGAAGATCGCGCTCGACGGCGCGATTCAGACCGTGGCGGGCTCGGACAACATCGGGGACAACGGCCCGCTCACGGGCGGACGCATCACGCTGATGCGGAGCCTGCACGGGGACTCTCACGGAAACCTGTACCTCACCGACACCTTTCGCCTTCGCAAGGTGGATCGGGACGGGGTGATGACGACGATCGTGGGAAACGGGACGGAGGGACCGGCCCCGGACGGGGCGGTGGCCGCGGCTACGTCCAGTCTCCTGCCGTTCTCCGTGACGGCCGATGATGCGGGCAACGTGTACTTCAGCGAGGTCCGCACCAATCCGGCCCTGGGCCCTCCGATCGTGCGGATCCGGAAGGTCGACGCTGCCGGAATTCTGAGCACCGTCGCCGGGCTACCCACCGGGATGGGGTTCTCGCCCGACGGAACGCCGGCGACGGAGGCCCTGCTCCAGAGTCCGCAGGACATCGACATCGACCCGCAAGGGAATCTCTACTATTATGATCAGGCCTTCGGGCGGGTGCGTCGCATCTCCGCCTCGACGGGGCTGCTCTCCACGGTGATGGGCGGCGGAACCGGCGCCCTCGTGGAGGGGGCCATCGCCACGAACGTCTCGCTCGGCGGGATCGTGAACATCGCGGCGGGGACGCAGGGGGACGTGTACGTATCGCATTTCAGCTTCCGGCAGGTGTACCGGGTCGACTCCTCGGGCCTCCTGCACGTCGTCGCGGGGGTGTTCGGGCAGTTTGGGTATTCAGGAGACGGGGGACCCGCGCTTCAGGCGACGCTCAATCGCAACCAGGGGCTGGACGTGGACGCGGCGGGAAACGTGTACATCGCGGACTCGGTGAATCACGCGATCCGTCGGGTGGATGGGGCGACGGGGCGGATGACGCGGTTTGCGGGGGCGGCGCCGGACTTCAGCGAGTTCGCCTTCGGGCTGGGAACGCCGGGGGTGGCGGGGGACGGGGGACAGGCCACGCACGCGCGGCTCAGCAATCCGAACGACGTCTGGGTCGATCCTGCCGGGAACGTCTACATTGCGGACCTGGGCAACCTCCGCCTTCGCCGGATCGCCTCGGGGACGGCGACGAGCGTGCTCGCGGTGACGGACGCCACGGGGACGGCCACGGCGCCGCCCTACGTCACCGGCCCCTCGGGTTGCCAGAGCGCCTCGGCGACGGCGCCGGGGGTGTCGGTGGGGGGGCTCGAGTTCCACCTGCTCCCGGCGACGCCGGACACGACGGGGCCGGAGATCGCCTTCGAGCCCGCGAACGGGTCGAGCGTGGAGGCCTCGGTCGGGCTCGCGATCCGCGTGACGTTCACGGACGCGGATTCCTGCTTGGATGGGGCGACGGTGCGTATTACAATCAACGGTCAGGGCGCGTCCGCGCTCTTCCAGTTCGCGGACGGCGCGTACGTGTTCCAGCCCACGCCGGAGACGCTGGGCGGTCTGGTGCTCGGGGCGAATTCCATCACGGCGGAGGCGCGGGACGAGGCCGGGAACCTGTCGCTCGCGTCGATGGGAGTCGATCTCACGCCGCCG
>JACPTZ010000033.1 GCA_016192525.1 Planctomycetota bacterium
CCGGGACCGGCTGGCCCACCTCGAGGTGCTGCTCCAGAAGGAGATCACCATCCTCGAACTGGGGAGCCGCATCCAGAGCGAGGTGCAGTCGGAGATCGGCAAGAATCAGCGCGAGCACCTGCTCCGCGAGCAGATGAAGGTGATCCAGCGGGAACTCGGGGAGGGGGACGACCGTGCCGCCGAGGCGGTGGAACTCCGGGGGAAGGTCCGGAAGGCGAAGATGACCACGGAGGCCGAGAAGGTGGCGCTGGACGAGATCGATCGTCTCCTGCGGATTCCGGTCGGATCGAGCGAGTACACGGTGGCGCGAACCTACGTGGACTGGCTCGTCGCGCTTCCCTGGGCTGTTCTCACGAAGGACCAGCTCGACCTCCTGAAGGCCCGCCGGATCCTGGACGAGGACCACGACGGCCTCGACAAGGTGAAGGAGCGGATCCTTGAGTACCTCGCCGTCCGGAAGCTGAAGCCCGACTCGCGCGGCCCGATTCTGTGCTTCGTGGGGCCGCCCGGGGTGGGAAAGACCTCCCTGGGGCGGTCCATCGCGCGGGCGATGGGCCGCAAGTTCGTCCGGCTCTCGCTCGGCGGGGTGCGGGATGAGGCGGAGATCCGCGGTCACCGCCGCACCTACGTGGGCGCCCTGCCGGGCCGCGTCCTTCAGTCGCTCCGCAAGGCCGCCTCCCGCAATCCGATCTTCATGCTGGACGAGATCGACAAGCTCGGCATCGACTTCCGCGGCGATCCGGCCAGCGCGCTCCTCGAAGTGCTCGACCCCGAGCAGAACTTCGCCTTTTCCGATCACTACCTCGAGGTGGCGTTCGACCTCTCCCGCGTCATGTTCATCACGACGGCGAACCTGCTCGATCCGATCCCGCCGGCGCTGCACGACCGCATGGAGGTGCTCGAACTTCCGGGGTACACGGAGGAGGAGAAGCTCCGCATCGCCCGAAACCACCTGATACCGAAACAGGTGGAGGAGCACGGACTCGGCGCGCGGCGGCTCTCGTTCTCCGACGATGCGATCCGGCGGATCATCACCTCCTACACCCGGGAGGCGGGGCTGCGGAACCTCGAGCGCGAAATCGGAAACATCTGCCGCAAGGTGGCGCGCGCCGTCGCGGAGCGGCGGTCGGCGCCGACCCGGATCACCCCGGCGATCGTGGCCAGGTGGCTGGGGGTGGCGCAGTTTGAATCGGAGGTGGCGGATCGCTGCGCCTCGCCGGGAGTGGCCACCGGACTGGCCTGGACGATGAGCGGAGGGGAGCTCCTCTTCATCGAGGCGACCGCGATGAAGGGGGGGAAGGACCTCCGCCTGACGGGCCACCTCGGGGACGTGATGAAGGAATCGGCGATGGCGGCGCTTTCCTACATCCGCGCCAATTCGGCGGCCATGCGACTCGACGAGGACTACTTCCACAAGCACGACATCCACATTCACGTTCCGGCCGGGGCGATCCCGAAAGACGGCCCCTCCGCGGGGATCACCATCACGGTGGCGCTCGTCTCGCTCCTCCTCGGGAGACCGGTTCGCCCGGACATTGCGCTCACGGGCGAGATCACGCTCCGGGGAAAGGTGCTGCCGGTGGGGGGGATCAAGGAGAAGGTCCTGGCGGCCCGGCGGGGCGGGATTCGGACCGTCCTGCTCCCGGCGCGGAATCGCAAGGACCTGAAGGAGGTGCCGGCCGCCGTGACGAAGGGGATGAAGTTCGTGTTCATCGACCGGATCGACGACGCCCTCGTGCACGTCTTTGACCGGGCGGGAAGGGGGGCCAAGCAGAACACCGGTCCCGCCCGGGCCGACCGCGCGCCGCGCCCCAGAGATCAGCGACCGACCCCGACACGCCCCGGCGCTCCAGCCCCGCGCCCGGAGGTGCGGCCGTGAATCCCGATCGGGTCCTGACCATGATCATGTCGGGCGGCCGCGGCGAACGGCTCGATCCGCTCACACGCGAGCGGGCCAAGCCGGCGGTGCCGTTCGGCGGCATCTACCGGATCATCGACTTCACGCTCAGCAACTGCATCAACTCGGGCCTGCGCCGGATCGTCCTCCTGACGCAGTACAAGTCGGAGTCGCTCGACCGGCACGTCCGCGGCGGATGGCAGTTCCTCCCGGGTCCGCTCGGCGAGTACGTGGAGTGCCGCCCCCCGCAGCAGCGCGTGGGGGAGCACTGGTACCTCGGCACCGCGGATGCCGTCTTCCAGAATCTCTACTCCGTCCGGCACGAGAATCCGGAGCATGTCCTGATCCTCGCGGGCGACCACATCTACAAGATGGACTATCGTCTGATGCTCGGGTTTCATGAGGAACGCGGGGCCGCCCTCACCGTCGGCGCCGTCGAAATCCCCCGCGCGGCCGCACAGGGATACGGGATCATCGATGCCGACGCGGAGAGCCGGGTCACCCGGTTCCTCGAGAAGCCGAAGGACCCGCCCTCCATCCCCGGCCAGCCCGGGATGTGTTTCGCCTCCATGGGGATCTACGTCTTCCGCGCGCCCGCCCTGATCGAGGCCCTGGAGGCCGATTCCGCGAACGATGCCAGCAGCCACGACTTCGGGAAGGACATCCTCCCGCGCCTCGTGGCCGCGAAGCAGCCCGTCTTCGCGTATAACTTCGTCGACGCCAACCGCAAGGAGGCGAAGTACTGGCGCGACGTGGGGACGCTCGACGCCTTCTATGCCGCCAACATGGATCTGGTCTCCGTCAACCCGGTCCTGAACCTGTACGACGCCTCCTGGCCGATCCGCACCTACCAGGTGCAGGCCCCGCCGCCCAAATTCGTCTTCGCGCAGGAAATGCCGGGCGGACGGGTCGGCCTCGCCCTCGATTCGCTCGTCTCCCAGGGGTGCATCGTGAGCGGAGGGCGCGTCCAGAACTCGATCCTGTCGGCGAACGTGCGGATCAACTCGTATGCCCTCGTGCAGGACTCGATCCTGTTCGAGGGGGTGCAGGTGGGCCGTTACGCGCGGATCCGGCGGGCGATCATCGACAAGGACGTCCGCATTCCCGAGGGGATGCAGATCGGGTATGATCCCGCGGAGGACCGCAAACGTTTCTTCGTCACCGAGTCCGGCATCGTGGCCATCTCCAAGGGAGAAGTCATCGCGTGAAGCTCACCTTCTGCGGCGCCGCCCAGGAAGTCACCGGCTCCCAGCACCTTCTCGAAGTCGACGGCCAGCGAATCCTCCTCGACTGCGGCCCGACCACAGCGGCAGCCTGCCGACCCTCTCGAAGTACGGGTTCCATCGAAACGTCTACTCCACGTTCGCCACGCGGGACCTGTGCAGCCTCATGCTGAAGGACAGCGCCCGGATCCAGGAGCAGGACGCCTACTTCCTCAACAAACGGCGGGAACGCGGCGAGCCGGAGGTTCGGCCGCTCTACGGGGAGGAGGACGCCGACCGGATCCTGCGCCAGTTCGTCGGGTTCGGGTACGGCCGTCCGTTCCACGTCACCGACCGGGTGACCGGGATGTTCTACGACGCGGGCCACATCCTGGGCTCGGCCGCGGTGGTGCTCGAAGTGCGGGAGGCGGGCGGAACGAAGCGGTTGGCCTTCACCGGCGACCTGGGCCGGAGAGGGATGCCGATCATCCGGGACCCGTCGCCGCTCAGCGACATCGACATCCTCATCACCGAATCGACCTACGGCAACCGCTGCCACGAGCCGGAACAGGACATCAAGGAACTCATGTCGAAGCACATCGGGGATGCCTTCGACCGGGGTGGAAAGGTGGTCATCCCCGCCTTCAGCGTGGGGCGCACCCAGGCGCTCGTCTATTTTCTGCGGGAACTGTTCGACGCCAGCAAGCTGCCGACCCTGTCTATTTACGTCGACTCGCCGCTGTCGGTGAACGTCACGGAGGTCTTCCGACTCCACCGCGAGTGCTTCGACGCCGAGACGCGGAAGTACCTCGAGGACGAGGGCGATCCGCTGGGCTTCGGGCATCTCACCTACATCGAGCGGATCGAGGACTCGAAGGCCCTGCAGAAACTGGGGGAGGCCTGTGTGATCCTGTCCGCCTCCGGGATGTGCGAGAGCGGGCGGATCCTGCATCATCTGAAGAACACGATCGAGGATGAACGCAATCTGATCTTGTTCGTCGGATATCAGGCGTCGAACACGCTCGGCCGGCGGATCCGGGACGGGCAGCAGAGGGTGAAGATCTTCGGTCGCGAGTACGATGTGCGGGCCAGGGTGGCGTCGATCGAGGGATTGAGCGCCCACGCCGACTGCAACGAACTTCTCGCCTACGCGAAGGCGGCGGGTCCGAAGGCGCACGTCTTCGTCGTCCACGGCGAGCCTTCGGCCTCGCGCGATCTGGCGGAGACCTTCCGCAAGGAGAACGTCTGCCGGAACATCTCTGTCCCCGAGCGGGGGCAGGTGGTGGAGGTATAGGCGGAGGGCAGGGGTCAGGGGTTGGGGGTTGGGGGTTGGGGGTTGGGGGTT
>JACPTZ010000034.1 GCA_016192525.1 Planctomycetota bacterium
CGCTGGCGATCCTTCGCGTCGGGCTGCGCCCCGCAGCACCTGCTGCGGGGCTGCGCCCGACGCTCAGGATGACAAAGCGGTGGCCTCGTACGACGAGTGTACCACGAAGCGCCCGGAGGCCAAGGAAACTGGAGGGGCCGCCCGGCCGGTCGCTCCCCGGGCAAGGCATGGCAGAGTCGGGGCCCGGCCCGCGCATTTGCGCAATTGCGCAATTGCACAAATGCGCAAGAGGGCAAGTGGGCCCCCGCGCGATTCCACCCTCCTCCTCTCCCCCCTCCAGCGCAAGCACTTGTGTTGCACTCTCATATTGTATTTTTCCACGACTCCGCGTAACCTTGCACGGTACGGTGTGTTCAAGAGAACAACCGGGGAGTCACTTCAATGAAACACCTCTTGCTCGCCGTACTTGCGCTCGCCGTCCTCTGTCTGAAATCCTCCGCGATACAGGCCTCCCCACCGGATCGAGCTGACGACGTCGAAAAGGTGGTGAAGGGCGTGGACGATCTCCTCGCCGCAGCCTGGAAAGCGGAGGGGCTCACTCCCTCTCCCCGAAGCGGCGACGCCGAGTTCTACCGCCGGCTGTCGATCGACCTCACCGGCATGATCCCGGACGCCGTGGACGCGCTCGCCTTCATCCGAAGCGCCGATGCGGACAAGAGGGACAAGGCGATCGACCGCCTCGTCGAGAGCGAGGACTACGCCAAGTACATGGCCCTGGTGTACGGCACGCGTCTCCTCGGTCGTGACGTGACGAACCAGGTCCAGCGGGCCGCGCTCCGGGAGTTTCCCGACTGGCTCCAGGGTGTCTTCGCCGCGAACATGCCGTATCGCGCCCTGGTGGCGGAGGTCCTTACCGCCCGCGGCGCCAGCACGGAAAACGGGGACACCGGGTACATCGCGCGATGGTCCAACCCGCCGGAGGACGCCCCGCAGAACATGGCGGGACAGTCGATGCGGCTGTTCATGGGCATCCGGCTCCAATGTGCGCAGTGCCACGATCACAAGTCGGAGCCGTGGAAGCAGAAAGACTTCTGGGGGGTGGCGGCCTTCTTCGCCCGGACGAAGACCCGCCCCATCCCCGGCGAGGACGGAAAGCCGATCGGTCTCAACGTCATGGAGGTCCCGCGGGGCAATGTGAGACTGCCGGATACCGAACTCATCGTCGTCCCGAGGTTCATCCAGGGGACCACGCCGAAGCTGACGGCCGACGACGACCGCCGACAGACGCTGTCGACCTTGCTCACCTCGCCCGACAACCTGCAACTGAGTCGGGCCTTCGTCAACTGGCTCTGGTCCCACTTCTTCGGTCCGGGGTTCGTGAATCCGGTGGACGACTTCCGCGACTCGAACCCGCCCGTCCATCCCGAGGTCCTGGATCTGCTGGCGAAGGACTTTCACGAACACGGAACCGACATCCGGAGACTCATCCGGATCATCACCCGGACCCGGGCCTACCAACTCTCCTCGACCGTCTCGAAGGACAACGTGCGCGACCGCGAACACTTCTCGCGTTCGCTGGCCCGACCGATGTCCCCCGAGCAGCTTTTCTACTCCCTCGCCGAGGCCGCGGGAGTGCAGGACGTCTTGAAGGGGAAGATGGGACGCGGAAAGAAGGAGCGGGAGCCGTCGGACCCGTTCCTGCGTCAGGCGCTGAACAAGTTCACCTTCATCTTCGACAACGACGAAATGGGCGAGTCGCTCGACTTCGAGGGGACGATCACGCAGGCCCTCTTCCTGATGAACAGCCGTTACAGCACGGACCTGCTCCGTGCCCCGGGAGGCACCCTCTCCGGAATCCTGGCGAAGCACAAGTCGCCGGCCGACCGGATCGACGCGATGTACCTCTCCACCTTCTCGAGGCCGGCCGCCGATTCGGAGAAGAGACGCGCGATGGCCTACCTTCAGAAAAAGGGCGACCGGATCGAGACGTATCACGACCTGTTCTGGGCGCTGCTGAATTCGACGGAGTTCTTTTTCAACCATTAGCGCGGTCGTTCGCCATTCCCGGCGTGGCGCCCTCGTTCGGAGCGACGCGATGAATCCGGATCAGCCCAAGCCTCTTCCGGGCCGCGCTCGCTCCGGATTCCTCGCGTCGGGCGAAACGACCGCCCGACGCTCGGAATGACAGCGATCGAGGTGTCTTTCGCCGACCCCAACATCAGCCGGTGATCACAGGAGTTTCATTCATGTCCGACCCTCTCCTCGACTGCTGCGATCTGAACCGCCGACGCTTCCTCCAGACCGGATTCGGTGGGATCGTGGGACTGGTCCTCGCGAGCCGGATGAACCTCCCGCTCCTCGCGCAGGAGACCCCCGCCGGGGGCCGGAAGAGGGCCAGGGCCTGCATCCTCCTCTGGATGGCGGGCGGGCCGAGTCAGATCGACACCTGGGACCCGAAGCCGGGGAAGGAAACCGGCGGCGAGTTCAAGGAGATTCCGACCACGGTCCCCGGAATCCGGATCTCCGAACACCTCCCCCGGATCGCCCAGCAGATGAAGCACCTCGCCCTCATCCGCTCGATGACCTCGCGCGAGGGGAATCACGACCGCGGCACGAAGCTCGTCCACACCGGCTTCACCCCGCAGGTCACCGCCGAATTCCCGAGTCTCGGGGCCACGATTTCCTCCGAGATCGGGAAGAGCGATTTCGACCTCCCGAACTTCATCAGCGTGAGCGGACCGTCCATCGGCTCCGGGTTCCTCGGACCGAAGCACAGCCCCTTCGTGATCCAGAATCCGCTGGCCCCGCCGGAGAACCTCTACCCGGCGGGCGGGCTCGATCCGAAGCTGCTGGACGACCGCATGGCGCTCATGGCGGAATCGGAGAAGGAGTTCGCGGCCACGCACGGATCGTCGGAATCGGAGGCGCACCAGGAGGTCTACGCGAAGGCGGTCCGGATGATGAAGTCGCCGCTCGCGAAGGCGTTCAATCTCTCAGAGGAGAAGGAGGCCCTCCGCCGCGAGTACGGGTCGGAGAGCAAGTTCGGCCAGGGGTGCCTCATGGCCCGGCGTCTGGTGGAGGCGGGCGTCCCGTTCGTCGAGGTGACGCTCAACGGCTGGGACACCCACCAGGACAACTTCACCCGGACGAAGTCGCTGATGGGCGAACTCGACCCGGGCTTCGCCACACTGGTGAAGGACCTGAGCGAGCGCGGCATCCTGGACGAGACGCTGGTGATCTGGATGGGTGAGTTCGGACGGACGCCGAAAATCAACGGAAACGCGGGGCGCGATCACTTCCCGAAGGCCTGGTCGGCCGTCCTCGCCGGCGGCGGCGTAAACGGCGGCAAGGTGATCGGCTCGACCGACGCCACCGGCAACGAGGTGAAGGACCGGCCCGTGCAGGTGAAGGACCTCTTCGCCACCGTGGCGGACCTGTTCGGGATCGACGGGACGAAGAAGAACATCGCCCCCAACGGTCGCCCCCACACCATCGTAGATGAGGGCGCCCAGGTGGTGAAGGAGCTGTACGCGTAGGAGTTCGGGCGCGCCGGGCCATGCCCCGGGGCGCGCCGCGCCAGCGGCGCCCGGCGGCCTCTCCCGCGGGAGCCCCGCAGCAGCACTTGCGCGCTGCGCCCCGGCCGGTTTCGAGTCTCTTTTTGCGAGAGCCCCCATGCGATCCCTTGCCCTGCTGCCCCTCCTCGCCGTCCTGCTGCTCCGTCCGGATCCCGCCCTCGCCCAGGACGGCGGCAAGGTGGACTGGACCAAGGTGGGCCGGGCCGGCACCGAGTACAAGGAGGCGCTGAAGGACGCCAAGGCGAAGAAGACCCCGATCATGATCTTCTTCACCTGCGGCTGCAAGCCGTGCAAGCGGTTTGGCGCGGGGCCGCTTTCCGACCCGAAGGTGGTGGAGACCTCGAAGAAGTTCATCCGCCTCTTCATCATGGGGAACAAGGATCTGTCGGACAAGTACGAGATCGAAGAGTGCCCCACCGTTGTCTTCATCGATGCGACCGGGGCCGTCCTCAAGACCGTCGCGCGCGAAGAGGTCATCGGGATCAGCGCCGAGGACCTGAAGAAGCGCATGGACGAGGTCCTGAAGCCCCCCGGGAAGAAGGCCCCGGGGAAGTAGTGACGCGCCCTCCGCCCCTTCGGGACCTAGCTCGGCAGGAGCAACTCGTGGCTCCCCTGCGGCTGCGCCGCCGAGAAGGCGCCTCGACTATCTGAAACCCTGCCGAACGGAGGAGGATTCCTCGACTCAACCCCGACCGGTTGCAGCAAGGTGTCTTGACTGTGCCTGGGCAAGCCATTAGACTGTTCCTTGGAGATAGCGCATTGCATCGGGCACCAGAGAGGGGACTGACATGCCGATCCCGAAGAGCCGGCTCGAGGAGGCACAGAAGCCTCTGCCCGACCGAATTCTCCTTTTCCTCCAAGGCAATCCGGACAAGGCGTTCAATGCCCTCGAAGTTGCCGTCATGATGGATGGGTACGACCAAACCATGTTGACGATCCTCGGTTCCATGCGTCAACCGGTCCCGAATCTGGGTCCAGTTGCCGCCACGCTCAAACTGCTGGCGCAACACAAGAAGGTGGTCGCCGCGACGTACCAGGGACAACTCTACTACGCTGCTGTGAGCTGATGACCTCTACCTGCGACCTAATGGGTTGGGAACAGATCCATTCCGGACCAGCCATCGTCTCCGAGTCCGAATTTGTAGACAGGCTGCTGTCAGCCGTCATGGCGTTCGACAACCTTGGAATCGATGTGCGGCTACGCGCTCGGCTGCTCCTCGAGCTCCGAGCGCCGGAGCGCGCTGCCACGCTCCGTCTGCTCGATCCTGTCCCGATCGAGGACCTCGTGCGGCAAGTGACATATGAGAACCTCTATGGTGAACTTCAATCGGCCGCTGAAGACGGCGACGCAGAGTCCTATGCAGAGTGTTTGGCGCAACTGCGCAAGTACCAGGTCGAAGAGGTAGAAGAGGCTGAAGAGGCGTCGCGAGAGGCCCGACTCTCGTACTCGGCGGCCCTGGAACAGGCACTCAGAGAGGCTGACGCAATTCTGGAGGCCCATGAAGACCCTTCCCCGGATCACCCATCCGTACCGGATGCCCCTCCCGAGACGCCACACCCCTGAATCCAGATATGCTGCATTCCGTTCCTGCCTGCGTTGGGATTTCGGGTTCACCTGCGCCTTCTGTTTGCTCCACGAATCGGACCTGAGACAGAACGGGGTGGAGGGAGCAGGCCTGACGACAATCGAAGTACGTCAACTGCTACTATGCCTGTAGACGCTGCAACACCGCCCGTTCCGCCAGACCCTTGGTCGACCGGCAGGGGCGTCGCCTGCTTGACCCATGCCGAGAAGCCTGGGCGGCGCACTTCCACATGGAAGGGGTTGAACTCCTCCCCAACGAGGGAGATCCGGACGCAAGCTACACCTATGAAGCCTACGACCTGGGCGACCTCAAGAAACTGTCGGACAAGAGAAGTCGGGAGAGGACGGTTTCGAACGCCCTTGATGCCATAAGGGATACCTCGGAGTACATCCGGAAACTCCAGGAGCGGGCACGACACCAGCCGCCAGAACAGGCGAAACTCTCATTGACGTGCGCCGCCAAGCTCGAGCGTCTCAGAAACATGATCCTGGACCAGGTCCGCCGTTATCAACCGGTCCCGATAGACGCGCCTACCGCGTGTAGATGCGGTCCGATGGCCTTCAGGCTTCCCGAGTACCTTGAGCAGCAATGCCTGGACATCGCCCTCGATTCGTCGGCGCCTTCTGCTTGACGCAATCGGAGTATGTCCCCAACTTTGAAAAAGAACTTCGCGTCCCGCGCAGATGACACGGATTAGCAATCCAAGGCCCCCCCCTCGTTCTTGCCAGTCACTCCGATACCCGCTACAATCCCCCCACCGCCATCACCCCGTGAGGCTACTCCATGCGTGACTCCTACGGCAGCGCCTCCACCCTGAACGTCGGTCCCCGGACCCTTCACTTCTGGAGCCTGAAGGCGCTGGAACGCCGCGGCTTGAACCTCTCCCGCCTCCCCTTCTCGCTCCGCATCCTCCTCGAAGGCCTGCTCAGCACGGAGGACGGCGTCGACGTCACCGCTGCGGACATCGAGGCCCTGGCGAAGTGGGACCCGAAGGCCGAGCCGAGCCGTGAGATCGCCTTTTCGCCGGCCCGGGTGCTCATGCAGGACTTCACGGGCGTCCCCGCCGTCGTCGATCTCGCCGCCATGCGGGACGCGATGAGGCGGATGGGCGGCGATCCCCGGAAGATCAACCCGCTCTGCCCCGCCGAACTGGTGATCGACCACTCCGTCCAGGTGGACGAGGCCGGCACCCCGCAGGCCTTTCTCCGGAACGCCGAACTGGAGTTCACCCGCAACCACGAGCGCTACGCCTTCCTCCGCTGGGGTCAGAAGGCGTTCGACAACTTCAAGGTGGTCCCGCCCGACACCGGCATCGTCCACCAGGTCAACCTGGAATTCCTCGCCCGCGTGGTGATGACGACCCGCGCGCCCGACGGCCGGGAGTGGGCCTTCCCCGACACCCTCGTCGGCACCGACTCGCACACCACGATGATCAACGGCCTCGGCGTGCTCGGCTGGGGAGTGGGCGGAATCGAGGCCGAGGCGGCGATGCTCGGACAGCCGGTTTCCATGCTCATCCCCCAGGTGGTCGGATTCCGCCTCAGCGGGCGACTGGCCGAGGGAGCGACGGCCACCGACGCCGTCCTCACCGTCACCGAGATGCTCCGGAAGAAGGGCGTCGTCGGCAAGTTCGTCGAGTTCTTCGGCGAGGGGCTCGCCGACCTCCCGCTGGCCGATCGGGCCACGATCGCCAACATGGCGCCCGAGTACGGCGCCACGTGCGGCATCTTCCCGGTCGATCAGGCGACGCTTGACTACCTGCGCCTCACCGGCCGACCCGACGAGCAGGTCCGCCTCGTTGAGACCTACATGAGGGAGCAGGGGCTCTTCCGCATCCCGTCCACGCCGGACGCGGAATACACCGATGTCATCGATCTCGACCTCTCGAAGGTGGAGCCGTGCGTCGCCGGCCCGAAGCGGCCGCAGGACCGCATCCGTCTCGGCGAGGTGAAGCAGAACTTCGCGAAGAACCTGCCCTCGATGATCCCCCCGTCGAAGAAGGCCCCGGAACCAGGTAGCACAGGCTTTCCAGCCTGTGCGCCAGCCTCTGCGCCCTCCAGTGCGGCCGGCACGCCGGAGGGTGCGGGCAGGTTGGAGAGCCCGCCCTCCTCTTCAGGAGGCCTTTCCCACGGCTCCATCGTCATCGCCGCGATCACCTCCTGCACGAACACCTCGAACCCGTCGGTCATGATGGCGGCGGGGCTGGTCGCGAAGAAGGCCGCCGAGCGCGGACTCCAGCCGAAGCCGTGGGTGAAGAGCAGCCTCGCGCCGGGGTCGAGGGCCGTGACCGACTATCTGAAGGCCGCGGGGCTTCTGGCGCCGCTCGAGCAGATGCGCTTCCACGTCGTCGGCTACGGCTGCACCACCTGCATCGGGAACAGCGGGCCGCTTCCGGCCGAGGTTTCGAGGTCGATCGACGAGGGGGCGCTGGTCGTGGCCTCCGTGCTGAGCGGAAACCGGAACTTCGAGGGTCGCGTCCACGCCGAGGTCCGGGCGAACTACCTCATGTCTCCCCCGCTCGTCGTGGCGCACGCGCTGGCGGGAAGGGTGGACGTCGATCTCACGACCGAACCGCTGGGCGCGGGCCGGGACGGCCGGGCCGTCTACCTGCGCGACATCTGGCCCACGCAGGCGGAGGTGGCGGAGGCGGTTCGACAGTCCGTGCGAGCCGACATGTTCCGTGCCTCGTATGCCAATGTCTACTCCGGCGACGAACGATGGAGCGCGATGAAGATTCCGGAGGGAGACACCTACGTCTGGGATGCGAAGTCAACGTACGTGAAGCATCCCCCCTACTTCGTCGACATGCCCGCGGCTCCCGCGCCGGTCCGGGACATCGCCGGCGCCCGCGTGCTGGCCGTCTTCGGGGACAGCATCACCACGGACCACATCTCCCCCGCCGGGTCCATCAAGGCGAAGGGCCCGGCCGGGCTCTACCTTCAGGGGCTGGGCGTGGGACCCGCCGACTTCAACTCCTACGGCGCCCGCCGGGGCAACCACGAAGTCATGATGCGCGGCACCTTCGCCAATGTCCGACTGCGCAACCGGATGGTGACGACGGAGGGCGGGCTCACCGTGCACCAGCCGGACGGGAAGGAGATGTCGATCTACGACGCCTCGATGGCCTACAAGGCGGAGGGCGTCCCGCTCGTCATCCTCGCCGGGAAAGAGTACGGGTCCGGCTCCTCGCGCGACTGGGCGGCGAAGGGGCCGATGCTTCTCGGCGTGAGGGCGGTGATCGCCGAGTCGTTCGAGCGGATTCACCGGAGCAATCTGGTCGGAATGGGCGTGGCCCCGCTCCAGTTCAAGCCGGGGGAAAACGCCGAATCCCTCGGCCTCACCGGCCGCGAAGTCCTTTCGATCGACGGCCTGGCCGAGGGGCTCCGAAGCGGTTTCGCAAAGGGACGTCACGTGACCGTGCGCGCCCTTCGCGAGGATGGAGCGGCGGTTTCCTTCACGGCGATCCCCCGGATCGACACCCCGAAGGAGATCGAGTACATGAAGCACGGGGGAATTCTGCAGTACGTGCTGAGAAGGCTGCTCGCCGGAAACAGGTAGAGACGCCATGGCCGACCTCCGCCCCAACTCCACCGTGCGCCTCCGAAAGGGGATGGACGCGGGCACCCTCGCCGATTCGATCTCCAATCACCTCAAGTACACCCTCGCCAAAAACCGCCACACCGCCTCGCCGAACGACCGCTTTCTCGCCGTCGCCTATGCCGTGCGCGACCGGCTCGTCGAGCGGTGGATGCGCACCCAGGACTGGTACTACCATCGCGACGTGAAGCGCGTCTACTACCTCTCTATGGAATTCCTCATGGGGCGGTCGCTCGGGAACAGCCTGCTGAACCTCACGCTCGAGCAATCGTGCGAGAAGGCGCTCCGCTCACTCGGGATCTCGCTGGACGACATCGCCGAACTGGAGGCCGACGCCGGCCTCGGCAACGGCGGCCTCGGCCGGCTGGCGGCCTGCTTCCTCGACTCGCTCGCCACGCTCAGCTATCCCGCCTACGGGTACGGACTCCGCTACGATTACGGCATCTTCCACCAGCGCGTCGCCGACGGATTCCAGCACGAGGAACCCGACCCGTGGCTCCGCCTGGGGAATCCGTGGGAGATCGCGCGCCCCGAGAACACCATCCGGGTGAAATTCTTCGGGCGCTCGGATGGATGGACCGACGAACAGGGCCGGCGGCGCTTCCGCTGGGTCGACACGCACGACGTCCTCGCCATGCCGTACGACACCCCCGTCCCCGGCTACGGCACCGACACGGTGAACACCCTCCGGCTCTGGCGCGCCCGCGCCGTCGAGGAGTTCGACCTGAAGGAATTCAACGTCGGCGAGTACGTCGGGGCGGTCCAGTCGAGCGTCCTCTCCGAGAACATCACCCGTGTTCTCTATCCGAGGGACGAGGCCCAGGGCGGAAAGCAGCTCCGCCTCCAGCAGGAGTATCTCCTCGTCTCGGCCGCCCTTCAGGACGCGATCCGGCGCTACAAGAAAACGCACGACGACCTCCGCGGCTTCGGGGAGAAGAACGCCGTCCAGATGAACGACACCCATCCGGCCCTCGCCATCCCGGAGATGATGCGCCTCTTCCTCGATGAGGAGGGGCTCGACTGGGACCCGGCCTGGGAAGCGACCCGCCAGGTGTTCGGCTACACCAACCACACCCTGATGCCGGAGGCGCTCGAGCAGTGGTCGGTCGACCTCCTCGGCCGCCTCCTTCCCCGGCACCTGGAGATCATCTACGAGATCAACCGGCGGTTCCTGCTCGACGTGGCGCATCGGTTCCCGGGCGATTTCGACCGCCTGCGGAGAATGTCGCTCATCGCGGAGGACTCGGAGCGGAAAGTCCGCATGGCGAATCTGGCGGTGGTCGGGAGCCACTCCGTGAACGGGGTGGCCGCCCTGCACACCGAGCTGCTGAAGAAGAACGTGCTTCCGGACTTCGCTGAGATGTATCCGGGGCGGTTCAACAACAAGACGAACGGAATCACGCCGAGGCGGTGGCTTTCGCTCTCGAACCCCGATCTCGCCGACCTCATCTCGCTCGTCATCGGAAAGGGATGGAAGCGCGACCTCACCGACCTCCGGGGGCTGCGGGCGCATGCGAAGGACCCGAGATTCAGGACGCGCTGGGGGGAGGTCAAGCGGCGGAACAAGGAGCGGCTGGCCGCCTCGGTGCGCCGGACCCTGGGGCTCTCGCTCAATCCCGAGGCGCTGTTCGACGTCCAGGTGAAGCGGATTCACGAGTACAAGCGCCAGCACCTGAACGTCCTGCACGTGATCGCGCTCCGCAACGCGCTCCGGGACGGCCGCCTCGGGGACGTCCCGCCACGGGTCGTGCTGCTCGCGGGGAAGGCCGCGCCGGGGTACGCCCTCGCCAAGCTGTTGATCCGGCTCGCGGCCGGCGTGGCCGAGGTGGTGAACCGCGACCCGGCGATGAAGGGCCGGCTCCAGATGGCCTTCCTGCCCGACTATCGCGTCTCGCTCGCGGAGCGGATCATCCCGGCGGCCGACCTCTCGCAGCAGATCTCGACGGCCGGGAAGGAGGCCTCGGGGACCGGCAACATGAAGTTCGCCCTGAACGGGGCGGTCACGATCGGCACCCTGGACGGGGCGAACATCGAGATCCGGGAGGAGGTGGGCTCCTCCAACTTCTTCCTGTTCGGCCTCACGGCGGAACAGGTGACCGAGGAGCGCCGTCGGGGCTACGATCCGAAGGCCTGCGCGGCGTCGCAGCCGGATCTGCAGCGGGCGCTCGATCAGATCGCCGCCGGGGAATTCTCGGACGGGGACCGGGACCTGTTCAAGCCGCTCCTCGACAGTCTCTACTCGCGGGACGAGTACATGCTCTTCCGCGATTT
>JACPTZ010000201.1 GCA_016192525.1 Planctomycetota bacterium
GACCTGAATCCCGAGCACGTGAGGCACGTATCTGCACTCGCGCTGATTGAGGACAACGGGCGTCGAGGGGGCGGGAAACTCCCACTCTTCCAGCCCTTTCCTGACCCAGACGAAGGCATTCGCGAGCTTGCCGTTGATCACGATCAGATCTTCATCAAACGGAGGATCATCCCGGTTCCAGTGCATGCACTCCGGGCTTCCGCTCATGTCGATCCTGGCACGAATAGGGGGAGTGCCCGAGAAGAGTACGATCCCTGAGATCGAGGCGCTCCCGAGGGCGGGGTCCCACAGGCGCTTCCCGGATGGCGGCGGAGATGGCGATTCCACCTCCAGTGGCGAGGCAGGCTCCGTCCCCACCCCGGTCCGGGGCGGCTCGGGCGGGGGGTGGTGCGTCGTTCGCGGCGACAGCGGGCGCGGCTCCCGCTGGAGCACCCAGAAGACGAAGAGCAGGGAGGAGATCGCGAAGACGCCGATCAGGACGTAGGCCGCGCGAACCATGTCCGCCTCGCTCACCGACCCTTATCTGATCGCCGCCAGAAGCGCCCGCGCCACTTCCTTCGACCGCACGCCCATCTCGGTGACGGGGCCAACGCAGGAGGGGCACCCCTTCTCGCAGGCGCAGGCCGCGAGAACGCCGTGGGCGCGGCTCAGGAGTTCGTCGTGCGAGTCGAAGAGCAGAGGGGAGAAGCCGATGCCGCCCGGATAGTTGTCGTAGAGAAAGATCGTCGGCTCGAACGTCGGCAGCGAGGCGAGGGCCACCGACTCGCCCGTGGTGGCGGTTACGACCGGACCGCCCGCCCCGGGGATGGCGCCCGGTGCAGGCCTCCCCCGGCCCACCGGGACCCCGGCATTCGCGAACCACTGCGCCGAGCGGTCGCCCACGCAGTGCTGCAGGTCGCCGACATCGCACATCAGCAGGAAGGGCGCGATTCCGTGCAGGACGTAGGCGAGGCCCATCACCCCGTCCAGCACCTCGGCGCGGCCGTAGGGGAGCGTCCGCAGGAACCCGGCCGGGAGGGTCATCCAGCAGGCGGTGGTCGACATCTCCTGGTCCGGGAGCGTCACATCGCCATATCCCACGTTTTCCCGCGTGGCGAACTTGATCTTCTTGAAGCCGCTCACCCGCCATGTGACATGAACTTCCCCGTGCTCCCGGCACAGCCTCGCGTCCTCGGGGATCGACGAGTGCGGGGAGGAGCCGATCGGGGCGCCGGTCGAGGGCGTCCCCGGGGGGGGGGCGATCTCGATCCGACCCCGCCGAGGCTCGACATGCGCGGCCCGCTCGGTCGGCTCCGCATTCAGGGATTCGAGGGGGGTCAGGCGCCCGCCGCCACGAGTCTCCTCCCCGCCGCCGGCGCGGCGCGCCGGCGCCGCATGCGCGGTCATCTCCTGGGCCGTGGTCCGCCGGACGTCTCTCATCGCGAGAGATCCCGCCGGCGTCGCCGGCGCGACGCGCCCCAGCGGGGAGACCTCCCGCTCGAATACGTCCAGCACCTTCACGCTCGTGTTTGTGATCGCCTCGGTGTAGTACTCGACGTCCGATTCCTTCACGTACACCCGGTGCTGGGCGTAGTCGATCTGCTTCACATTGAACTGCCGGGTCTCGCAGAGGTAGATCGCGTCCTGGTAGACGGTGGCGGGCGCGCTGGCGTAGTCGACCTCCGCGATCACCCGGTTCTGCTGGTCCATGTCCATGATGACGAAATTCTCGTTCGAGACGCTCCGCAGGCTCACCGTGTCGGCCGGGTAGACCTCCTTCGTCCAGTGCCAGGCGCTTCCGGCGTGGTGGAGGATGCCCTGCTCTTCGAGGTACTGGAGGATCGCCGGGAGGTTCTCGGCGCCGTAGCGTTCCCCGTCGGCCACCGGCAGTTCGAACGCGGCGCACTTCAGGTGCGAGACGAGGATGAGCAGGTTGTCCGGATTGATGAGCGCGAATTCCGGCGAGCGGCCGAAGAAGTAGTCCGGGTGGGTGACGAGGAACTGGTCGATCGGCTCGCTCCGCGCCACGAGGACGGCCACCGAGCGTCCCTGGCGGCGACCGGCGCGGCCCGCCTGCTGCCAGGCGCTCGCGATCGAGCCGGGATATCCGGCCATGATGCACGCGTCGAGCGACCCGATGTCGATGCCCAGTTCGAGGGCGTTGGTCGAGACCACCCCGAGAATCTCCCCGGCGCGCAGGCCGCGCTCGATCTCGCGCCGGGTGTTCGGCAGATATCCGCCGCGGTACGAACGGATGCGCCCGGAGAGCGTGGGATTCCGTTCGAGGCGCTCCTTGAGCCCCTTGGTCAGAATCTCGACGTTCAGCCGGCTGGTGGCGAACGCGATCGTGGAGACGTCCTTCTCGAGGAACCGCTGGGCGATCCAGCGGGAGGCGGTGAGGCAGGAGCGCCGGATGCCGAGCTCGCGATTGACGACGGGCGGATTGTAGAAGGCGAACGTCTTGGCCCCCGAGGGCGCCCCGTTTTCATCGACGAGCGCGACCGGCGCCTCCAGCAGTCGTTCCGCGTGCTCCTTCGGATTGGCGATCGTCGCCGAGCAGCAGATGAAGACCGGATTCGAACCGTAGAACCGGCAGATCCGCCGCAATCGGCGGAACACATTGGCGACGTGACTCCCGAAGACCCCCCGGTAGGTGTGGAGTTCATCCACCACGACGAAGCGGAGGTTCTGGAACAGTTTCGCCCACTTCGAGTGGTGGGGGAGGATCCCCTGGTGCAGCATGTCGGGATTCGTGACGACGACGTGACCCTGGGCGCGGATCGCCCGGCGGGCGTCGTCGGGCGTGTCGCCGTCATAGGTGAAGGTCCTGATCGGCGCGCCGACACGGTCGATCAGCTCCTGAAGTTCGGCCACCTGGTCCTGCGACAGCGCCTTGGTGGGGAAGAGATAGAGGGCCCGGGTCTCCGGTTCGGCGAGGATGCGGCTCAGGACGGGGAGATTGTAGCAGAGGGTCTTGCCGGAGGCCGTGGGGGTGACGACGACGGCGTTCCGGCCCGCCGCGACATGTCCCAAGGCGGTGGCCTGGTGGCGGTAGAGGAGGGGGATTCCGCGACCCTCCACGGCCTTCCGGAGGCGCGGATCGACCCAGTCCGGCCACTCCCCGTAGACAGCCTCACGGGCGGGGATCTCCCGGACGGAGGTGAAGGCCCCGCGGCCGTCGCCGTCCCCGAGGAGCCCTTCCAGCACGCTCTCGACGCTCATGGTTCCCTACCTAACATTTGGCGGACATCATACGGACCCGCCCCGCAAAGTCAAGTCGATTCTGAATTCTCGGAATTCATCGAGATTCCGCTTGACACGAGGGCGGCGGGGGGATATCATACCCCGCGTCGTAGGGGATGTCAGTCGCCGAGACGTACTGAAGCGTGAGTGCCCGTGAACGAAGCATCGTGGTCCACTAGGTCCCCTCGGGGCCCGGTGGATTTTTTGTTTTCCGGTGAGGCGTCCTTCAAGTCGCTTACTTTCGCACGGTCCGCGCTGGAACGTGCTTTTTTGCAGTCGGACGTTCGCAGTGGCGGACGGAAGCTGCGGGTCTTCAGTTCAGCAAGGGAGGTGATTGTACAGTGGCGACCGGTACGGTAAAGTGGTTCAACGCGCAGAAGGGCTACGGGTTCATCGCTCAGGAAGGCGGGGGTGAGGACGTTTTCGTCCATCACACCAGCATCCAGGGTGAGGGCTTCAAGACCCTGAACGAGGGCGACAAGGTCACGTTCGACGTGACGACGGGCCCCAAGGGCGCGAAGGCTGTCAACGTTGTGAAGGTGTCATAACCTCCCGAACGAGACAGTGTTCACCACCGCGACCCCGGGATCGAAAGGTCCCGGGGTCGCGCCATTATTGCGGCTAGTGATCCGTCACGGCTAAACCCGCGGGTAAAACCGTCCGTCCTGAGCGAGGGCGCGGCTCCGTCGCCGCGCCCGAGTCGAAGGACGGGTCGAAGGCCGCGGCCCACCCACCCTGCGACTCGCCCGCCAAGCGCCTGTCCGCCAACAGTGTGGCGGAGAGGCGGGCTCGCTCAGGGTGGGCGGGTCTACCCGCTGGATAAGCGTTGACGGATCACTAGTCCACTTCGTAAAGATCGATCGCCCGCCTCCCCAGCGTGAACCGCTCGACGAATCGCGCCCCCCCGGATGACTCCGGTTCCGGCGGTGATGGCGTGTGGTGACAAAGCAGCATGAGCCGGAAAGGGCGCCCCGATTTCCCGAGCGCGGCGGCCTCCTTCGGCGCGAGCGGATCTCCGAACGTCATCCCCGCCAGCCGCCCCGCCAGCCCGTGCCGGGCCAGGTAGAAGGCGAGGGCGTTGTAGTAGTGATCTCCCCCCCCGATGTAGACGAAGATGGAGCCGTCCGGCGGGAGCCTGCGGGCCGCTGCCTCGATCGCGCGATCGAAGTCGTAGTAGTACTCTCCCGTCCGTGACCCCGGACATCCCCACGACTCGCGCTCCCCGACCCGCCACGGGATGAAGCCCGCTCCGCAGCCCGCGATCATCCCGGCGAACAGGATCGATCGTCCGAGCGGCGACCTCCGGTGGATCGGGCACACATCCCGCGGCGCGAGGAAGAGCCCGACCCCGCCGGCGGAGAGCGCCGGGACCAGACACAGCACGAATCGTCCGTAGCCCACATAGTCCAGGTGGTCGAGCGAGAAGACGACTCCCCACGCTCCCAGCAGCAGGAGGCCGAGCACCAGCAGGTCGGTCAGCCGCCGTCGGACCGCCATGAAGAAGAAGCCCAGCGCCGCCAGGAGCAGGAGACCGACGGTCAGTTCGCTCCAGGCGGCGGCGCCCCACTGGGCGTAGAAGTCGGACCGGGCGAGATTCTCGAGGAGGAGCGGATAGGGTCTGCGATCCGACGATCGGGCGAGGAAGAAGGGGAGCGAAGGCAGGAGGAGCGTGCCCAGGAGACGGGCCGTCACTCCGGCCCGTCGGCGGAGGGGCTCCTCACGGCGGGACAGGCCCTTCCAGGCGAGCCACGCGGCCACCGGCGCAAGGACGGCCGGCGACGTCTCCTTCACCACCCCGGCGATGGAGGCAAGACACGCGATTTCAAACAGATCTCGAGTCTCGAATCGATCGAGGCCGGCCACGCGCAGGAGGACGATTCCCTGCACGAGGAGGAGCAGCGGTTCGATGTACGTCACCGCCGCGTGATAAAAGACGACCGGGACGAACGGCAGGCAGATCAGGGCCGGCCACGACTCGGCGGCCGGGACCCCCCGGGCCCGCAGGGCCAGGTAGGGCCAGAGCGCGAACAGCGCCATCGGCAGGAAGGCCGTGAGACGATGCGTCCACTCCAGGGTGTCCGTCCCCAGCCACCGGTTCGCGCAGAGCGTCTCGAGGGCCAGCAGCGCCGGGGGATAGCGGCCGAGCCAGCCGGCCAGCGAGGACGCGACCGCCTCCCTTGAGGCGCCGGTCGCGAGGGCCCGTTCGAGCAGTCTCGCCCCCTGCAGATGATGATCCTCGTCGCCGCGATAGGCGAACGGAAGCGTCAGATACGGCCACTCCAGGAGGGCGAATCCGGCCAGAAAGGCCAGGACGAGGGCCGCCTCGAAGGCCCGGAGTCGCGGCCAGGGCGAGCCGGGACCGCTCCGGGCACCGCGGGCGGGAGTCGCACAGGCGAGCCACACCCCGACGATCGCGAGAAGGATCAGCCAGGCCCCGGCCTCTCCGAACCGGGGGGCCAGCAGCTCGGGGTACGGGAGCAGGAGGTAGAGGGAGCAGACGGAGAGGGCGAGGAGGAAAGGGATCATCCCTCCTTCTTCTCCTCGCGCTGGAGGCGGTACTGTTCGATCTTCGCGTCGAGCGTGGGACGCGAAATGCCCAGGAGGCGCGAGGTCTCGGTCTTCGTCCAGCCGGTCTTCTGGAGCGTCTTCAGGATGACGTCCCGCTCCACCTGTTCCACGGCGAGATGGACGAGGTCCTTGAGGTGTCCCTCGCGTCCGCTCCCGGCCAGCGGCCCCGAGGGCATCAGCCCCTGGAGTTCCTCCCGCAGGGCGGCGCAGGTGATGGGTCCCTCGCTCAGCGTGGCGGCGCGGTAGATCTCGTTCTCCAGTTCGCGGATGTTCCCCGGCCAGGCGTAGGCCATGAGGAGCCGGAGGGCATCGCGATCCACCTCCTGCGACTGCGGCTTCCCCGCCTCGCGCGCGAACTGTCCCAGGAAGTGGTCCACGAGGAGCGGGATGTCCTCGCGGCGCTCCCGGAGCGGCGGCAGCTTGATCTTGACCACGTTGATGCGATAGTAGAGGTCCTCCCGGAACTTCCCCTGACGGATCAGGTCCTGGAGGTCCTTGTTGCTCGCCGAGATGATGCGGACGTTGACCGGAAGGTTTTCCTTCCCGCCGACGCGCCGGATCTCCCCCTCCTGCAGCGCCCGCAGGAGTTTCTTCTGCATCTCCAGCGGCATGTCGCTGATCTCATCGAGAAAGAGCGTTCCGTCGCTCGCCAGCTCGAACAGCCCCTTCCGGTCCTCCCCCGCGCCGGTGAAGGCCCCCTTCATATAGCCGAACAGCTCGCTTTCGAGCAGCGACTCGGGGATGGCGCCGCAGTTCTCGCTGACGAAGTGACCCTTGAGCCGCGGACCGTTGAAGTGAATGGCGCGCGCCACCAGCTCCTTCCCCGTCCCGCTCTCGCCCTCGATCAGCACCGGGACGTTCGAGTCGGTGACGCGGTCGAGCAGGCGGAACACCTCCTGCATCCGCGGACTGCGGGCGATGATGTTCTTGTAGTTGTACTTCGTTTCGAGCTGCGACTGCGAGTGGCGCAGCACTTCGCGGACCTCGACGAGTTCCGCCGACTGCGACCTCACCTTCTCCTCCAGCCGGCGGTTGAGGGCCTCAATCTGCTCCTTCGACTTCTGCAGTTCCTCCTGCTTCCGCAGGTTCTCCTCGATCAGCCTCGCGTTCTCGATCGCCACGGCCGCCTGGCTGGCGAAGGCGGTGAGGAGGCTGAGGTCGGCATCGGTGAACAGCCCCGTCTCGAAGCGGTTGTCGATGTAGAGACAGCCGAGAACGCGCTCCTTCACGGCGAAGGGGAGACAGAGAACCGACCGCAGCTTCAGGTCGCTCACGCTCACGTACGCGCTGAACTTTTCGTCGGTCTGGGCGTCCGCGGTGATGAGCGGGCGGCCCGACTTGATGACCGTTTCCGCGATGGAGTGACTGATCTTGAACTCGGGCTTCTTCACCGCCTCCTTGTCGAAGTTCCGGGCCACCTTGAAGTCCATCCGGCCCGCCTCGAGCAGGATCAGAAAGCCGCGCTCGGCCGAGGTGATCTCGATCACGGCGTCCATGATGGCGTCGAGCAGTCGCCGGAGATTGTGCTCCGAATTGAGCGCCGTGGTGATCGCCGTCAGGCGCAGCAGGTTGTCCTTCAGCTCGACGAGGTCCTCGTAGCGTGAGGCCCCGGTCCGGTTCGCGAGGTATTCGTCGACGAGATCGGCCGCGGCGTTGAGCCCGGCCACGCCGGACTGTGCGTCGACCCCGTCGAGCAGTCGCCTCAAGTCCGATTCCGGGTTCGCCACGGAAGGCGCGGCGGGGTCGGAGGAGGCGGGGACCAGGGAGGGGGCCGCGGAGGGCCAGACGACACGGCGGCGCAGCGTCCCGTGCCGGAGTCGGCGCCGGCGGGGGAGACGCGGCGCCTCGCCGGTGCGGCTGGCCCCGAGGGTGACGGCCGGCAGGGCGCCGCCGGAGGGGGTGCGCTCCGGGGCGGTCCCGTCCGCCGGGGCGTCGCTCGGGTCCGACTCGAACGATATCTCGGCCGCGCCGATCTGGATCCGGTCGCCGTACTGCATGACGCGTTCCGTGATCCGCTCCCCGTTGACGAACGTGCCGTTCTGGCTCTGGAGATCGACGAGCCGCCAGGTGTCCTCGACCCGGTTCAGGGTGCAGTGTTCGCGCGAGGACTTGGCGTCGAGGATCTGGATGTCGCTCGTCGCGGCGCGGCCGATCGAGACGACCTCGCCGCCGATGCGGAAGGTGTGCGTCGTGCCGGCTTCGCGAATGACGAGTCGGGGCATGGCGGGCGGCTACGTGTAGACGCGGGTCTCCGGATCGGTCCCCGGTCCGCGGTAGAGGACCTGGTAGGTCGTGATCCTGAGCCGGCCGACGATGACCGGGGAGACGCGGGCGAAGCGGAGGGTCCGGTCTCCCCTGACCGCAGCATGGGCTTCGCCGGTCAGCAGGATTTCATGCTCGCGGGCCGTGTCTTCGCCCAGCTTCGAGGCGCGGTTTACCTGCGAGCCCCAGCAGTCGCGCTCGGTCCGGAGCATGGGACCGTAACCGACGCCGGAGCATAGGAGCAGTCGCCGGTCGGCCGGCGCGGTGCGGTTGTAGGCCTCGAGCGCCAGGTTCATCGCGACGGCGCAGTGCACGGCGTCCCGGGCGGACGGGAAAACGGCGAAGAGCGAGTCGGCCTCCCACTTCAGCAGGTCGCCGCGATAGGAGTCGACCATCGGATCGAGGATGCGGCGGGCGCGTTCGATGAGCGAGAGGAAGTGGATGATGCCGTAGCGCTCGGTCCACTCGCTGAAGGACTTGAAGTCGGTGATGAGGATGGCGAGATCCTCCTCGAAGCGACGGGAGATGTCGGCGGCGATCCGGCCGCTCTGCTTCGGGCGTTCGGCCCACCACCGTACCATCCGTCCCAGACGGGCCTCGCGGGGACCTGCTTTTCCGGAGACGACTTTCATGGTGTTCTCCACTCGGGCGACACGGAGTTTAGGCGCGCTCCCGAAGGGTGTCAAGGTTGCGGTGCCTGTGCACCGGTCATGGAGCCCGGTGCGGGTTTGCACCGCGAGTCTACAGAAACGACGTGCACGTCTATTCCGTTGTATGAGGGTACCGCCCCTGAAGGTGTCATCCTGAGCGAAGCCCGCCGCCTTTTGGCGGGCGAAGCGGAGGATCGCCAGCCTTGACGGAGAAAGGGCGCATTCGCGCGTATGCGCTGGCGATCCTTCGCGTCGGGCTGCGCCCCGCAGCATGCGCTGCGGGGCTGCGTCCGACGCTCAGGATGACAATGCGGTAACCTCGTAGATTCTGTTGTATGACGGCGGGGGGGGCCGGAGGGAGGGGGAGGACTGTGCGGGGCGACCGCCTTCAGAGATAGAGATAGTGGATCGCGAGGATCGCCGAGTTCCCGGCCGCATGGACTGCGATCGGCGGCAGCAGGCTCCGGGTTCGGGCGAAAAGCCCGGCGAAGGCCAGCCCGCCGATAAACTCCACGACGGGGAGGGGATTCATCGCGAGATGGGCGAAGGCGAAGATGATCGCACTGGCGAACACGGCCACGCGCGCGCTCGAGAGCTCGGCGAGCCGGCGATAGACGATCGCCCGGAAGAAGACCTCCTCCGCCGCCGGGCCGATCGCCCCGTACACGATGAAGTGCCAGATCGCGTACGGCGGCCGTCGCAGGGCGACGTCAGGCTGGCCGCCGGGAAGCAGGTACTGCCGGAAGACGTCCCCCTCTCCGGAAATGAACCCCGCAAACTCGCCGAGGAGCGCCAGCACCCCAAAGGCGCCGCAGGTGACCAGCGTCCACCGGGCGTCGAGGCGGGACTGGCCGGGGCGGAGGCCGAGGTCCTCCCAGGAGCGGCGGAGGAGCAGACGCCACACGACCACCATCCAGCCGAGCTGCAGAAGACGGAACGTGACCGTGTAGAGGAGGCCGAGGAGGCGGCGGGACTGGGCGGCGCCGACCTCCCCGGCGATCGTGGTCATCCAACCCCGCTCGGTCAGCCACTCTTGCCACTCCGACAGGCGTGTCTCCGTTCCGATCGCCACGGCCGCCACCTCGAGGAGCAGGACTCCGAAGATGAGATATCCGACCTCCCGCGGCCCAAGCGGAGGGCCGGCCGGCGGCGGAGGTTGACTTCGGAACAGACGGGGCCGGCTCACGGGTTCCTCCCCTCGATCCGCTCGATCGCATCGACGGCGTATCGGGTGACATAGATGTGGGCGTTTTCCTTCCGTAGCCGCTCCAGCGCCGGAAGGGCCGCGCGGTCGCGGAGCTCACCCAATCCCCAAGCCGCGTAACATCGGACCAGCGGCTCGGGATCGTCGAGGAGCGGGAGCAGCACCGGCAGCGAGCCCAGGTGCTGGATGCGGCCGAGCGCCCGGGCGCACCACATCCGGACCCGCGGGTCCGGGTCCTTCAAGCCGTCCTGGGCCGGCAGGAGTTCCGCGGGGGTGGAGGAGGCGGCCAGACCCACAGCCGCCTCCAGTCGAATCGTCGGATCGGGATCGGAGAGCGACTTCGCAAAGCGGGCGGGTCCTTCGCGCAGGGCAGCGGCGCGAAGTTCGTCCAGCCGTTCGCGCGTCTCGATCGTCCGGCGGACGGTGGGGGAACTCGCGGTGAGGCCCAGGAACAGGAGGGTGGCGATTCCCGAGACGGTCCAGGCGCGGGCGGTCGATCGGCCCAGGCGGCGGAGGAGGGCGGCTACCGTGGCTGTGAGAAAGAGAAGCCCGAGGGCCGCGAGACCCGGGGAGAGAAGCGCAATCCACTTCAGGACGAAGAAACCGAGCCCCAGGAATCCGCGAAATTCGGACAAACCATCCCGGTCCGCTCCGTCGGGAAGTCGCACGGGGTCGATGGACCGGGCGGCGAAGAGGGCATATCGATAGTAGAAGTCGATGAAGCGTCGTCCGGCCGCCGTCGGGAACAGCAGCCTGTCGCGCAACTCGATGATGGCCGGGGACAGGTCCCCGGCGGGCCGGTCCGGATCCCGGGCGGCGGTCGAATAGGGGTCAGGACTCGAGTCGAGGCAGCCCGCGACGCTCAGGAGGAGCGCCAGGGCGACAAGGCGCGGTCCAGGGGGACATGAGAGGCTCCCGCGGGTCCGCCTCCACGTGGCCGTCGCAGGAATCGGTGCCGGCAACGGGCGATTCTTAATCGCGGGATCCACGTTCAGTTCCCCCCCCAGCGGATCCGCCAGACGGCACGATATCCGAAGAACGACGCCACCGGCAAGGCCAGGGCGCAGGGGGTGGCGAGCAGGAGGTTATCCCGGGTGAGCATCGACCAGCTGCAGAGGACTTCCAGCACGACGCCGACAACCAGGAGACGAGGTCCCGAGACTCTCCGTACTTCGGCGAGGAGGAGGAACAGTCCGAAGAGCCCTCCGAAGACACATCCTGCCGTCAAGCCGACGAAGAGGGCGGACCAGCAGGTCGTCGCCGTCGGGAGGGAGGCGAGCGTGGAGACCCCGTAGAAGGCCGGAGGCGGAGTCGGGTGC
>JACPTZ010000202.1 GCA_016192525.1 Planctomycetota bacterium
ATGTCCAGGTGCGTCCCTTCGCGCATGAGGTGGAGGTCGAGATCGCCGAGAAGCAGGCCGAAGGTGTACGGATCGTGAAACTCGTGGGTGTAGCCGTTCCCCTCCTCCACCCGGAGGCGGTATCCGAACGGCTTGCCGTCGTCCTCCACGACGGCCTCGAAAACCCCGTGCGGATGCACCACTTCCATCGGAACGGCGCGCCCCTCCGGCTCGACCACGGCCCAGGCCGCCCGGGCCCCGGGAAAGAGCCCGCGGATCGCCGTGGCGGACGTGCCGTCCGGGCCGGTCACCCCGTGAGGACCCAGGACCGCAAAGGGGTCGCCGTGCTCGGCGCGGAGGAGGGCTTCGACGTGAGGAATGACAGAGGGAGTGGCCATCACTCCTTCCACTCGGCCATGAACACATTGAGTTCGTGCGGCCGCTTCGCGTTCCGGTCGGAGATCCAGACCAGGTACTTTCCGTCGGCGGAGAAGCAGGGAAACCCGTCGAACCCGTCGTGATGGGTGATCCGCTCGAGCCCGGTGCCGTCCATCCCGACCACGTACATCCCGTACTGGCCGCGCCGGACGGCATCGAGGTCCGAGGTGAAGATGACGCGCTTCCCGTCCCGCAGCGGGTAGGGGGCGAAGTTGACCTTCCCGTTCTGCGTGATGGCGGTCTCCTCCGAGCCGGCCGGCCGGCACCGGTAGAGTTCCAGGTTCACGGGATGCAGGGTGCGCTCCCGGAGAAGGCGCTCGAACTCCTCCTTCTCGGCGTCGTTCCTCGGATAAAACGCGCGG
The DNA here is from genome assembly GCA_016192525.1 of Planctomycetota bacterium. GTDB lineage: Bacteria > Planctomycetota > MHYJ01 > JACPTZ01 > JACPTZ01 > JACPTZ01. The sequence goes on from JACPTZ010000202.1 coordinate 780, forward strand.
TAGACCAGCCACGACCCGTTCGGGGTGAAGACCGCTCCCCCCGCGTACCCGTGCCTCATCGTGACGCGACGCATGCCCGTCCCGTCGATCTGCATCGTGTACAGGCTCACATCGTTGTCGCGGTGAGAGGTGAGCACGAGCGTACGGCCGTCCGGGCCCAGCGTGGTCTCCGCGTCGTAGCCGTCGCTCGTCGTCAGCTGGTGCAGCGAGCCGTCGGACGGATCGGCCATGAACAAATCGAACGTCCGGTAGAGCGGCCAGACATACCCCTTGGACCGGTCCGGCTTCGGCGGCGGCTCCTTCGCGTGATGATGCGTCGAGGAGTAGACGAATCGCCCATCGGGCAGGAACCAGGCGCAGGTGCACTTCCCGTCCCCCGTCGAGACGCGCTTCGAGTCGCCGGTGGCGAGGTCGAGGATGTAGATCTGGTCGGCCGGGTCGCCGGTGCGGACGGCCTGCAGGATGAGGCGGCGTCCGTCCGGCGAGAAGTAGGCCTCGGCGTGGGTGCCGCTGGAGGTGAGCTGCCAGACGCGCGCGAAGTGCTTCTCCGCGGAAAGCGGGTCACAGTCGCGCGCCCATCGGGGGCGCGGCGCCGAAGTGCAGCCGGCGAGGAGGATCAGGGTGAGAATCGCGGCGGGTCTCATGGGGCCGGAAAGATAGCACACTCCGGCGGGCGGCCGAAGGAAAAGAGGGCCATCCGGCTGAGGCCTGCTTGCGCTGGCGCGAACCCGGAACGGAACGAACCACGAATTTCACGAAATATGCCAAATCCCCGCAGGGGCACGGCGACGCCGTGCCCCTGCGAGCCAAGTCCCCGTTCCTGTGACGCCCTTCCGACTGGGATTGGGGCTAGCCCGGATTATTCAAGAAAGGGGCACCGTAGCCCCGAGTAGCGGCCCGCAGGCCGCGTAACGAGGGGCGGGCCAGGCGAAGGTGTCCCGCACGCAGGACCGGCCCCTCGTTACGGCCCCGCAGCACGTGCTGCGGGGCCTACTCGGGGCCTCGGGGATCCGCATGAACGCTGTCTCGTACGGGAACTCACAAGACCTCATGAGTAATCCGGGCTAGAGCCGCTGAGGCCGCCAGCACAACCGCAGCCCCGTGTCCCAGGTGAGCCGGGTCGGGGGGAGATTCCCCTCGTGAAAGGCGGAACGGGCGAACCGCTCGCTGTTCGACCACGCCCCGCCGCGGAGGGCACGGTAGGCGCGACCCGGCACCTCGGGCGAGTTGAAACACCAGGTGGCCACTTCGCCCGCCAGATCCAGGACTCCGTAAGGCGACTCATCCGCCGGGAAGCTCCCGACCGGCAACGGCCGCATCTTCCCGGCGAGGGAGAGAATCGTATGCGAGAAGGAGGCGTCGTACTCGTCGCCGAAGGGATAGACCCGCCCGTCCACGCCGCGCGCCGCCTTCTCGAACTCCTCCTCGTGCGGCGGGGTGTACAGCCGGCCTTCGCGCTCCGACCGCCAGGCGCAATAGGCCATGGCGTCGAACCAGTTGATGGAGAAGAGCGGCCATCGGGGGTCCCAGACAAACGCCGGATCCTCTTCCGGCCGGGGGAAGCGGAAGACGGGACCGGCGGCGGGCCCCGCCTCCTCGATCCAGATGTGGCGGTCTCCCTCGCGCGGCTGGCGCCGCCGGGCCTCCTCCGCCCGGCCGCCCGCGGCGAGGTCGTTCAGATACTCGATGTACTCGCCGCAGGTCACCGGAGATCGCGCCAGAAAGAAGTCCCCGGTCAGGAGCACCGTCTCTCCCGCGCCGCCCGCGTACTCGCCGCCGAAGATGAACCGGCCGGCGGACACCTGCTGGAACCCGCCCGGTCGGTCGGATTCCGGATACAGCGTGACCTCCTGCTCCCAGGTCTCGCCGCGCTGGATCCTCACGGGGACATGGATCTCCTCGCCGGCCGCGCGCCGCAGCGTGCATCTCCAGGATCCCCGCGGCAGGACGGTCTCGACCAGAGGGGTCTCGCCCAGGCGGCGCCCCGGCCCCAGCAGAAGCCGCTTCTCCCGCTCCTCGTACCGCGCGATGTAGACCTCCACTCCCGTCACTTCGCGACGGCGACAGTCGGGACCGTGACCCGGGCGGGTCGAGGAGGACAGACGAACGACGGGCACCGGTCGGTCGTGGTCGCCCGGAGAGGTGCCGGGGAGCGGGCGACCGGACCGCCAGGGAATCTCCGGTTCCCCCCCGAACTCAACCCTCCACGACCGGTCCTGGACCGGCCGGGCGCACTCGCACTCGTACTCCCACGTCCGCAGGGTGAGCCGCCCCGGCGTCTCGAGGCGGGCCCGATAGCGGCCGCCCCGATCGTACTGCGCGAGGGTGTTCCGGTGCAGGATCATCCCCTTCCGGTCGCGTCGCTGCTCGGCCTCCAGATACCCGTCCAGAAACAGCTCGCACTTCCCGATCGAGGCCTCGGAATTCCCGGCGTCCACGATGAGCGCCTGACCGAAGGCCGCGTTCGCCTGGGTGAACTCTCCGATCCGCTCCTCCTCCAGCGCCCTCAGCCGGGACTCCGCGGCCCACAGATTCCGCTTGGCCTCCAGTGACTCATGCGGCCGGATGCAGTCGCGAAGCTCGACGATGGCATCCCTCTGGCTTTCGATCGTCCACTGAAGCTCCCGGAACCGCTCGAGGTGACGGTTCCCGGCCTGGACCAGCTCGCGGGACTCCCGCCCGGCCCGCTCGCGCTCCTTGACCCCCTCGAGAAAGAGCTGGACCTCGCGATGGAGTTCCATCGCGCCGGCGTAACGATCCTCCTTCGTCCGCGCCATCGCCTTCATGCAGATGGAGTCGAGTTCCGCCGGCACCGGGCCGGGAAAGTCGTCGGCCACCGTTCGGATGGGAGAACCGGCGGCCGCGAGCCGCGAATCTCTCAGCTGTCGCTCCGCCCGGACCTGCAGCAGACGCGCCCCGGGCGGGGTGACCGCCCCGAACCGCACCTTGTCCATCACCTCCTCCGCCGTGAGTCCCTCGAAGGCGGGTCGGAGCGTCAGAATCTCGTAGAGGATCGCCCCCAGGGAGAAGATGTCGCTTCGGACATCGAGCACGGCATTGAGCCCGTCCGCCTGCTCCGGAGACATGTAGGCCGGCGTCCCGAGAATCTCCCCCTCGATCGTGAGGGTCGGCTTCCGGCCGGACACCCGCGGGCCGGAAGCCGTCGGGGCGGATTCCGATTCGGGGGGGGGATCCTGCAGGGTCTTGGCGATCCCCCAGTCGACGATGAACGTCTCGCCGAAGTCTCCGATCATGATGTTCGACGGCTTGAGATCGCGATGGATCACCCCCCGGCTGTGGGCGAAGGCCATCCCGAGGCAGATGTCCTGGAAGATGCTGAGGAGCCGCGCCCGGGAGTAGTCGCGGCGCGCGGCGGAGTCGCCGTCCGCCAGGGCGCGCAACAGCATGCCGAGATCGCGGCCCTGGATGCGCTTCATGCAGAGGAAGAGCCGGCGGCGACCGTCGGAGTCGGGGAGCAATCCGAAGTCGTAGATCGGGACGATGTGCGGGTGGTCGAGGCGGGCGGTGAGCTTCGCCTCGCGCTCGAAGCGGCGGGCGAGGTCCGGCGGGAGGTCGTCGAGCACCAGCTTCAGGGCCACCTCGCGGTCGAGTCCCCAATCGAAGGCCTCCACCACCCGCCCCAGCCCGCCCGAGGCGATCTCCGGCCCCAGACGGTAGCGCGACTCCTCCACGCGCGCCTCGATCGGCCCGGGGGGAAGCCCTTCGGGCGCGGGGGCGCCTTCCTTACCGGACGGGGACGGGTTCACTCGCGTGCTCCGCGCAGGCCCTGAGAATCCCGGCAATGACGACGGGGACGTCCGGGGGGTCGAAGGTCTGATTCCCGACGGAGTTCATCTTCGCGAGCCGGACGTCGGCCAGCCGGCGCTTCTCCCCGTCGAGGAAGAGGAAGCCGGGACGCGAGGCCTCGTAGCGGCGGACGAGGGCGTACGCCTCGGGGACCTTGACGAGAACGGTGATGAAGCGCCCGGTGGCCTCGATGACGCGCGGATCGTAGATGACCTCGGCGAGCGCACGGCTCGCCTCGAAGTCGACGTCCCCTCATCACCCCGGACCGCCCGATACGCCGACCAAGATCCGGCGTCCGGACTGCCTCGCCTCGACGACCGCCTCCTCGAGCCCCTCGAGCCCGCGGTAGCGCCAGGTGATGACGGTCGCGGCCGGCGAAGCCTCCCGCCCGTCGGCGGGGGGCCTCGGCGAAGGGCGCGAGCAGGCTCCGGCGACCCACGGAACGAGCACCGCCGCCGCCAGGGACAGCGCGAGACAACGGATGTGGCGCATGCGTTCCTTTCAGGATCTTCCCGCCATCTCCCCCGGCGCTTCGGTTCCGTACCCGGTCTCGCGGAGATGCGTCTGCACCAGGTCGGCCAGCGCCGAGATGAAGGCGGGATCGTCGTTGAGCGACCGTACCCGACGGAATTCGGCGATCCCGCACTTGCGGGCGAGTTTTCCGTAAAGGATGTCGATTTCGTACAGCGTCTCGATGTGGTCCGAGACGAAGGAGATCGGCACCACGAGCACTTCCCGAACGCCCTCCTTCCCGAGCTGCTCGATCACCTCGTCCGTATACGGCCGGATCCACTTCACCGGCCCCACCCGGCTCTGAAACCCGTACTTCCAGGGGTTCGCCACCCCGAACTCGCGCAGCCGGTCCAGCACCGCCTGGCGGGTCTGGCCGATCTCCTCAACGTACGGGTCGCCGCCGTCGACCATCCGCTGGGGAAGCCCGTGCGCGCTGAAGAGCAGGGTGACCCTGTTTCGGATCGTCTCGGGGAACTCGTTGAGTCCAAGGAGAATCGTCCCCACGATCGCCGTGACATAGGCGGGGTGCCTCGGGTAGCGATCGATCACGGTAAGACGCATCCGGTCGGCGGCCGGGCCGTCCTCGAGACCGAGGGCGTGGGCCTGCCGCTTCAGTTCATTCACGCTCGACTGCGTGCTGGCCTTCGAGTACTGGGGGTAGAGCGTGAGGGCCACGATCCGGCGCACCCCGGCCCTCTGCATCGCGGCCAGGGCCTCGTGCGAGGAGGGGTTCCAGTACCGCATCGCCACCCCCACGACGAACCGGTGCGTGACGCTCGTGGCCGCCAGCCGGTCCTGAAGCGCCTTCGCCTGCTGCTCGGTGAGACGAAGCAGCGGCGATCCCCCGCCGATGAGGCGGTAGTACTCCTGCACGGTCCTGGTGCGGACTCTGGCGATGAGACGCGCGAAGGCGGGCTGGAGCCAGGGTCCGCCGGGCAGCTCGATGATCTCGCGGTCGGAGAACAGGTTCTGCAGAAAGGGCCGGACCGCATCGAGGTTGTCCGGCCCGCCCAGGTTGAGGAGGAGGACGCCGACCGTCTCGGTGCTCACACGGTCCTCGAGAAGATGGGGGCGTCGGTCTTCTTGTCCCGGAGGTAGCGGTCGAACACCATGGCGACGTTCCGCACGAAGAGCCGCCCGAGCGGTTCGACCTCGATCGAACCGTTTTCAAGACGGACGAATCCCCCGGCGGCGAGTCCGTCCGGCGCGGTGAGTTCGGCCAGTTCCCGCTCGAACGTCCGGTCGAAGGAGACGCCGAATCGCTCCTCCACGGCCCGCTTTTCGAGGTGAAAGTTGCACATGAGCCGGGTGATGACGAATCGCCGGATCTGGTCGTCCTCGCTCAGCCGGTATCCCCGCTCGATCGGCAACGACCCCTTGTCGAGGGCCGCGTAGTAGCGGGGAAGTTTCTTCTCGTTCTGCGCGTACGCCCCGGCCACATCTCCGATCCCGGAGACGCCCAGACCGATCATGTCGGGCGCCATCTTCACGGTGTAGCCCATGAAGTTCCGGGAGAGCGTCCTCGTCTCCACCGCACGGGAGAGTTCATCCTCCGGCACGGCGAAGTGGTCCATCCCGATGGGCCGGTACCCCGCTTTCAGGAAGGACTCGCGGGCGAGGCAGAGCAGCTCCAGCTTCCGCTCCGCCGGAGGGAGCAGCTTCGGATCGAACCCCTTCTGCTGGGTGCGGATCCAGGGGACGTGGGCGTAGGAGTAGACCGCCACCCGGTCGGCGCGCAATTCGATGACGGTCTGAAGCGATTTCGCGAAGGTCTCCGGCTGCTGGAGCGGCAGGCCGTAGATCAGGTCGATGTTGATCGACGTGAATCCGGCCTGGCGCCCGTAGGCGAACAGATCGCGGGTCTGCGCCTCGGTCTGGTTCCGGTTGATGATCGCCTGAACTTCGGGGTCGAAGTCCTGGACCCCCATGGAGAGCCGGTTGAAGCCGAGGCTCCGGAGCAGATCGATCTGCTCGCGGGAGGTGACCCGGGGATCGACCTCGATGGCCACCTCCGCGTCCGGCTGGATATCGAAGCACTCCGTCACCACCGCCTGGAGGGCGCTCATCTCGGCGGGCTGGAGATACGTAGGGGTCCCGCCGCCCCAGTGATACTGGACCACGCGGCGTCGTCCCTTCAGCCGCTTCGCAACCTCACGAACCTCGCGGTGCAGATAGGTCAGATACTCTTCCGCCACGGAACGGCGGCGGGTGATGACCACGTTGCATCCGCAGAAGGTGCAGCGGTGCTCGCAGAACGGAAGGTGGACGTACAGGGAGAGGGGATCGTTCCGGCGCGCCGAGGCGGATTCGAGCGCGTCGAAGTACGCCGTGGCATCGAAGGCGGACGAAAACTCGACGGCGGTCGGGTAGGAGGTATACCGCGGACCGGGGCGGTCATACTTCCGGAGCAGTTCCGGCGTGACGGGGATCTGGGCAGGGGAGGACGGCGCCATACGCGCTCCGGGGGATGCGTTCCGTATGACGCATAGTATACCCGCTGAGGATCGGGGCTGCCAGAGTTGTCGGGGGGGAGCGTCCTTCAGCGCCGCTTCCGCGGCGCACTCCAGGCGGCGCCGCTGGCGCGGTGCGCTCCAGGGGAGGCGCACTCCAGGGGGTGGAGTGCGTCGCGGAAGCGACGCCCGGCCGCGTCGCCGGGCTATTCGGCGATCGTGGCCGCCTGGATCCGGGCGCGCCCGCCCAGTTTCGCCGCATACATCAGTTCGTCGGCCTTGCGGATCATGTCGAAGGCCGAGAGCGGGGGATGTAGAAAGGTGGCCAGCCCGATGCTGAAGGTCACCGGCCAGCCGCCCTTCGCCATGGCTTCGGAGAGGACACGGTCGATCTTCCGGAGGGCGGCGTCGGCCGGGCCGGCGTCGGTGTCCGGAAACAGAATGGCGAATTCGTCTCCCCCGAGACGGGACAGGGTGTCGGCGGCCCGGATGCTGGGGGCGATCGCGTCCGCGACGGTCCGCAGCACTTCGTCCCCTGCGGCGTGGCCGAAGCGGTCGTTCACCAACTTGAAGCGGTCCAGGTCGATGTACGCGAGCGTGAGCGGCCCCCCCTGCCGGTGGGCCCGCCTCGATTCGCGCTCCAGCAGTTCGTAGAAGGCGCGACGGTTCGCAGCGCCTGTGAGCGGGTCGGTGCGCGAAAGGACCTGTTCGTGGTCCAGTGCCTCGCGGAGCCGCGAGAGCGCCAGAGAAAGGACCGTGTAAGTGCCCAGCCGCATCGTCGTCTCCCAGAACCGGGCGACCGGATCGGCCGGCGGGGGCTCGGTCCAGAACGAGGCGATGGCGCCGAACACGGAGACGGTCACGCCGGCCTCCCCCCGCCCGTAGAAGGCCGCGATCGAAATCGGGAGAAGATAGAACACATGGACCCCGATCCCCTCGCCGAGGGCCTTGTCCGCCGCGGCGATCAGGGCCACCCCGATGACGCCGAGGGCGGCGACCGTCAGACGGGAGGTGCGTCGCAGCCGGTCGTGGAGATTCATGGGCTCCGGTTCGGGGGCGGGTGATCTGTCAACACCCGTCACCGCGGGTGACTTTCGTTGTTTCCCCCTCCCCTTCCTCCTTCGCCCTTCCTCCTCCGCCCTCCGGGCTACGGAGGACAGGTCGGGGGGAGGGAGACAACAGATGGCCACTCGCTGAACAGGCGTTGACGGATCACTGGAAACGGGCCAGGATCAGAACATACCAGTGATTCAGGTGCAAACCTCCATCGACCTCACGAAGATCGAAGAACTCTCGCTGGACCGGCGGAAGCCGATCGAGCGTCTCCCGGATATGCTGAACGTCCTCGGCGGCCGCCCCGTCCGTGAGCGAGGTCACGGGCCGGTGCTGGAGGTACGGCTCCACGACCTCGGCGGAGAGTCCCGCCCGATCCAGCATCCGACGCCACTCCGAGGGGCGGTACTGCCGGACGTGCGAGGGGTCATGCCATCGATCCAGCCGGTTCATGATCTCGTCGATGGCGTCGTCCTCGGGCCCGCTCCGGTCGTCGATCACGAGCCGGCCTCCGGGTTGAAGCAGGCGTTTCATCTCCCCGAGGGCTCGGTCGATGTTCGAGAAATGATGCGCCGCCCGACGGCAGGTGACGATGTCGAAGGACCGGTCCGGAAACGGGATCCGGTGGGCATCCGCCCGCAGGAACCTCGCGTTCCGGAGGAGGCGCGCATCGCGAAGCCGTCGGGCCTCTTCGAGCATCCGCGTCGTCAGATCGGTTCCGATCACAGAGGCGACGTTCGGGGCGAGCGCGAGGGCGGTATGGCCGGTGCCGGTGGCGATGTCGATCGCCCGTTCCACGGGGCGGGGCGCAGCCAGTTCGACCACGCGGGCGAGGATCTTCGGATCGGCGTGCGTGGGGCTGGTGGTGTAGGAGGCCGCGCGTTCGCTGAAGAGGTGCTGTGCCAGTCGTTCCGGCGTGCCCATGAGGGCCATTATCCGGGCGTTCGGCGGCCCGTCAAGATGTTGGGGGTGGCACGGGCGGCTCGTCCGCCCGTGCCTGCACGCTCCGGGCACGGGCCGCAAGCGGCCCGTGCCACACGGGGTTCGAAGGGCGAAGAAGTGCAGATCACGGATCCCGATGCGCTACGGCGGGGTCGGGGGACGAGTATTTCCACTCGGACATTCGCGAGATGGCGGCCGCCCATCTGTACCACATCGTAAAGAATCATCCTTTCCTCGATGGGAACAAGCGCGTCGGCGCCCTCCAGGGCCGGATCTTCACCGTTGAAGAGACAACGGAGACAAAGAGACAAGGACAACGGAAACAACAACAGCGAAGAGACAGCAACAACGGAAACGGCAGCGACGAAGAAGCAACAGCAGCAGAAACAACAACAACAGAAACCACGGCAGTCTCAAGGCGGTCTGGACGAGAAACGACCGCGACGCGGCGTGGACTTCCTGTTCGCCGGCGCCGCTGAAAGCGGCGACAAGTCGCCGCACTCCACATGAACAGGGGCGGCTCCGGAACGTATCCATTCACACGCCGCCGGCGACGACACCGGCGGGACTTCAAGGGGGAAACTTCGCGCCAGACGTTGACAGCGTTCAGCGCCCCCGTGGTATGATCCCGGCGCGAATCGATGTCCTTTCCCCCCGGAATCGACCCCATGTCCCCCACCCCCACCGAGGCCGCCGGACGGCTCCGAGAGGCCCTGGGACGCATCCTGATCGGAAAGCCCCAGCCGATCGAACAGCTCCTCATCTCCCTCTTCGCCGGCGGTCACGTCCTCATCGAGGATGTCCCCGGGGTCGGCAAGACCACCCTCGCCAAGGGGCTCGCCCACGCCCTCCAGGCCGACTTCAAACGGGTCCAGTTCACCCCCGATCTCCTCCCCGCCGACATCGTCGGGAGCAGCATCTTCAATCCGAAGGAGGCCGCCTTCGATTTCAAGCCCGGGCCGGTTTTCGCCAACATCCTCCTCGCCGACGAGGTGAACCGCGCCTCCCCGCGCACCCAGTCCAGCCTCCTCGAAGCCATGAGCGAGGGGCAGGTGACGGTGGACGGAAAGACGTATCCCCTCCCGCGGCCGTTCATCGTTCTGGCGACCCAGAATCCGGTCGAGTTCCACGGGACCTACCCTCTGCCGGAGGCGCAGCTCGACCGCTTCGCGGTGCAGATGGACCTGGGCTATCCCGATCGGGCGCACGAGGTCGACATGCTCTACAGCCAGGTGGAGCGACATCCCCTCGAGGGCATGAGCCCCATCCTGACCTGCGCCGAGGTGATGGCGCTTCAGCAGGAGGTCCGGCGGGTGACCGTGGCGCGCCCCGTGGCCGACTACATCGTGAAGATCGTCGCGCAGACCCGCCAGCACCCCTCCGTGCGAGCGGGCGTGAGTCCGCGGGGTTCACTCGTCTTCCAGCGCACAGCCCAGGCACGGGCGGCCATCGCCGGTCGCGACCACGTGACGCCGGACGACGTGAAGGCGGTGGCCGTGCCGGTCCTCTCGCACCGGCTCATGCTGGAGACCAAGGCGAAGTACTCCGGCGTGCGCAAGGCGGACGTGGTGCGCGGAGTGCTGGGGGAAGTGCCGGTGCCGGTGTGAGCGCGGGGACCGTACCGACCCGGACGCCCGCGCGCTTCGCCCGCAGCACCGCTTCCGCGGCGCCCTTCAAGGAGTTGGAGTGCGGCGCGGACGCGCCGCCTGTGGTGTGCGCCTCGTCCAGGGCCTGATGAGAAGCGCCACGGGACGACGGGCGCCTCGATCTTGTCATCCTGAGCGTCGGGCTGCGCCCCGCAGCACGTGCTGTGGGGCGCAGCCCGACGCGAAGGATCGCCTCCGCCACACAGATGGCGGACAGGAGCGCATCCGCCTGGTTCGCTCCGCTACTGGTGATCCTTCGCCCTGCCCGCCGGAAGGAGGCGGGCAGGGCTCAGGATGACAATTCGACGCACCGCTCGTCGGCGCGTTTCTTCGAAGGGTCTCCCGGCGGGCGGATCATCGCGTCTTCGCACGACAGCGGACCCTGCGGTCACACTTTGGGAATCGCTCATGCCCGCGGATCTCCGCGAACGGCTCTACGACTACCTCGAGAAGCCCTCGCCGGGTTGGCGACTCGGGGCGCGGGCCTTCCTCCGCTACCTTGGCCGGATATGGCGCGACGACTTGACGCCACCGGGACGCGCCCTCCTGTGCGGTTGCGCCATCGGCGCCATCGCCGGCCTCGACACCACCTCGTCGCTCATCTACATCCTCTTCGCGATCATGTTTTCCATGCTGGCCGTCGCCGGGGCCGCCGGCTGGTTTCTGCGCCCCCGCCGGCTCGGCATTCGGCGCGACGCTCCGGAGCGAACCACAGCCGGCGAGCCGTTCCTCATCCGATACGAGATCGAGAATCCGGGCCCCCGCCCCTGCTACGATCTCTGGGTGGGGGAGCGCGCCTGTCCCCCCGCCCTCGCCCCGGTCGGCGGCGGATCGCCGGCCGTCCCGCTCTCCCTCCTGAAGCCGGAAACACGAGCCGAGGTCTCCCTCTCCCTCGTGGCGCCCCGCCGGGGGGCGTACATGCTGAAGTCCGCGACGGTCGATACGACCTTCCCCTTCGGCCTCACCCGGCTCGGTCAGCGCGGGGCCCGGCCCCACCGGATCCTCGTCTATCCCCGCTTCTCCGCCCTCGGGCGCCTGATCGTCCCGGTCGGCCGCAAGTACCAACCCGGAGGGATCCCCCTCGCTTCCTCCACGGGCGACTCCACGGAGTTTGTCGGCGTCCGTGAGTACCGCGCCGGAGATCCGCTCCGCAAGATCGACTGGCGATCGTGGGGCCGGCACGGCAAGCCGGTGGTGAAGGAGTATCAGGAGGAGTACTTCTGCCGCATCGCCCTGGTGCTGGACACCTATCTGGGCCAGCCGGGGAAGGAAGGACTGGAGCGCGAGGACTTCGAGGCCGGAATCTCGTTCGCGGCTTCGGTGGCCGACTACTTTTCGCGCGAGGAGTACATCATCAACCTGTTCGCGGCCGGGTCGGAGCTCTTCCATCTGGAGGCGGGGCGCCATCTCGGATTTCTGGAGAACATCCTGGACGTGCTCGCCTGCGTCGAACCTTGTTCCTCGGTCCCGTTCCCGCACCTCGGTCTCGAGCTCCAGGCCCGGCTGGAGTCGGTCTCCACGACGGTGGTGGTCCTGCTCGACTTCGACCGTCCGCGGATCGAATTCCTGCGGGCCATCGCGGCGGCGGGGACCGGGCTGAAGGTGGTCGTGGTAAAGAGCAGACCGACTCCTGAGGACCCGCGGCTCTACACGGCGGAGTTCGGGGAGGTCTCGGTGCTGGAGGCGAAGTCGGCGCGGGAACCGCCGGGGGTACTTTAGGGCCCGTCCCGGCGGGCGAAGCGTAGGGGCGGGGCTTGCCCCCGCCCGACTGTTCTGCGGCTCAGCCGGTCCACAGGCGGGCGGCCGCCCTTCGGCGGGGCTCAGGGCAGGCAAGGGCCGCCCCTACGGCGGCCCCGCCACACTCATGCCTGCCCGCCATTTGTGTGGCGGGGCGGGCAGGCGCAAGCCTGCCCTGAGCGAAGTCGAAGGGGGCCGCCCCTACGGTGGCCCGCCAGTTAAGACAGGCTCCAGGAACCGGGCCGTTCGGTGTTCCCCTCCCGCCCACAGGGGGAGACGGGTGAAGGAAGGACCTCCGCCGTGCCTCTGATTCGACACGAACCCGCCGATCGTGACCCGCTGCCGATCCGCGCGACGGTGGCCGTGGCGGCGCTGCTGGCGCTGGCCACGTTCGGCTGGAGAATGGAAGCGCCGGTGCTCTGCGGCACGGCGGCGGCGGTGGTCGTCGTTTCCGCACTCATCCCGTACCGCTGGGAGATGAGCCGGCGGGCCGAGAGGATCACGATCGGGATCCTGGCCGTGCCGTTTCTGCTCGGCGCCGTGGCGAGCTTCTTCAGCGAGGAGGTCGGCCCCTTCAAGGCGGGACCCTCGATGGCCGGACAGTTTCTGGTCTGCCTCCTGATCCTCGATTTCAGCCTGGAGAGCGTCCGGCGCCGGACCCCGATTCTGCTCGCGATCTCGTTCGGCATCCTGCTCCTCGGCGGCAGCGCGCGTTGGGGCCGGGAGTTCAACCGCATCTATCACGCGATCGCGGCCGGCTTCGCCTTGGCGGTGTTGGCGTACGTCCGCGCCCATGCGGCCACGGCAGGGCGGCTGGGGGCCGTCCCGGCGCGGCCGGAGAGAAGCCCGCTCGCCCCGCTCGCGATCCCGGTGCTCCTGGCCGTCCTGTCGACGGTGACGATCGCCCGGTTCCTGCCCTGGGCGCAGGGGCACGTCGAGCGTGCTTATGCCGACATCAATCGCCCTGAACTCGCCCAGATCTCGGCCTTCAACTGGAACCCGAGGCTGGGCTCCATGGGACGGATCCTGCGGTCGGAGCGACCCGTGATGCGGGTCTTCTCGGAGCGGGCCCGCCTGCTGAGGGGAAGGGTGCTCACCAGCTATGAGGACGGCGCCTGGAAGTCTCCTGTGGCGCCAAACCCGCAGGTTCCGGCCGGTCCCCTCCCCGCCTCGGACGTGGCCGCAGGGCCGGGGCTGGCGGAGGCCCCGGGGCTGGAATTCCCGGTCCCGCCCTCCGACACCGCCCCCCCGCGCGATCAGCCGATCCGCACCCTCCGGGCCGTCATCGACCGCGCCGGCCTCGGTGTTTTTTTTGCGCCCTACCTCGCCTCGGTCGTGAAGAGCGATGCGCCATCGGTCTGGGTCGACCCCTCAGGCTGTCTCTACCCGGGCGGATCCCCCTCCGAGATCGAGTACGCGGTCGGCTACCGCGAGGCGCCGGATGAGGAGGAGTCGCCGGGGACCGCCGGCCCGCTCGCGGTCGCGGAGCGGGAACAGCAGGTGGCCCTGCCGGACGCTCATCGGGACCGTTTCATCGAGCTCGCGCGGGAGTGGTGTCCGGCGGACTCGCGGAACGAACCGCTCGCGGCGGCGCGAGCCCTGACGACGCGACTTCAGAGCGAGTGCCGCTACTCGCTCGAGTTCCAGGCGAGCGGAATCGAGCGGGAGCCGGTGATCGACTTCTGCCGGCACCGTCATGTCGGCCAGTGCGAATACTTCGCGAGCGCGTTCGTCCTCCTGATGCGGTCGCTGGGGCATCCGGCCCGGTACGTCACGGGGCTGGCGATGACGGAGTGGAACCGGAGCGGCGGATACTGGCTCGTGCGCGAACAGGACGCCCATGCCTGGGCGGAAGTCTACGTCGAACGTCGCGGCTGGGTGACGATGGACCCAACGCCCGCCGGGGCGCTGGCCTCCCGGGAGACGCCGGGGGCGCTCGGCGGCTGGTGGGACTCCTGGAAGCTGGCCTGGGTCCGGTTCTGGATGCGGTTCGACAAGATGTCCTGGGGGGAGCGGCTGGCGGGCGCCATCGAGGGCGCCCTCGGCTGGATTCAGCAGCCGATCCACGCCGCGGCGCTGGCGGCCCTCCTCGTCCTCGCCGGACTCTGGCGGCGGGCTCGGCGAAAGCGCCTCTCCCGCCGCGAGGATCCGGCCCGCCCCGGCGCCGGGGAGTCCGAGCCGGACTGGATTCCCGCCACGCACGGCGCCCTCGAGCAACTATGGTCGGCCCTCTCGGCGCGCGGCCTCCGCCGAAGACCCGCGGACACCCTCCTCGAATTCGTCTCTTCCCTGCCCGGGGACCGGATCGACGCCATGCAGCGCGCGTCCATCTCGGAGCTGCTCGATCGGTATGCCCGATGGAGGTATGGCCGGGTGGGCCCGACGCCCGCCGAGCGCGAGACGTTCGCCCGCGACCTGGCCTCGTGCGCGGCCCGGCTGCAGGTCCTCACACGGAGCGACTCTCCCGTGAGGCGGGGCACGTAGTCTCCCCTTGCGCGTGGCCGCCCGCCGCGTCATACTCACGGACGAATCGCGAACGGAGCCGCCCTTGGGCGCTGAAGACCTCGATCTCCTCCTCAACTTCCTGATGCCCTTCGGGCGGAAGATGCTCGAGAAGTACGGCGAGGTCTATCCGTGCGCGGTCGGGATGAAGCAGGACGGCGAACTCGTTCCACTCAACAGCGAAACCGGGAGGAGCGAGCCGACGGTCCAGGAAGTGATGGAGGTGCTCCTCGTGGGCCTCACCCGCGGCGCCCGCGAGGAAACGTATCGCGCGACCGGGATGTGCCTCGACGTGCGCGTCACCCTCCCCGAAACCCAGGTCAAGTCGGACGCGATCTGCGCCTCGCTTGAGTCGTCGGACGGCAGGGCCATCGATATTTTTCTGCCCTACCGCTCGACGACGCCGGGCGTGTTCGAGTACGGCGAGATGTTCGCCGCGGAGGCGCCGCGGCGCATCTTCCCCGAGTCCCCGCCGGAACAGAAGTGAGGTGCCCCATGCCGAGCGTCTTCACCCGGGTGATCGACGGAGAGTGGCCGGGCCGGTTCGTGTGGAAGGACGACCGCTGCGTCGCCTTCCTCTCCATCGCGCCCCTGCGGCCCGGTCACACGCTGGTGGTGCCGCGGGAGGAGATCGATCACTGGCTCGATCTCCCGCCCGATCTCCTGCAGCATCTGACCCGCGTCGCCCATTCGATCGGGCGGGCGATCCAGGAGGCGTTCAAGCCGACGAAGGTCGGCCTGATGATCGCCGGTCTCGAAGTCCGGCATGTCCACCTGCATCTTGTCCCCATCGACGCGGTGCACGACCTCGACTTCTCCCACCAGGAACGCCAGCCGGACCCCGCCGCGATGGACCGGGCCGCCGGACAGATCCGGGACGCCTTGAGAAAACTGGGTTTTCGGGAGGTCTCAGAATAACGCTCCGTCAATCTCCTCCCATGGAGTCCACGATCTGCTGTCATCCCGAGGTGCGCAGCGACGAGGGATCTG
>JACPTZ010000103.1 GCA_016192525.1 Planctomycetota bacterium
GCAGGACCGGCCCCCCGTTACGGCGCGTGAACGGCCGCGCCTACTCGGGGCCTCGGGGATCCGCTGGAACGCTCTCTCGTACGGGAATGCGCAAGAACTCATGAATAATCCGGGCTAGGGACCGCCACCCGGGCGCCAGCCCAAATCCCTTGACGCTGCGGCCCTCTCCGGGCTATAAGACCCCGTTTTGACGAGCCTTGTATCGAGTCCGAAAGGGATGCCCCATGCCGAATCCGAAACGCAAACACTCCCGGGCCCGCCAGGCGAAGCGTCGCACGCACGACGTCCTCACCGTCCCGACCTTCGCCAAGTGCCCCCGGTGCAACCAGCCCCGCCTCCCCCACCGCATCTGCGGAAACTGCGGCTATTACGACGGCCGCCTCGTGGTCAAGTACTCGTAAGGGTCCCGCATGCGCATCGCCGTCGACGCTATGGGCGGTGACCTGGCCCCGACCGAAATCGTCAAGGGGGCCGTCCTCGCCGCCCGGCAGATCCCGGATTGCGAGCCGGTCCTCGTCGGCGACAAGGCCCGCATCGATTCCGAACTCGCCGCGATCGGCGACGTCCCGAAGGGGGTGACGGTCGTCCACGCCTCGCAGGTGGTCGACATGCACGACCACGCGGTGGACGTCCGAAAGAAGCCGGATTCCTCCATCGCCCGGGCGGTCGGTCTGGCCAAGGCCGGCGAGGCCGCCGCCGTCGTCTCCGCGGGCCACACCGGCGCCGCGGTGGCCGCCTCGATGCTCAACTTCGGCCGGCTCCAGGGGGTCCAGCGCCCGGGCATCGGCGTCCCGATGCCGACGGTGAAGGGCTCCTTCACCCTGATCGACGTCGGCGCCAACATCGCCGCCAAGCCGCTCCATCTCCTCCAGTACGGCCTCATGGCCTCGATCTATGCCCAGAAGATCCGCGGCGTAGAGCGACCGCGCGTGGGCCTGCTCAACATCGGCGCCGAGGACGAGAAGGGAAACGCGCTCCTCAAGGAGACCCATTCCCTGCTCTCGGCCTCCGGGCTGAACTTCCACGGAAACGTCGAGGGGAACGAAATCTTCCAGGGGGTCTGCGACGTGGTCGTGTGCGAGGGGCTCGCGGGCAATCTGGTGCTGAAGTCGTGCGAGGGCCTGGCCGAGGCGCTCCTGACGATCGTGCGGTCGGAGGCGAAGTCGCGCCTGAACGCCCTCGGCGCGCGAGATCCGGCCGCCGCCGGCGCCCTGGGCGGCACCTTCAAGGAGATCCTCGGCGGAATCCAGAGCCGCACCGACTACGCCGAATTCGGCGGCGCCCCGCTCCTCGGGGTGGACGGAATCTGCATCATCAGCCACGGCCGCTCCGACGCCCGCGCCATCCAGAACGCCATCCGCGTGGCCGGAGAATTCGCCTCCCGCCACATCAACGAGGAGATCGTCCGGGCGGTGGCCGCGCTGCAGCAGCCGGCGTAGAGCATCCGTGAGTGATGCCCCCCGGCGAACGCGCCCCTGCGGACGCGCCACGAACGGTCCCGAGACCCAACATGCCTGAACTCCTCCGCGTCCGCTGTGCCGGCACCGGGTCCGCGGTCCCCGACCGCATCATGCCGAACTCCGAGCTGGAGCAGATGGTCGAGACCAATGACGAGTGGATCACGTCGCGGACCGGGATCAAGGAACGTCGCATCACCGCCGAGGGGGAGGCGACGAGCGACCTCGCCCTGCGGGCCGCCCAGCGGGCCTGCGAGAATGCGAAGGTGGATCCGAAGGACATCGAGCTGGTGATCTGCGCGACGATCTCGCCGGATTACCCGTTCCCCGCCACGGCCGCCATCGTGGCCGCCCGCCTGGGCGCCACCCGCTCCGGCGCGTTCGACCTCGAGGCCGCCTGCACCGGCTTCGTCTACGGCCTCTCGGTCGGATGGAAATTCGTCCAGACCGGGATGTACCGGAACGTCCTCGTGGTCGGCGCCGACGTCATGAGCCGCATCACCGACTTCACCGACCGGAACACCTGCGTCCTCTTCGGGGACGGCGCCGGGGCCGTGGTGCTCCAGCCCAGCACCACCGACTCCGACATTCTCTCCGCATCGCTCTACGCCGACGGATCGCGCCCCGACATCATGTGGATCCCGACCGGCGGATCGAGGGTCCCCACCACCCCGCAGACGGTCGCGGAGCGCGGGCAGTTCCTCCGCATCAAGGGTCGCGAGGTCTACAAGTTCGCGGTGACCAAATTCGTGGAACTCACCCAGGAGGCGCTGGAGAGGAACCGGCTGACGATGGACCAGGTGGCGCTCGTGATCCCGCATCAGGTGAACCTGCGGATCATCGAGGCCTCCGCCGAGCGGCTCCACACCCCGCTCGACAAGTTCTACATCAACATCCAGAAGTACGGAAACACCTCGGGCGGTTCCGTGCCGCTGGCGCTCGACGAGGCCGCGCGGTCCGGCCGTCTGCGGCGCGGCGACCTCGCGCTCCTGATCGCCTTCGGCGCCGGCCTCACGTGGGGATCCGCGCTCCTGAGGTGGTAGGCCGGCGCGGGCGGGTCCCGGCCCCACCAGCCCGGTCGGTCCGGGGTTGCCGAATTGTCATCCTGAGCCCCGCAGCACGTGCTGCGGGGCGAAGGATCGCCAGCGTTTGCGGTCGGCAGACTCCCACGCTGGTGATCCTTCGCCCGGCCGGCCAAACGACGGCCGACTGGGCTCAGGATGACAATACGGTAACCTCGTACCCTCTGTTCAGGAGAACTGGATGCCGTCCCGTGCCATCCTCTTCCCCGGTCAGGGCGCCCAGACCGTCGGAATGGGCCGCGACCTCGCGGAACGGTTCCCCCGCGCCCGGGCCGTCTTCGACCGGGCCAATGCCGCCCTCGGATTCGATCTCGCCCAAACCTGTTTCGACGGTCCCCCGGAGACGCTGAACCGGACCGACGTCGCCCAGCCGGCGATTCTGGTCGCCTCGATCGCCGCCCTGGAGGCGCTCGGCGAACGGACGGGAGTCGACCGGATCGAGGCCGACGCCACCGCGGGACTCTCCCTCGGCGAGTACACCGCCCTCGTCTACGCCGAATCGCTCCGCTTCGAGGATGCGGTCCGGCTCGTCCGACTCCGGGGAGAGGCGATGCAGGCCGATTGCGACCGCCAGCCCTCCGCGATGGCGTCCGTCCTGATGCTGGATCGGGAGAAGGTGGAGGAGGCCTGCCGCCGGGCCGCGGAGACGGGCGTCGTCGTGACGGCGAACCTGCTCGGACCGGGGAACATCGTCATTTCCGGGGCCACGGCGGCCGTCGAAAAGGCCGGAACGATCGCGAGGGAACTGGGGGCGCGGCGCGTCATCCCGCTCAAGGTGGCGGGCGCGTTCCATTCTCCGCTCATGTCGTCGGCCGAGGCGAGGCTGAAGGAGGCCCTCGGCAGGATAGAGATCCGGTCGCCCCGCTGTCCGGTGATCGCCAATGCCGAGGCTCGGGCCGTCACCTCCGCCGAGGACATCCGCGCCTGTCTGGGGAAGCAGGTGACCAGTGCCGTCCGATGGGAGGACTCGATGCGGGTCCTGCTCGGCACGGGAATTCGCCGGTTCCTCGAGATCGGCCCGGGGACGGTGCTGACGGGGCTGATGGGCAAGATCGACGGTACGGCGGGGGCCGTCGCCGTGGGAAGTGTCGAGGCGGTGGAACGGGCCGTGAGCCAGGGATAGTCGGAGCCGCGCCATGTTCTCTCTGAAAGACAAAGTCGCTCTCATCACCGGCGCCTCGCGCGGGATCGGCCGCGAAACCGCCCTCGCTCTGGCGGAGGCGGGCGCCCACATCTCGGCCGTGGCGACGAATGCGGCGCTCGTCGATTCCACCGTGAACGCCTGTTTCGAGAAGGGCGTCAAGGCCTGCGCCACGGTGGCCGACGTGAGCAAGGTGATGGACCTTGAGAAGGTGCTCGAACGGACCCTGGCGCAGTTCGGACGGATCGACATTCTCGTCAACAACGCCGGCGTCACCCGGGACGGGCTCCTCATGCGAATGAGCGAGGAGGACTGGGACACCGTCCTCGACGTCAACCTGAAGGGGTGCTTCCTGTGCACCAAGGTCGTTTCCCGGACCATGCTGAAGCAGCGGTACGGCCGGATCGTGAACGTGGCTTCCATCGTGGGTCTCACGGGCAACCCCGGGCAGGCGAACTACGCGGCCTCGAAGGCGGGGATCATCGGCTTCACCCGCGCGGTGGCGAAGGAACTGGCCTCGCGAAACATCACGGTGAACGCCGTCGCCCCCGGCTGGATCGAGACCGACATGACGAAGGCGGTGGACGAGGCGGCGAAGGCGAAGATGATGGAGGGGCTCTGGATCAAGCGGGCCGGAAAGGCTCGTGACGTGGCGAATGCGATCCTCTACCTGGCCAGCGATGAGGCGGAGTACGTGACGGGACAGGTGGTGGTGGTGGATGGGGGGCTGTCCTTATGACCGGGAGGGCCGACGGAAAAACGTAAAACGTAAAGCGTAAGAAGAAGAAACAGAATCAGAAACAGAGACAGGAAGAACCCGAAACCATATCCGTTTCTTACGTTTCACGTTTTACGTTTCACGTTTTACGTTTTGCGTATCACGTCTCACGCTCTCTGCCGCCCCCGTGAGGGCTGACGACAACATGAGAATCTCATCCCGATGAACACGCGCAGGAAACTGGAGACCCTCCGGGCGAAGCGCGCCGCGGCCCTGCTGGGCGGAGGGGCGGAGCGGATCGAAAAGCAGCACGCCGCCGGGAAACTGACGGCCCGCGAGCGCGTCGATCTTCTCTGCGACCCCGGCACCTTCGACGAGATCGACCAGTTCGTCGGCAGCGAGTACACCCCGTTCGACAGGAAGGACACCCCCAAGCCTCCCGGCGATGGAGTGATCACCGGCTTTGCGCGGGTGGAAGGGCGCCCCATCGCCCTGTTCTCGCAGGACTTCACCGTCTTCGGCGGATCGCTCGGCCGGATGCACGCGGAGAAGATCTGCAAGATCCTCGACCAGGCGGTGAAGCTGGGCCTCCCCGTCGTGGGTCTGAACGACTCCGGCGGGGCGCGCATCCAGGAGGGGGTGGTCTCCCTCGGCGGATACGCCGACATCTTCCTCCGGAACACCCTCGCCTCCGGCGTGGTGCCGCAGATCTCCGCGATCATGGGACCGTGCGCCGGCGGCGCGGTCTACTCCCCCGCCATCACCGACTTCGTTTTCATGGTCGAGGGAACGAGCCACATGTTCGTCACCGGTCCGAACGTGCTCAAGACGGTGACGCACGAGGAAGTCTCCTTCGAGGACCTGGGCGGCTCCATGGTCCACAACGAGAAGAGCGGCGTGGCCCACTTCAACGCGAAAAACGAGGCGGAGTGCATCCAGGGAATCCGGACGCTCCTCGGGTTCATCCCGCTCAACAACCTCGACGATCCGCCCGTGAAGCCGACGAACGACGACCCGGCCCGGCCGGTCCCGGAACTGGACACGCTGATCCCGGACTCGCCGCAGAAGCCGTACGACATGCACGTGGCCATCCGGGCGGTCATCGACGACGGCGACTTCTTCGAAGTGCACAAGGATTTCGCGAAGAACATCATCGTGGGATTCGCCCGGTTTGCGGGTCGTCCGGCGGGGATCGTGGCGCAGCAGCCGTCGGTCCTCGCGGGCTGTCTCGACATCAGCGCCTCGATCAAGGGGGCGCGGTTCATCCGCTTTTGCGACGCCTTCAACATCCCGCTCGTCACGTTCGAGGACGTCCCGGGATTCCTCCCCGGCGTGTCGCAGGAGCACGGCGGGATCATCCGGAACGGCGCGAAGCTGCTCTATGCCTGGTGCGAGGCGACGGTCCCGAAGATCACCGTGATCACCCGCAAGGCCTACGGC
>JACPTZ010000217.1 GCA_016192525.1 Planctomycetota bacterium
ACCACATCTCCCCTTACGTTTCACGTTTTACGTCTTATGTCTTACGCTTAAGAGGCTGTATCAGAACCGCCGCGGGTAGGGGCGACCCTTGCGGTCGCCCCCTGTCGAGGAGCGAATACGCCGGTCGACAAGCGGGCGGGGGCAAGCCCCGCCCCTACGGCTGGGCGGTCCTGAAACATCCTCCAAGTCTTACGTCCTACTCCTCACACCCCCGCCTCTTTCCTCAGCGCCTCCGCCTTGTCCCTCTTCTCCCACGTATAGTGTTCCCGGCCGAAGTGGCCATATCGCGCGGTTTCGAGGAAGACCGGTTTGCGAAGGCTGAAATTCCGGATCATGGCGGAGGGCGCGAAGTCGAAGTGCTTCTGGAGGAGTTCGACGATCACGCGCTCACTCACCTTCCCGGTCCCGAACGTATTCACGGCGATCGAGACCGGCTGCGACACGCCGATCGCGTAGGCGAGCTGCACCTCGATCCGGTCCGCCAGCCCGGCGGCCACCACCTGCTTTGCGGCGTGGCGCGCCGCATACGAAGCGCTCCGGTCCACCTTCGTGGCGTCCTTGCCGGAGAACGACCCGCCGCCGTGCGTTCCCATCCCCCCGTAGGTGTCCACGATGATCTTGCGTCCGGTGAGTCCGCAGTCGGCCTGCGGTCCCCCCACGACGAACCGGCCGGTCGGATTGATGTGGTAGATCGTCTTCTTGTCGAGGAGGTTTTCGGGGATGGACTTGCGGATGACCTCCTCCCGGACCGCCTCGCGGAGATTCTCGATGTTGATTTCCGGGGCGTGCTGGAGGGAGCAGACGACGGTGTGGACCCGCAGGGGCCGATCGTCCTCGTACTCCACGGTCACCTGCGCCTTGCCGTCCGGCCGCAGGAACTTCAGGATGCTCTTCTGCCGGACTTCCGCCGCCCGGTTCACGATCCGGCGCGCCATGGTGATCGGCATCGGCATCAGCTCGTCCGTCTCGCGGCAGGCGTAGCCGAACATCATCCCCTGGTCGCCGGCGCCGAGGTCCTTCTTCTTCGACTTGTTGGCGTCCACCCCGACGGCGATGTCGGGCGACTGCGGCTCGATGCACGAAAGCACCCCCACGGAGACGCAGTTGAACGGGTTCGTCGGATCGATGTAGCCGATCTCCTTGATGGTCTGTTTGATGACGACGGGGATCTCGACGTACCCTTCGGTCGTGATCTCGCCGGCCACAATGGCGAGGCCGTTCTTGACCATCACCTCGCAGGCGACGCGCGAGTTCTCGTCCTGGCGGAGCAGTTCGTCGAGGATGGCGTCCGAGCACTGGTCGGCGACCTTGTCGGGATGGCCCATGCAGACGGCTTCGGAGCTGAAGAGGCGACGTCCGGTGCGCATTGGATTCCTCCTAGTGGGCCTTCAGCGTTGCGGGCTCGTGCCGGGCCGCCCTCACCCCCAACCCCTCTCCCGAGGGAGAGGGGAGACGTCATGCGCCGATATCGGAGAAGAACACCCACAGTTTCGACTTTGAAGGCCCACTAGAGCGTACTGGGCGATGCGGAGAGGGGCCGCCCCGAGCCCGGATTGTTCATGAAAAGAATACCGAGGCCCCGAGTAGCCCCGTAGCACGTGCTGCGGGGCGGAACGAGGGGCGGCTCAGGCACTGGTGCCCCGCCTCCAGGGCCGGCCCCGTTACGGCGCCCTGAGCAATCCGGGCCAGGGTGTCAACCTGCACGCCCCGGCCCTACCGCCGGCCCGGGCAAGGCGCGGCATTCTGAAAGATCGGCTCCAGAAAATCCAGCGTTTTCGACGTGGCGCCGCGCGTGTGTTCGAGCGCCATCCGACCGGCGAGGCCGGCGGCGCCGGCGAGGCGGGCGTCTTTCAAAAAATGCGTGAAGGCGTCCGCGACGGCCTTCTCGTGAGGGACCCGGAAGGCCGCCCCGGCCGAAATCAGCAGCTCGATCGGATCCTCGAAGTTGGCCATGTACGGCCCGCAGACGACCGGCTTTCCGAGCGCCGCCGGTTCAAGACAGTTCTGCCCGCCGTGCGGGATCATGCTCCCACCGATGTAGACGGCCGTGGACTCCGCGTAGAAGGAGCGGAGTTCACCGATCGTGTCGACGACCAGGACGCCCGGGATGGCGCGGGCCGGCGGAGTCTGCCCCTCCCCCCCGGGGGCGCCCAGATTGCTTCTGAGGATCGGCGTCATCCCGGCGGACTGCACCGCCGCCGCGACCTCCTTCGCTCTCGGCGGGTGCCTCGGGACGAGAACCAGTCTGCAGGGGAGGCCCTCCTCCCGCATCCGCTTCACCACCCGCAGCAGGAGTTCCTCCTCCGTCGGGTGGGTACTCCCGCCGACGATGAGAGGGACCGCCGGATCGCCCATCGCGTCCAGCACCGCGGGGGGAAGCGGCCTCGGCGGGTCAAGCGACAGGGCGTCGAACTTCACATGGCCCGTGACGCGGAGACGGTCGGGCGAAACCCCGAGCGCGAGGAATCGCTCCGCCATCGTCCCGTTCTGCACCGCGCAGGCGGCGAGTCTCCGGAACGCGGGTTGAACCAGCGGAGCGGCGAGCCGGTAGCGGCCGAGCGCCCGGGCGGTGACGCGTCCGTTCACCACCGCCACGGGGATGCGTCTCCGCGCGGCGAGCGACATGAGATTGGGCCAAATCTCCAGCTCCATCAGGAGGATGGCGGCCGGCCGGAGGGCGTCGAAAACCCGCTCGACTGGACCGCTGAAGTCGTACGGGAAGTACCGGACGCGGTCGGCGCCGTAGGACTGCACGGCCGCGGCGTGACCGGTCGTGGTGGTGGTGGTGCAGATGACGTCCCAGTCGGGGTGGCGGCGCATGAACTCGACCACGACGATCTTCGCGGCCAGCACCTCCCCCACCGAGACCCCGTGAATCCACACACCGGGCCGTTCCCCG
Organism: Planctomycetota bacterium; assembly: GCA_016192525.1. Lineage (GTDB taxonomy): Bacteria > Planctomycetota > MHYJ01 > JACPTZ01 > JACPTZ01 > JACPTZ01. The sequence goes on from JACPTZ010000217.1 coordinate 2,900, forward strand.
GGGCGGGGGCGGCAGTCGCCGAGCTTGGATCGCAGGGTGGCGCGCACTTCCGGGCGGCGGGCCAGCCGCGCGAGAATCCAGGGGAGCCCCACGAGCCCGGCGCCGGCATAGACCAGATCGTGGGCGGTGGGCATGGGACCCGGCCTCACTCCTCGTCCCGCTCCGCCTTCGCATCGTCGTGGGACGGCGGTCTCGGCCGCGAGGCCCCCACCCCGGCCCCGTCCCCCCCCCCGCCCTCCCGGCCGTGACACTTCTTGTACTTTTTCCCGCTCCCGCAGGGGCAGGGCTCGTTCCGCCCCACCTTGGCCTCCGCCACGATCGGCTTCGGCTTCGGGGGCGGCCCCGCCGGCTGTCCCCCCTCCCCGGACGAGGGGGGCGGACCCGCAAACTGGCCGACGTCCTGCTTCGTGGTGCTGGCCACCTTCCAGCGTCGCCGAAGCTGTTCCTCCGTATCCTGCTCGATCTGGATCTTGAGAATGCCGTCGGTGACCTGGTCCTTGATCACCTCGAGCATCTCGTCGAACATCGCGTATCCTTCGCGCTTGTACTCGACCTTGGGGTCGATCTGCGCGAACCCGCGGAGTCCGATCCCGCCGCGGAGGTGGTCCATCGCGGCCAGGTGCTCCTTCCACTTCTCGTCGATCACGTTCAGGAGCACGAACTTCTCGATTTTCCGCATCCGCTCGGGCGTCACCACCTCTTCCCGCTTCGCATACGCGGTCAGGACCTGATCGAGCACGGTCTCCGCGACGCCATCGCGGGCCAGCCCGCTGAGTTCGGACTTCTGAACCTCGGCCCCGAACTTCCGCTTCGCCCAGTCGCACATCCCCTGCGGGTCCCACTCGTCCGAGCGCGCCTTCTCCGGCAGGTAGGTTTCGAGCGCGACGAGGATCCGGTCCTCCACCCACTCCTGCACCATCTCCCGCAGCCCCTCCTCCTTGAGGATCCGCTGCCGCTGCTCATAGACGATCTTGCGCTGCTCGTTCATCACCCCGTCGTACTCGAGGAGGTTCTTCCGGATGTCGAAATTGTGCGACTCCATCTTCTTCTGGGCCTTCTCGATGGCGCGGGAGACCATCCCCGACTGGATCGGCGCCCCGTCTTTGAGGCCCATCTTCTGGAGCAGCCGCTGCGCCCATTCGGGCGCCATGATGCGAAGGAGATCGTCCTCCAGCGACAGGAAGAACTGCGAGGAGCCGGGATCGCCCTGACGTCCGGCGCGGCCGCGGAGCTGATTGTCGATGCGGCGCGCCTCGTGACGCTCCGTGCCGAGGATGTGAAGACCGCCGAGCCCGGGGACGCCCTTCTCGTAGAAGCGCCGCAGGGTCTCATCGGGGTCGGCCACGGGGGAAGGCACAAAGATGTCCTCGTCGGTCGGGCGAGGCGGGGCGTTTTTCTTCTCCTTCTCCGCCGCCTCGCGGGCCTTGCCGACCAGGAGCTCTTTCGCCTGTTCGAAGGTCAACCCGGCGAGGTCCTCGGGTTTGATCGTGAGGTGCCACGCATTGGCGAGCCAGACCGCCACGCCCGCGAGGTCCTCGACGGTGCGGGGCGCCCCTTCGAGCAGGATGTCGGTCCCGCGGCCGGCCATGTTCGTGGCGATGGTCAGCCGGCCGAAACATCCCGCCTCCTTCACGATCTCCGCCTCGCGTTCGTGATGCTTGGCGTTCAGGACGTTGTGGACGATCCCGCGCCGCTTGAGCATCCCGCTCAACAGTTCGGAGTTCTCGATGGAGGTGGTGCCGACGAGGACCGGGCGGCCGGTCTGGATCAGATTGGCGATCTCGTCCGCCGAGGCGTCCCACTTCTCGCGGTGCGTGCCGAAGACGAGGTCCGGTTCCTGGGTCCGGATCAGCGGCCGGTTCGGCGGGATGGCGATCGCCTCCAGCTTGTAGACCTTCTGGAATTCGAGCGCCTCGGTCAGCGCCGTCCCGGTCATGCCGGCGAGCTTCTTGTAGAGCTTGAAGTAGTTCTGGAGCGTGATCGTCGCGAGGGTCTGCTGCTCCTCGCGAATGCGCAGGTGCTCTTTGGCCTCCACCGCCTGGTGGAGACCGTCGCTCCATCGACGCCCCGGCATGAGGCGGCCGGTGAACTCATCGACGATGATGATCTCCCCCTGCTTGTTCACGTACTGGACGTCGAGCTTGTACAGCTCCTTCGCCCGGAGCGCCTGCTCGACGAGGTGCGGCCAGTCGGTGTTGCCCGGGGTGTAGAACGAGTCCACGCCGGCCATGGCCTGGGCGGTCTCGATCCCGTCCTCCGTGAGAAGGCACTGGTTTTCCTTCTCCTTGACCTCGTAGTCCTTCCCCTTGACGAGGCGCTTCGCGATGTTGTCGGCCCGGTAGTACTTGTCGGTCGATTCCTCGGCCGGTCCGGAGATGATGAGCGGGGTGCGGGCCTCGTCGATCAGGATCGAATCGACCTCGTCCACGATCGCGTAGTTGAGGTGCGGCTGAGACTGGTCCTGGAGGCGGACCCGCATGTTGTCCCGGAGGTAATCGAACCCGTATTCGTTGTTGGTTCCGTACGTGATATCCGCGCGGTAGGCGTCGAGTTTGGTGACGGGCCGCATCTCGCGGTGGCGGACCTCTTCCTCCATGTAGTCGGGGTCATACATCAGCGCCTCGTCCCGCTCCCCCTGACCCTGAATGGCGGCGACGCGGATCCCGAGGGCGTGGAAGATCGGACCCATCCAGTGGGCGTCGCGCCGGGCCAGGTAGTCGTTGACGGTGACGATGTGGACGCCCTTCCCCTCCAGCGCGTTGAGATAGGCGGGAAGAGTGGCGACCAGGGTCTTCCCCTCTCCGGTGACCATCTCGGCGATCTTGCCGGAGTGGAGGATCATCCCGCCGATGAGCTGGACGGTGAAGTGACGCATCCCGAGGGTGCGGCGGCCGGCCTCGCGGACGGCGGCAAAGGCGTCGGGGAGAATATCGTCGAGGGTCTCGCCCTTTTCGAGCCGGGCGCGGAACTCGTCGGTCTTCGCGCGGAGGGCGGCGTCGGAGAGTTCGCGATACGCGGGCGCCTTCTCTTCGATGGCTTGGATGGTCGGGAGCAGGGCGCGAACGACGCGCTCGTTCCGCGACCCGAAGAGGCGGGAGAGGAAGCCGAAGAGATGTTCGCCGGCGGTCTCGAGGTTCATTTCAGAATCGGTTCGCAAAACGTGTGCGCCGAAGACTCCCCGCAGGGACGCTCGCCCCTCGGGCCGAGAACGGGGACGCGACTCCGGTGATGTCGTAACACAAGTTCATAATGATAGTTATAGCGTAGCTCCGGCGCATGGTTCCCTCAGCAGGGGACTTCGTGTTCGATCAGCAATCCGCCATCGGAGCCGTGGACTCGGCCGACAGAATGGCAGTCGGACTGCTGCCAAGGCCCGGTTATCATATCCCCCCGTCGGCCGGCCTCCCAACGAAATGCGAGGCCGGAGCGCGACTCAGCGGATCACCCCATTTCCGGGATCAACAATGAGCGGAGCGGAACGCGGAACGCGAAAGGAGCCACCTTCTCCTTGTCGCACCCCCCCGACGAACATTTCAATCGTGTAAACGCCGGGAGAGAGTCCTTTGATCTCGAAGCCGCCCGATTCGGGGTCCGGATGGTAGATGTCTTCCCACGTCCACTCATCCCGGTCTCTCAACGGGCGGATCTCAAAGAACATAGTACTGGAGCGATCAGATTTGATCTCCGGGGACGGGAGAATCTGCACATCGACGGACAGTTCTCGCGTCATCCTCACGGGGAGAGTCAACCCCGATCGTCCACGGCACGGCGCCCATTCGACCTGAAGAACCTGGTTGGCGAAGCCATCGGCCTCCACCTCGAGCCAGGTGTCGGCCGGTTCCGGGAGCGTCTCCGAACCGTCCACCCGAAGCGTGAGCGTCCCTGACTCGTCCGAGAAGTCCGGCGACAGGCCGATGGCCGCCACGCCGACCTCGCCTGATTCAAGCGGGGTGCGCCTCCACAGGACGGCGTCTGCGCCCTTGACCGGGTCGGCGCCTTCGTCGCGAACTCGAGGCGCAACGTCAGGTCCGGGGGCGCATCCCTCAGCACGATGTCGCTTCGCACCTCCTGACCCTCCGCGACATGGCGAGTCTCCACCCATTCTTCAAGAAACCCGTCCGCCCTGATCCTCCACCCCCGAATCCCGGGCGGGAGCCAGGGAATCGTGAAGAGGCCGTCCGCACCGGTACACGGACCCCGATTGTGCCACTCGATCCAACAATAGACTTCCCCGTCCACTTCCTCCAGTCCCCAGACCTCTTGGAATCTCGCCCCTTCGATCCAAGCCCCTCGGGAATCGCGGACCGTGCCGAAGAAGGTGCAACCCCGCCCCAGGTCCACAACCACGGGGGAATCTTCCGACCCGAGCTGATTTCGCAGCCGAACGCACGATGCGTCCACATCCGAGGGGAACGGAGCATGAACATGGATCTCGACGACCTCGCCGTCCGGGCACGGAACGCACGCGGTTCCGTCGGCGGAGGAGAGAAGCGGGGGATGCCGACCGAGGAACGCCGTCCACTCCTCGTCGGGCCTCCTTTCCAGGGGGAGCACCCGGCACCGGGCGTCCCGCACGGGCTCACCCCCGGCTCCGCCGACGACTCGAAGCCAGGCGCAGGGCGTGGCGATTCCGGCACGCGTCTCCGAGGAAGAATCGGGCAGGCCCGCATCCGAAGGGATGAGCTCCGGCGCTGGATCACTGTTCAGGCGACGAGTTCTGACGAGGCCGGGTGGATCGAGGACCCGCTCGGCCGGCGGTTTCCGGCGTTCGTCCGGGGGGGAGACCCCGACCCGCGCTTCCTCCGAGGCCATCGTCCCCAGCAGGAGGAGGCAACCGGCGGCCAGCCATCCGCCGACCGCCCTGAACGTCAAGGGTCGCATGGAGGTGTCCCCTTCCTACCGGTCCGACGCGTTCGCCCCCGCGAACGGTGAGGTCGAGACGAGATTGGCAGTGCGTCCTGCTTCAGTCTGTGGCGTCACCGGGTGGCACGGGCGGCTCACCCGCCCGTGCCCGGCGGCGCGGGCCGCGAGCTGCCCGTGCCACCCCGGAAGTCACAATCTCGACGGCCGAGCTCCACCAAGCGGCCCGAGGCAACTCTCTGCACCCTCCCAGGCCGCTCGGAGAGGATTGTCATCTCTGAAAGTGCTGGGCTAAGGCAATGGTTTTCGTTCGTTTCTTCTCCTTTTCTCTCC
>JACPTZ010000218.1 GCA_016192525.1 Planctomycetota bacterium
TCCGACGGCCTTACGGCCGCACGGCCCGCTGGGCCGTGCCACCCCTGGGGGTCCCAGCCCAAGAGACCGGGTCGCCCCGCAGCACGCGCTGCCGGGCGACAAGAAGTCTGTCCCGGACTTTTCGAGATTCGTCATTCGCCCTTTCGCCATTTGTTATTGGGCTGCGGGTGAGCGAAGCGAACCCGCGTTATGATTTGAAATTCCGTTTTCCTCTTACCTCTTACCTCTTCCCCCTTCCCCGCTACCCCTCCTCGTCGTCCAGTTCCGCCTTCTCCTCCGGATCCACCTTCTCTCCGGCCGCCTCGGAGGCCGCCTTTCGGGCGGCGTGTTCCGCCTTCAGCTCGGCCAGGACCTCCTTCGAGAAGGAACGGGTGTTCCGGCATTTCGGATAGGCCGAGCAGGCGATGAACGGACCCCGGCGGCCGAGGCGGGGCACCATCTTCGCTCCGCACTGGTCGCACGGCTCCGGGATGTCGATCTCGGGGAGTTTCTGCCCGCTCGCCGAGAGGCTCTTGGTGTTCTTGCACTCGGGGTAGGCGGAGCAGGCGAGGAACCGTCCGCGCGGGCCGGACCGGATCCGCATCGCGGCGCCGCACTTCTCGCACTTTTCGTCGGTCGTCTCCGTGTCGAGCGACTTCGTGTTCTTGCACTCCGGGAAGCCGGAGCAGCCGAGGAACTTCCCGCTCCGCGACCACCGCACCTTCATCGGCTTTCCGCACTTCTCGCACGGTCCGGCGTCCTCGGGCGTCTGGTCCTTCTCGCTCGCCATCTCGGCCTGCGCTTTCTCGAGGTCCTTCGTGAAGGGATCGTAGAACTCCCGCACCACGTCCACCCAGTTCGCGTGCGCCTCCTCGATCCGGTCGAGGTCCTCCTCCATCCGCGAGGTGAACTGCACGTCCATGATGTCCGCGAAGTGGGCCGCCAGCTTCTCGGTCACCAGCGTCCCCAGTTCCGTGGCGTGGAAGCGTCGCTTCTCCTTCCGCACGTATCCGCGGTCCTGGATCGTGGAGATGATCGGGGCGTACGTGGAGGGGCGGCCGATGCCGAACTTCTCCAGCGTCTTGACGAGCGTCGCCTCGCTGAACCGCGGCGGAGGCTGCGTGAAGTGCTGCTCCGGGTGGAGGTCGAGAAGATCCAGCCGTTGACCCTGCCTGAGGGCGGGGAGGATCTGTTCGTCCTCGGGCAGCGTGTGACCGGTAAGCCGCGTGTGGCCGTCGAACACCAGTTCGCGACCCCGGGCGGCGAAGCGCGCCCGTCCCGCCTTGATCTGCGCCTCCGTCACGGCGTACACCGCGGACTTCATCTGCGTCGCCACCGCCCGCTCCCAGATCATCCTGTAGAGCTTCCACTGGTCGGGCGAGAGCACGCTCCGCAGCGACTCCGGCCGCCGGTCGACGTGCGTCGGACGGATCGCCTCGTGCGCATCCTGCGCCTCCTTCTTCGATTTCGTCACGCGCGGCGACGGCTCGAGATACTTCTCCGTGAACTCCTGCTTCACGAAGGACCGGATTTCCGTCATCGCCTCGTCGGAGATCCGGAAGGAGTCGGTGCGCATGTAGGTGATGAGACCGACGGTGCCCTCGTCCGGGAGGTCCACCCCCTCGTAGAGCTGCTGGGCGAGCATCATCGTCTTCTTGGTGCTGAAGTGGAGGCGGATCGAGGCCTGCTGCTGGAGCAGGCTCGTCGTGAAGGGCGGGGGCGGGGACTCGATCTTCTCCTTCTTGTCGACGCCCTCGACCGTGTACGTGGCGCCCCGGAGCTCATCGACCAGTCCCTTCGCCGCCGCCTCGTTCGGGACGAGGATGTCCTTTTTCGCCCCGCCCTCGGCTTTCTTCGGCGTCACCCCCTCCACCTCCTTCAGCGAGGCGAGGAAGGCCTTCTTCGGATCGGCGGGATGGAGGCGGGCGTCGATCGACCAGTATTCGTCCTTCTTGAAGGCGAGGATTTCGCGTTCGCGGTCGACAATCAGTTTCACCGCCACCGACTGGACCCGGCCGGCGCTCAGCCCCTTTCCGATCTTCTTCCAGAGAAGCGGCGAGAGCCGGTATCCCACGATGCGGTCGAGGATGCGCCGCGCCTGCTGAGCGTTCACCATGTCCATCGAGATTTCGGCCGGCTTCTGGAAGGCGGCGGCGACGGCCTTCTTCGTGATCTCGTTGAAGGTGACGCGCTTCAGTTTCTTCGCCGGGACGGCGAGGGCCTCGGCGAGGTGCCAGGCGATGGCCTCCCCCTCGCGGTCGGGGTCGGAGGCGAGATAGACGGCGGGGGCCTTGCGCGTGAAGGACTTCAACTCCTGGAGCGTCTTCTTCCGGGTGGGGATGTCGCGGTAGGTCGGCTCGAAGTTGTTGTCGACGTCGATCCCGAGCTTCCGGGCGGGGAGGTCGCGGACGTGTCCCATGCAGGCCTTGACGACGAAATCGTCGCCGAGGATCTTGTTGATGGTCTTCGCCTTGGCGGGCGACTCGACGATGACGACCGATTTACCGGCGGCTTTGGCTTCGGCCATACCGTACGGACTCCAGGTGGGGCAGGCGTCCCGCCTGCCCCGGCGAGAGAGGGGGCGGCGTCCCTACTGTCGGGCCGCGGCCCGCGAGGATGAGGGCGGCGGAGTATAGGCGGGGGGGGCGAGGAAAGTCAAGGCTGACGCGTAGAGTCAGCCGTCGGTCTATCGGGGAGGTGGCGAACTCTGACCCGTGCGGGAGCCGGATGAGGAGTCGTCAGATGGCGAGGGCGGTGCGGGGGTCATCACGAATGAGAGGTTCAGATTCCCGGGTATCACCTCTTGGGCGTTCAAGTGAATGAATCCCTCGGCCGCCACCCACGCCCAGTAGTGAACATCTCTCAGTCCATTGATTTCAAACTGCCCGGATGCGTCCGAACTGGTTTCGAGCACCCCCCCAAATGAATCGCCGTCCTCGGCCAGAGAGATCCGGGCGTCTGCAATGGCCCGACGGTTGGAATCGCAGACGGTGCCGCGGACCAGGCTTCCCCTGTCCAAGACGACGCTGATGCCCGAAAGGCGTGTTCCCGGGCCGACGTTCACCGGAACGTAGGTCCGGGCGTAGCCGGGAGATTCCGCGACAACATACATGAGATTCGACACGGCGTCGGCGGCGAACTTCAGCCCGGACATCTTCACAGTGAGTGAGAACTCCCCCATTGCATTCGATTCTGCAGGAGTTCCGATGATGCCTGAGCCGCAGGCGCTCTTCTTTCCGTCGGCATCTCGCTCAAAGGCGCGAGAGTAAACTCGAGCGCTCGGCACGCGTCTCCCATCTGGATCCAGAACGAGACCCGTCACAACGGCAGGCTCTGGGCACTTCCTGAGCGTCACCTTGAGAAAGTTCCGGCGAGCCCTGTACACCGGAAACTCTCCGCAGACGAAGATCAGGAAGCCTGGGGACTCACACGACACGAAATAGCCGTGGGACGGCAGGAGGTCGCTGGGGCGTTCGCCTTCGTTGGAGGCAATGATTCCCTCGATAGAGAATGTCCCATCCAGGCGACTCTGGGCCTTCAGCCACTCTACCCGTTCAGACACGGCATCGCAGGCCGGCCCCGGGAAGTGGATCAGGTCAAAATAGGAGAACTTGTTTTTCACCTCGATGGTGGCGCCGGCTATTGGCTGGCCGGTCTCGCTCAGGACGATCCCCTCCAGGCTGGCGCCGCGATCGAGAAGGAGATCTACCGCCGTGATGGGGACCAGGTCGCTCACGCACGCGACCTCTTGAACGAACAGATTCCCGCTCGTAGCGGGTACGGCAACCAAGGCTACGCGGCCGGCGCGTACGTCCTGGAAGACAAATCGGCCATCCTCGCCTGAATCGACCTCCTCAACATCGCCACTCTCCGTGAACAGGTCGACACGCGCGTGTGGAACTGGACTTCGGTTGTCCTTCCATAAGACGGTACCGGTGACAACATGCCGCATCGACGAGGGGCCACCATCCGGCAACGGGACAAGTCTTTCCGGACTCCTCTTGGACGAGTTGTTGCTTCCCGGATTGACGGCGCGATCTGGGTCGATGCCGTGGGCCCCGCTTGTGGCGGAATGCGAATCAAAGCCCTCCGGGACGGGGGAAAGCAGAGACGCAGGCGGGCACACGAAACAGACGATTGTGCCGAGAGCGAGGAGAAGTGCTGCGCACGCAGCCGCCCAAGTTCGATTCGATCGATTGCTGGAAGTGGCGTTGTTCATTTGGATCATCTGCACGCCGAGCTGCGACCCGCGTTCACTGGAGTGCCGGGGCGCACGTTCGGTCTTGGCGGTCCGCTGCTACCCGCAGCCAGTTGAACCACCCGAGCGCAGCCTGCTGGGCCGGGCGCTCCAGGCAACGCTTGGTTGGCGTCCACCGCGTCAACGACTGAAGGCGGAAGAGTGACGATAATGCCGCCCCCAGGTGCCCCGCCTTCTCCGCCAAGCCCCCCCTCCGCCAAAAGATCGCCGGGCCCGATCGCCATGGCGCACCCGCCGCTTCCTCCATCCCCACCGTCGCCGAGGGCAGTGCCGTCCACCGAGGTCCCTCCCTGGCCTCCCTTCCCGCCCTCACCTCCCAGCGCGATCGCAGTCGAGGTTGAACCGAACCACACTCGAGCGAACGCGCCGCCGCCTCTTCCGCCCTCTCCTCCACTCTCAGGCACGTCAGTTTGCGACTTGCCCCCATCACTCCCATTCCCCCCCCTCCCGCCTGCGGCCCATGCTTCTCCCGAGATGACGGACGCTTGCGCTTTCCCCGCACGAGTCGTTCCGTGATTCGAACCGTGCTCTCTGTGTTGTTGTCCGCTACGCCTTTCGCCCGACTTGACGGTGGCCCCTCCCGACGACTTTCCTTCATCTCCCCCCAGAGTCTTCACTTGGCAATCCTCACCCGCATCTTGGAGCGCATCTCCACCTACCCCTCCTTGTACCTTCCTCCCTCCCGGAGGCTGCTTGCCGGCGTCGCCGCCATTTCCACCCGCGACGATGATGAGCGAGCCGTTTCCGACCTTACCGATGGCGCTGCCTCCTTTGCCGCCCCCACCCGCGTCTACACCCGTGGTCCCCTCCACGCCCTCTCCACCGTCGCCTCCAATGGTGACGGTGATGACGTTTTCCTCTCCCGAACCTCCCAATGTGCCGGTTGGCTTCCCCTTCGCCCCTTCCTCACCCGGTTGAGCTTTTGCCGGATCGGGACCACCGGCAACATTGACACGGACGGACACAACGTGCCCGTCACACTGAATGGTGAAATCGTGTCAGGTTCCGCTGTCCTTGTAGTTTCTTCTCAACGTTGCCGCGAGCTCGCGGAGGTCTGCCCTCCAAGACTTCAGGAGCTCCACGAACCTCAGAGACAGCCTTCACATATACAGCCCCCCCCCCCCTTCCCTGTCAAGGACTGTCTTCCCAGATTCCGAAGCCCCCCGGTTCGAGGCCATCGCATCCCATTCGCCTTGTCCGCACCCTGCGCCGTCTCTTGACCCGCCGCGTCATCGCGGGCACAATGCCCCGCCATGACCGCGGAACCGCGCACGATTCCCGACCTCCTCTACGCCGCCTTCGACCGATGGCCGAAGCCGGATGCGCTCAAGGTGAAGCGCGATGGGGCCTGGCAGGACATCCCCACCGTCGAGTTCGAGCGCCGCGTCGCCGCCCTCGCTCACGCCTTCGCCGCGGGCCGAACAGGCGCCCTCACCGACGGCCTCCAGCCCGGCGACCGCGTGGCCCTCATCTCCGAGAACCGCCCCGAGTGGACGATCACCGACCTCGCCTGCCAGACCCTCGGCCTCGCCCTCGTGCCGGTCTACCCGAGCCTCCCCGCGGATCAGGTGGGATACATCCTGCAGAATTCCGGGGCGAAGGTGGCGATCGCGTCCAGCGGGAAACACCTCGCCAAGATCGCGGCGTCGGGTCCGTCCTGCCCGGCGTTGAAGCGGGTGGTGGTGATGGACCCGCCGCCTTCGGGCGAATCCGGGGCCCCGAGCAGCGCGCCTTCACCCTCCGTGTCCCCGAGTAGCGGCCCGCCGTCTGGGCCGCGTATCGAGGGGATCGAGGGGCCGGGGCCGACGACGGGGAGCGTGGGATCCGCCCGTCCGCCCCTCGTTACGCCCCGCCCCACGGAGGGCGGGGCTGCTCGGGGCTGCGGCGGGGGGAATGTCGAGACCTTCGACTCCCTCCTCGCCGCGGGCGAAGAGAAGCGCCGCGCCGATCCGAAGTGGCACCGCATCCGGGCGGCGGCGGTCACGCCGGAGATGCTCGCCACCCTCATCTATACTTCCGGCACCACCGGCACCCCCAAGGGGGTGATGCTCACGCACGCCAACTTCGTGGCGAACGTCACCGTCACGTGCAGCCTTGTCGACTTCTCCCACCACGAGATCGACCTCTCGTTTCTCCCGCTCTCGCACATCCTCGAACGGATGCTCCAGTACTCGGTCCTCTCCCGCGGGGTGACCATCGCCTACGCCGAGAGTTTCGAGGCGGTGGCGGGCAACCTCGCCGAGGTCCGGCCGATGATGATGGCCGGCGTCCCGCGCTTCTTCGAGAAACTCTACGAGAAGATCCAGGGCGGAGTGGCGAAACAGCCTCCGGGGAAACAGAAGATCTTCCACTGGGCCGTGAAGACCGGGAAGGAAACCGTCCCGTACCGGCTGGCGGGCCGCACGCTCCCGCTCTGGCTTTCCCTCAAGACGGCCCTGGCCCGGGCGCTCGTCTTCGGCAAGATCCACGCGAAGACGGGGGGACGGGTGCGGTTCTTCCTGAGCGGCGGGGCGCCGCTCTCGAAGGAGATCGCCGAGTTCTTCTGGGCGGCCGGGTTCACCGTCCTGGAGGGGTACGGCCTCACGGAAACCACGCCCGTCATCGCCATCAACACCTTCGACCACTGCCGGCTCGGAACGGTGGGAAAGCCGCTCCCGAACCTCGAGGTCCAGATCGCCGAGGACGGCGAGATCCTCGTCAAGGGACCGAGCGTGATGCAGGGATACTACAACCTGCCGCAGGAGACCTCCCTCGCCCTCGACGACGGCTGGTTCCACACCGGCGACATCGGCCACCTCGATCCGGACGGCTTCCTCGTCATCACCGACCGCAAGAAGGACCTGCTCAAGACCTCCGGCGGGAAGTACGTCGCCCCGCAGCCGATCGAGAACCGGCTGAAGGCCGACCCGCTCGTGAACATGGCGGTGGTCATCGGGAACCGGCGGAAGTTCGTCTCGGTCCTGATCGTTCCGGCCTTCGACCGACTGGAGGCGGAGGCGAAGGCCAAGGGGTGGACGTTTGCGGATCACCCGGCGCTCTGCGCCCACCCCGAGGTACAGAAACTCTACGAATCGCGGGTGGCGAAGGCGAACGAGGGACTCGCCTCGTTCGAGAGCGTGAAACGGTGCGCCCTGATCCCGGCCGAGTTCACCATCGAGGGGGGGGAGTTGACGCCCACGCTCAAGGTGAAGCGTCGCGTCGTGGAGGAGAAGTACGCGAAGGAGATCGACCGGCTGTATGCGGGGGAGGGGGGAGGGGAGTGACGGGGCGAGAGAAAGAGGGCCATAGCGAATCCGCGGATGGAACCCGGAGAGAGGATGAGAGGTGTGTTTGTGGGCATCGGCATTCCTGAGATGATCGTCGTCGCGCTTGTCATCGGCGCGATCGTTGTCGGGGCGCGGATGTGGCGGGGACCCGCGTGGGTCCCTCCGGCGGCGCCGAGGATCGAGACGGACGATCGACTGACCCGGCTGGAGGGCCGGGTGGGCGACCTGGAGCGGAAACTCGACTCGATCCGGCAGCTGCTCGCCCCGGACGCGGCGGCCCCCGGCGCCTCCCCCGCGGCCTGCCCGCTTACCGAAGAGGGGCGGGCGGCGGTCCTGGACCTCATCCGCCAGAACCGCAAGATTGAGGCGATCAAGGCGTACCGCGAGAAGACGGGCTCCGGACTCAAGGAGGCGAAGGACGCAGTGGAGGCGATGGAGAGGGGGGGGAGGGCGTGATTCACCGGTTGCGCATCCCCACCCCGTTCGTCGTCGGGCCGGTGAACGCGTGGCTCGTCTCGGGCGGCGGGGACCACACGCTCGTCGACACGGGACCCGACACGCCCGAGGCGCGGGCCGCTCTCGATGCGGCGCTCGCGGAGCACGGGGTGCAGCTTCGGAACCTCTCAAAGATCGTCTGCACGCACGGTCACGCCGATCACTGCGGGCAGGCGAACCGGATCGCCGCGGAGACCGGCCTCCCGCTCTGGGCGCACGGGGACGAGCGGGCGCTGATCGAGGGGGGACAGCACCTCGAGATGGTGCTCCGGCAGCGCGAGTTCGCCCTCGCCCGCGGATTCCCGGAAGATCTCTTCGAGAAGTCGATCGCCTACTACTCGGCCCTTCTCCACGTGGTTTCGCCCGCCCGGATCGCGCGTCCCCTCGCCGACGGCGACCGGATCCCGATGGGCGGTTCGGACTTTCTCGTGATCCACACGCCGGGACATACCCCCGGATCGATCTGTCTCCTCGATGCCGCGGACGGTTCGATCATCACCGGCGACACCCTGCTCGGCCGGATCACCACGAACGCCTTCTTCCGCGGGAACGACCCGTGCGAGGGGATCGGCCTCAAGGCGTATCAGGCGTCGATCAGGAGACTGGCGTCACTGGCCGCCGGTGTGGTTTCACCCCTCTCCCCCGCGGGGGGGGAGGGTGGGCTGAGGGGGGAGGGCCCGGTCCGCGAGGTCCACCCCGGCCACGGCCGTTCCTTCCCCGAGTTCCGCGCCACCCTGGAGAAGCTGCAGTCCCACCACCGCGAGCGCGCCGGCCATGTCCTGGCCGCCCTCGCCGCCGGTCCGAAAGACGCCTTCGAGATCGTCCAGGCCATCTTCCCCCGCGACCTCCCGCTCTCCGAGATCTGGCTCGCCTTCGCGGATGTCCTGGGGCACCTGGAAGTGTTGGAGGCGGAGAGGGCGGTCATGGCCGTGCCGCGGAACGGCCGCACGGCGTATCGGCGATGCCCGTCCCCAGGGTCCGCCGCTGTCCTGTAGAGCGCTCGTACGTGGTTACCGCATTGTCCTCCTGAGCTCAGCCGGCCGCTCCGCCACACGGATGGCGGACAGGCGTTTGGCCGGCGGAGCGAAGGATCGCCATCGTCGGAGTCTGCGAACCGCACACGCGGGTGATCCTTCGCCTCGGCCTGCGGCCGAGGCTCAGGATGACAAGGGACGGGACGGCAACCTCGTGCGAGCGATCCTTCTCACCCGCTGCGGAGTCGCTTTTTTTCAGAAAAAACTTTGACACCCCTTTCCGCCGGGGATACTATGACGCACTGCGTCATGACCGCCGCGAGTGAAGCGCAAGACGTAGGACGTGAAACGTAAAACGTAAGGAAACGGGCGCCCCGCGTCTCGCTCACGTCTTACGCTGTGCGTTTTTCCTTCCGGCGCCATCGAAGAGAGACTCCCCTTGCCCCCCACCCTCGCGCTGATCGACGGCGTCCGCACCCCGATGGGAATGCTGGGCGGACTGCTCAAGGACCTTCCCGCCACCGCCCTCGCCGAACATGTCTTGAAGGCCCTCCTCGCCAGGACGAAGATCGACCCGAAGATTGTCCAGGAGGTCATCGCCGGCTGCGTGGGGCAGTCGAGCGACGCCCCCAACATCGCCCGGGTCGTCGCCCTCCGCTGCGGGATCCCGAAGGAAGTCCCCGCCTTCACCGTGGCGAGAAACTGCGCCTCCGGGTTCCAGGCGATCGTCTCCGCGGCTCATAATCTCATCGCGGGCGATGCCGACGTGCAGATCGTCCTCGGCATCGAGTCGATGTCCGGGGCGCCCTACATCAACCGCGACATCCGGTTCGGAAAGAAGCTCCGCTCGTCCGAACTCGTCGACACCCTCTGGGAAGGGCTCACCGACCCGGTCTGCAACCAGCTCATGGGCCGGACGGCGGAGAACCTGGCGGAGGAGTTCGGGCTCTCGCGCGAGGCGCAGGACAAGTTCGCCGTCGAGAGCCACAAGCGGGCCTTCCGGGCCACGCGCGAGGGGAAGTTCAAGGATGAGATCGCGCCGATCGAGGTGCCGAAGAAGGTGGCGGGCCGCGCCGTGGCGCCTGAACTCGTCGCGCAGGATGAGGGTCCGAACATCGCCCTCAATCTCCAGGTCCTCGGACTCTACCCGACGATCTTCAAGGAGAACGGGACCGTCACCCCCGGAAACTCCTGCCCGATCAGCGACGGGGCCTGCGCCCTGCTCCTCATGTCGGAGGAGCGCGCGAAGGCGCTCGGCCTCACGCCGATCGCCCTCCTGCGATCCTGGGCCTTCGCCGGACTCGAGCCGGAGCGGATGGGGCTCGGACCCACCTGCGCCACGCCGCTCGCGCTCAGGAAGGCGGGGCTCACGCTCGCCGACATGTCGCTCATCGAATTGAACGAAGCCTTCGCGGCGCAGGTCCTCGCCTGCGAGAAGGTGCTGGGACTCGACCTCGCGAAGACGAACGTGAACGGCGGGGCGATCGCGCTCGGCCATCCGGTGGGGATGACCGGGGCGCGGATGTCGCTCACGATCGCCCGCGAGATGGCGCGCCGGAAGGCCCCGTTCGGACTGACCACGCTCTGCGTCGGCGGCGGCCAGGGCGGGGCGCTGGTGTGGGAGTGTGCGGGCGGCAGATGAGGGAGTAGAACGTAAGACGTAAAACGTAAGGGAAAGACCTTTGGGTTCATTCGGTTGAAGCAGGCTCGTCTTGACGCGAACCCGGAACGGAACGAACCACGAATTTCACGGATGACACCCTTCGCTCTCTTCTGTTTCAGTTGTTTCCTGCGTTTCACGTTTTACGTTTTCCGAGGGCCCCATGTACATCTACAAAGCCGGCGTCGTCGGGGCGGGACTCATGGGCGGCGGGATCGCGCAGGTGATCTCGTACAGCGGGCTCCCCGTCGTCCTGAAGGACGTGGACGAGAAGTACGTTCAGAAGGGGCTCGCCGCCGCCCGCGCCGTGTACGAAGGCCGGGTGAAGAAGGGGAAGATGTCGGCGGGCGAACTCGAATCGAAGATGGCCCTCATCACCGGCACCACGAAGTGGGACGACTTCAGCGACGTGGACGTGGTGATCGAGGCGGTCCCGGAGGAGTTCGAACTGAAGAAGCGGGTGTTCGCCGAGATGGACGCGAAGTGCCCGGAGCAGACGATCCTCTGCTCCAACACCTCGGCGCTCTCAATCTCCGCCCTGGCCGCCGCCACGAAGCGGCCGGAGAAGGTGATCGGGATGCACTTCTTCTTCCCGGCCCCCGTCATGAAACTGGTGGAGGTGATCCCGGGGCTCCAGACCTCGACGGAAACGACCGACACCATCGTCGCCTTCACCGAGTCGATCCGGAAGCTCCCGGTCCGGGTGAAGGAGTGCGCCGGGTTCCTCGTGAACCGGCTTCTCATGCCGTACGTGAACGAGGCCGCCTTCTGCCTGCAGGAGGGGGCCGCCTCGGCGAAGGAGATCGATGCCGCGATGGTGGCCTTCGGGATGCCGATGGGGCCGTTCACCCTCACCGACAACCTCGGCCTCGACGTCTGCACCCACGCCGGCCGCGTGATGTGGGAGGCGTACGGCCCGCGCATGGCCCCGGCCGACATCCTGGTGAAACTCTTCGAGGCGAAGCGGCTCGGCACCAAGACGGGCGGCGGGTTTTACACCTACAACGACCAGTCCGACCCGCTCCCCGCGATGATCGGGGAGATCCAGACGAACACCGGCCGGCGGGGGACCAAGTTCTCGGTCGAACGGCTGCTCTACCCGATGGTGAACGAGGCGGCCACCTGTCTCGAGGAGAACGTCTGCACGGCGACGGAGGTCGATCTCGCCATGATGGCCGGGACCGGTTTCCCGATGCCGACGGGCGGGCTCCTTCAGTGGGCCGACACGCAGGGGCTGGATGCGATCGTCGCCGCCCTGGAGGTGTGGTCGCGCGACTACGGCCCGCGTTTCTGGCCGGCGCCGCTCCTCCGCCGGATGGCGGGGGCGGGGATGACCGGCACGAAGGCCAAACGGGGGTTTCATGCGCACGAGTAGGAAGAAAACGTAAAACGTGAAACGCAAGAAGAAACAGAAACGAATGAAGAAACGGAAATAGAAGCAGAACCCGAAGCGAGCAGTGGAATCCGACCCGTCCATCTCCTCTGTTTCTTACGTTTTACGTTTCACGTTCTTCCGTTCAGGAGGCATCCCGATGTCCGATCCCCAATTCATCAAGTCGCGCATCGAAGACGGCGTCGCGATCCTTACGATCCACAGTCCGCCGGTGAACGCGCTGTCGACGCCCGTGGTCACCGAACTCCGTGACGCGTTTCTCTCGGTGAAAGCGGATCCGAAAGTGAAAGCGATCGTCATCACCGGAGAGGGGATGGTCTTCGTCGCCGGGGCCGACATCCGGGAAATCCAGAAGATCACCAGTTCCGCCATCGGGCAGGCGCTGGCGCGGAAGGGGCAGGAGTTTTTCAGCGAAATAGAGGCGTCCCGCATCCCGGTGATCGCGGCGATCAACGGTCCCTGTCTCGGGGGCGGCAACGAACTCGTCATGGCCTGCCACCTGCGGATCGCGAATGATCGCGCCCGGTTCGGGCAGCCCGAGGTCAACCTCGGCATCCTCCCCGGCTTCGGCGGCTCCCAGCGGCTTCCGCGGCTCATCGGCACGGCCAAGGCCCTCGAGTGGATGCTGACCGGTGACCTTTATTCGGCCCAGGAAGCCAAGGCGCTCGGACTCGTGAACATGGTCGTCCCCGAAGCGGCGCTCATGAAGCAGACGCTTGGACTCGCAAAGAAGATCGTCGCCAAGGGTCGCCCGGCGATCCAGGCGATCATGGAGGCCACGATGGAGGGGCGTCAGAAGCCGCTCGCCGAAGGTCTCAAGCTCGAGGCCGAGCTGTTCGGAAAGATCTGCGACACGCAGGACATGAAGGAAGGGGTGGCGGCATTCGTCGAGAAGCGGCAGCCGAAGTTCCGGGATCAGTGACGGGTGACGGGTCATGGGTGCGAGGTAACTTGTCATGGCCATCGAATTCACGTACTCCGAAGAGCAACTGATGATCCGCGACATGGTTCGCGATTTCGTCACAAACGAGGTCAAGCCGCGGGCCGAGGAGATCGAGCGGACCGATGCGATTCCGAAGGAGCTGCTCGGCAAGGCGGCGGAACTGGGGCTGTTCGGTCTCGCCTTCCCTGAGGAGTACGGCGGGGCGGGGGCCGGAAAGGTGGGCTACTGCCTCATGCTGGAGGAACTCGCCCGCGGTTCCGGCGCCGTGGCGACGACGATCGGCGCGCATCAGTCCATCGGGGCGCAGTCGATCTTCCTCGACGGGACCGAGGACCAGAAGAAACGCTACCTGCCGGCCCTCTGCCGCGGCGAACAGCTCGCCGCCTACTGCCTCACCGAACCCGCCTCCGGCTCCGACGCCGCCGGGCTCCAGACCACCGCCGATCCGGACGGCGACTCCTACGTCCTGAACGGCGAGAAGATCTGGGTCACGAACGGCGGGATCGCCGAGGTTTACATTGTTTTCGCCCTCACCGACAAGGCCCTCCGGGCCCACGGCGGTGTGACGGCCTTCATCGTGGAGGGCTCGTTCCCGGGCCTGAAACGCGGCAAGCCCGAACGCAAGATGGGGCTGCACGGCAGTTCCACGACGGCGGTCTCGCTCGAAAACGTGCGGGTCCCGAAGTCGAACGTGCTGGGGGAGATCGGCAAGGGGTTCATCACCGCGATGCGGGCGCTCGATGTGGGGCGGCTTTCGCTCGGCGCCGGCTGCTGCGGGGCGGCGAAGGAGATGATCGACGTCTCCATCAAGTATGCCCAGGAGCGGCGCGCGTTCGGCGGACCGATCGCGGAGAAGGAGGCCATCCAGTTCATGCTGGCCGAGATGGCCGCGGACATTTACGTGATGGAGAGCATCGTCTACCGCACCGCCTGGGCCTACGACGCGGGGCAGAAGATCTCCCGCGAGGCCGCGATCGTGAAGTTCGTCTGTTCGGAGGCCGGGGAGCGCGTCGTCGACAAGGCCCTGCAGATCCACGGCGGCATGGGGTACTCCGCGGAACTTCCGGTGGAGCGATACTACCGGGACGCCCGCGTGAACCGGATTTTCGAGGGAACGAACGAGATCCAGCGGCTGATCGTTGCGACGGATCTGCTGAAGAAGGGGAGATACTAGAGGTCGCGTCAAGGAGGCACGCCATGGCCCAGACGCCGAACGCGGGAAAAAAGCCGCCCGCAAAGAAAGAGACCGGCCCGGCCCGAAAGGGGCATCCGTTGATGACGTTTGAGGAGCTCATCAACCAGGTTTGCGCCGAACGCGGGTGGCCGTACCGCAGGACGGGCGAAAACGCCGTCGAAGTGGAGATCGCCCTCGACAAGGGTCGGAAGCAGAAGGTGACGCTGGAGACCTACGAGGAGGAGGATGAAACCCTGACCCGCGTGAAGACGATCATTGGCCCGGCCGACTCCCTCTCCCTCCAGCAGACGAACGCCGCGCTGGGAATGAACGCGCACATGCGATTCGGCGCCTTCGCGATCGACAGCGGAAACCTGTGCCTCGTCGATTCGTACCTGCTCCGGGACGCCGACCCCGACGAGGTGGCGGAATCGGTCCGCTTCCTCGGCCGGCAGGGCGATTTCTGCGAGAAGTACGTGTACCGTCAGGACAAGCACTAGCCCGGATTGTTCAGGAATTCTTGTGAGTTCTCGTACGAGACAGCGTTCATGCGGATCCCCGAGACCCCGAGTAGGCGCGGCCGTTCACGCGCCGTAACGAGGGGCCAGCCCTGACGGCGGGGCACAAATGCCTGAGCCGCCCCTCGTTACGCGGCCTGCGGGCCGCTACTCGGGGCTACGGTGCTCCTTTCATGAATGATCCGGGCTAGAGCCCCGACTATGCACCTGATCGCCCTCGTCAAACCGGTCCCCGATCTCGCGAACCTCTCCATCTCGCGGGGGCAGCAGGCGATTTTCGAGAAGTCGAAGCGCCTCCTTAATCCCGCCGACGAATCCGCCGTGGAGGCGGCTCTGCTCTGGAGGGCGGCCCTCGGGGGCGCCGTCACCGTTCTTGCCCTGGTGTCCGAACGCGATATAGAGGTGATCCGCAAGCCGCTGGCGATGGGGGCCGAGGCCGCCGTCGCGGTGGTGGAGACGTCCGTCGCCGACGCGCTGTCGGGGGGGGGCGCTCCAGCGCTCCTCCTCTCCGCGGCCATCCGGAAGATCGCCGGGGCCGGCCCGGCGGTCATCTGCTGCGGGCCCGGCGGTCGTCCGGGCGGCGGCAGCGCCCAGACCGGCCCGCGAATCGCCGAAGCGCTGGGCTGGCCGTGCGCGGTCGGGGTCACCTCGGCGGCGGTCGCGGACGACTCCGGCCTCGAAGTCCGGGAGAGGGTCCGTGGCGGAGAGCGCACCCGCCGGATGACGCTCCCGGCGGTCTGCGTGGTCGATCCGGCGGCGTTCAAGCCGCGGGCGGCGAATGCGCTCGCCATCATGAAGGCGGTCAAGCGGCCGGTGACGCGGTGGACCCTGGGCGACCTGGGGCTCGATCCGGCGGCCGTGGAGCAGCGTCTCGCGGCGCTCGCAGTCTCGGGCCGGCAACTGGCGGAGGAGTGATGGGGCCATCTACTTGCAGCATTCCGGTCCCCGCCAAAGATCAGTGGCGCGACATCGCCGTCGTCATCGCCGCCGACTCCGGGGGAGGTCTGGGCGACGGCGAGGCCCGGCTCCTCGCGGCCGCGCGCACGATAGCGGATCAGTTCGGATGCTATGTCTGGGCTGTGTCGCTCGACCCGCTCTCCGAAGCGACGGCCCGCGCCGCGATCGGGAACGGGGCGGACGCCGTGGAGGCGCCGTCCGCCCCGGGCGTCGGGGGCGTGGAAGAGATCACGGACCGTCTCGCCGCTTTCACCACATCGCGCCGGCCCGAGTCGGTCCTCGGGGCACCTGAGCCGATCCTGCATGCGGCTTTGGCGCGCCTCGCGGAGCGGATCCAGGCCCCGTTCGTGGCGGGCGGGATCGCGCTGGTGGAGGACCCATCGGCCCGAACCCTCTCGGTCCGCGTCGCAGGGTATGGCGGGCGTCTCCTGACGGACCTGGTCTCTCCGACCGCCCGACCGTTCTTCGCCACGGTCGCCCCGGAATCGCTTCCGCCCCCCTTCCCGAATCCGGGCCGGGAGGGGGAGATGGTCTTTCCCGTGGAGATCGCGGGCCAAAAAGTCTCGACAATCCCGCCCGGGGAACGGCAGAATTGACCTGCTGGAAGGAGGGCCCGGTCCCTTCGCCCCCGCCGCCGCGACACCCCTGAGGAGTTCTCCCCATGGCCGAAGAAAGCCTGACCGTACGCGACAACCGGACCGGGAAGGAGTACGTCCTGCCGATCACGAACGGCACGGTCCCGGCCCCCAAATTCCGGGACATCAAGACCGGTCCCGACGACTTCGGTCTGATGTGCTACGACCCGGCCCTCAACAACACCGCCGTCTGCAAGAGCCGGATCACGTACATCGACGGGGACAAGGGAATCCTCGAGTATCGCGGCTACCCGATCGAGCAGCTCGCCGAGAAGAGCACCTACCTCGAAGTGGCCTATCTGGTCCTCCACGGCGAACTGCCGACGTCCGAGCAGCTCAAGCAGTGGATTCACGACATCACGCATCACACGATCATCCACGAGAACATCAAACGCTTCATCGGCTCGTTCCATCACGACGCCCACCCCATGGGGATCCTCTGCGGCACCGTGGGGGCGATGTCCACCTTCTACCCGAGCGCCAAGAACATCGAAGACTCCGAATGCCGCGCGCTCCAGATCCGGCGGCTCATCGCCAAGATGCCGACGATCGCGGCCTTCGCCTACCGGCACAGCGTGGGGATGCCGGTCGTCTATCCGGACAACGACCTCTCCTACACCGCGAACTTCCTCAGCATGATGAACAAGATGACGGAACTGAAGTATCAGCCCGACCCGGTGCTGGTCCGGGCCCTCGACGTGCTCTTCATCCTGCATGCCGACCACGAGCAGAACTGTTCGACGAGCGCGGTCCGGGTGGTGGGAAGTTCGAGGGTGGATCCGTACTCGGCGCTGGCGGCGGGGATTGCGGCGCTCTACGGGCCGCTCCACGGCGGGGCGAACGAGGCGGTCCTGCGGATGCTGCAGGAGATCGGCTCGAAGGACAAGATCCCGGCCCTGATCAGGAAGGTGAAGGCGAAGGAAGCCCTCCTCATGGGGTTCGGGCACCGGGTCTACAAGAACTTCGATCCCCGGGCGAAGATCATCAAGGTGCTGGCCGATCAGGTGTTCGACCGGGTCCCGCGGAATCCGCTGCTCGACATCGCCCTCGAACTGGAGCGGATCGCGCTCCAGGACGACTACTTCATCCAGCACAAGCTGTATCCGAACGTCGACTTCTACTCGGGGCTGATCTACCAGTCGCTCCGTTTCCCGGTGGACATGTTCCCGGTCCTCTTCGCGATCGCCCGCACCTCGGGCTGGCTCGCGCAGTGGGAGGAGATGATCCTCGACGAGAAGGAGCAGCGGATCGCCCGCCCGCGGCAGGTCTATCTCGGCGCCAAACGCCGGGAGTATGTAGCGATCGAGAAGAGGTAATGCGGACAGGCGCCACCGCCATCGTGCTCGTATGCCTTGGCCTTCGCGCCGGGGCCTGGGCCCAGCCGGTGGATCCTCCGACGGGCCCCGCCGTCGACACGCCGGAAGGCCGTCGCGCCTTCCACCATCTCTCGCGGCACTACGAGAAGCTCGCGCCCTGCCCGGACTGCGATGAGTCGGTTCGCGCCCTGGATTCGGAAGACGAGGCGACCCGCCTCCGCGCGGTGGAGTTCGTGCAGGCCCTTCTCGTGCAGGCCGCCGCGGACGAGGCGCATTGGCGCTCCGGAAACACGAGGGACCACTGCTATTACCCCCGCCCGGAGTCGATGGCGCGTGAGTTCCGTGAGTCTCTGGCCCACCGCCTGTTTCATGACGCCCACGGCCCCGGAGCCCTGGGACCGGTCACGTGGTTGCTTCGTCACGAGCGCACTCCCAAGGCCCAGGTTGACGCCTGGCGTGTTCTCAGGCAGGTCCAGACATCCGAAGCGTCGGACTTGATTCGGGAACTGCTCTCCCCGCCTCACCCGAATCAGGAGGTCCTGATCGGGGCCGTCGAGGAGACGGCCGCCCGGTCGCTCCGGGAGGCCCTCCCTCACGTCATCGCCCTCGTCACGCATCACCGGAGCGCCGTTCGCGAGGCGGCCCGCCGCGCGGCGGGGCGTCTCGGTGCGGAAAAGATCCGGGACTTCCGCCCGGAAGAGGCTCTCTCGCCCTGGCTCGCGTCGGAGTTGGCTCGCATCCGCGCGATGGTCCGCGCCCCGATTCCGGAGGAGGCCGAGTGGTGCCGCTTCGAGCCCGGACCGGAGAAGGACATTCGCGGCCGGTCCCGGACTCCCGAACCGTTCAGCGGCTGGCTTCTCGCCAACAAGGGAGGCCGCCTGCTCATCGTCGACGACGTCGGAGAAGAGCGCCGGATCCCGGCCGGAACGGTGGCCGTGCGCCCCGGCACCTTCGCGGAGGAAGTCTCCCGATTTCTGCATCCGGCCCCACGGCCAGACGTGTCCGGGCCCGGATACCGATGGAGCCCGGGCTTTGCCGGCCCGAACTCCGAGCTCAGTATGATCCTCATCGCGGCCTGGGCCGAGGGATGGGGGGCGCGGACCGAGGCCATGGCGCTGATCCTGCCCCGGCTGGACGAGGGAAAGGATGATCGCGAACTCCACGAGACGGTCCGGATGCAGCTGGGGATGAGGTATCTCTACCGGATGTTCGACGAGTTCTCCCTCCGACGCGACTACGGGGCGGCCATCGCCATCGGACGCCATCTCTCGAACTCACACTTCGACGGCTTCCTTCACCAGGACGTGGCACGGGAGCTGGCCGGTCAACTCGCCAACCGCTCCGGAGACTTCACCTCGCTCACACTTCCCGCCCCGGACGCCTGGGCCGAAATCAGAACGAAGCTCGATCGCCCGGGACAAATCCGCTATCTCGCCGATCGGCTGCGTCTGGTCCATGCGCGCTACTCCTTCGGGTTTGGAGGGGGCACGCTCAACGCGCCCCAGTTCGTCGAGCCTCCGGCGGAGCTCGGTCCGGAGCCCATCCCCACGGGAGGGACCGCTGTCATCAATCCCTTCACGGAACTTGAGGCCCTGGCCCTTGAGCCCGCCGACCTGCCGATCCTGGCCCGTCTTCTGGACGGCGACGATTTCCTTCCTGCTTACAGCGGCGAGCATCCACGCGGCTGGGACCCGACCCTGCACCGCGTCCGGGAGGCCATCGGAGAGCTCCTGAACGACGTCGCCGGGAAGAAGATCTACTTCGCATCGGAGTACGCAAGGCTGGGCCCGACCGCCCGCCGGGAGAGAATGAACCGCCTCCGGGAGTGGTGTCAGGTGCATGCCGACCTCACATGGGAGGAGATTCGAGTCGAGGCGATGAAGGAGGCGACCACTCCGTGGGTCGTGCTCGACGCGGCGGAGGCCCTGATGAAGCGCGGGTCCGCGGCCGGAGCGCCGGTGCTGATTCGCCGGTGGAACGACTTTCCCGGCAAGCAGGGGGATATCCTCTCGAGACTCTACCGGATGAACGCCCCGGAGTCGGTGCCGGAGGCGCGGAGAAAGTGGGTGTTCGCCGACGATCCAAGTGCGCGCTTCTGGGGGGGAATGATCCTGTTGCGGGACTCTTCCGGCGCCGACGCGACGGCCGTGGAAACCCTCAAAAGCCTGCTGAGAGAGGACCCGGAGGGGAAGTTCCGGCGGGAGTCGTTCGACGCCCTCTTCGACACCGGGCGCGAGGAGTGCCGTCTCCTCGCCTGCGGGGTTGTCGAAGCGCCGCGATTCGCCTGCCTGTTCGATGAAGACGATCGGAGGATGCGAAAGATGTTCGAGGCCGGGAGGCCGGAGGCGCTCGAATTCCTCCTCGCGGCGCTCGACGACGCGGGACCGTCCAACGCTTCCATGTACGATCCCGAGGCGCCGGAGGGACACGAGTCGGTGGAACTGGAAGTGCGGGACTGCACGGCACAGACGGTGAGCGCCTGGAGGGGTTCGGCTTACGACGAATGGGCCTCTCCGGAAGTTCGAACCGCAAAGATTGAGGAACTCAAGGAGTGGCTCAAGTCCGAAGCGAGTCGGGCGCGCGGCGGCCGATGACGGCGCCCTTGACCCGTTCCCGGCGGTCGCCTACACTCCTGTTGTGAAATACCCCGAGGCCAGGGAGCGGCTCTCCGAGTTTCCAGAGCGCCCCGGCATCTACCTTCTGAAGGACGTCAAGGGTCGAGTCCTTTACGTCGGCAAGGCGAAATCGCTCCGGGACCGCGTCGCCTCCTATTTCCGCCCGGCGGCCGAACTGCCGCGCCGCACCCGGGCCATGCTTCCCGCCGTTTCCGAAATCGAGTACCTCGAGGCCCCCACCGAGGTCGAGGCCCTCCTGATGGAGGCCCGGCTCATCAAGGACGTCCAGCCGAAATACAACGTCCTCCTGAAGGACGGCAAGTCGTTCCCGCTCCTGGCGCTGTCCCGTGACGATGACTTCCCCCGCGTGTACGTGACACGGGATCCGGCCGCGGGCGTTCGGGGAAACCCTCCGGCGCGGCCCGCCAGACTCTATGGCCCCTTCACCGAGGCGAAGCCGCTGCGTCATGCCGTTCAGATCCTGCAGGGGATCTTCCGGTTCCGCACCTGCGATCTGGAGATCCGCGAAGATGCTCCGAAGCGCCGCGGGTTTCGACCCTGTCTCCTTTACCACATCGGCCGCTGCTCGGCGCCCTGTGCCGGGAAGATCGGCAAGGCCGACTACGCCTCCGACCTCCAGCGGTTCCGGCAGTTCCTTTCCGGCGGGCGCGCCCCGGTTCTCAAGGCCCTCGAAGCCGATATGGCCCGCGCGGCGGCCGCCCGGGAGTACGAGCGCGCCGCCGGGTTGCGCGACCAGATCGCCTCCCTCCGCGGACTCGACCGACGCTGGCGCCGCACTCCGCTCGACCAGACGGAGCTCACCCCGCTCGACCCGTTCGAGAACATGCAGGACCTCGGCGCCGCCCTCGGTCTCTCGCCCGTCCCCCGCACCATCGAGGGGATCGATCTTGCGCACCTCGGAGGGCAGGAAGCGGTCGGTTCCCTGGTGGCCTTCCTCGACGGCATCCCGTACAAGGACGGCTACCGCCGGTTCCGCCTCAAGACCGTGACACCGGTGGATGACTACGCGTCCATGAGAGAGGTCGTGCGACGCCGGTTCTCGCGACTCATGTGTGAAGGCCTTCCCTTTCCGGACCTTCTCCTTCTCGACGGCGGCGCGGCTCATCTTCGTGCGACCCTGGCAGAATTCCAGGCTCTTGGATTTCGGCCCCCGGTCCTTCTCGCTCTGGCAAAGCACGAAGGAGATCATCTGTTCACACCGGCTTCCGGGCCCGGAGCCGTTCCGGAGGCCTCCCCCGCCCGGGTGGCCCCCCGGCGGAGCTCCGCCTCCGATCCCCAGATCGTTCCGCTCCACCTCGATCCGCGTTCCGCCGGATTTCGCCTGCTGCAGTTCGTTCGCGATGAGGCGCACCGCTTTGCCCAGCGGTATCACCACTTCCTTCGCTCGGAGCGGACGTTCCGGGATGTTCCAGCGCCGCCCTCCAGAGCCCCGCGCTACCCGTCGAAAAAATGACCGCGAGACTTTTCCACATTTCACGATAATGCCCGCTGCTTCAACCGCTTGCGACGCTTTCCACAGCCGTTATTCTTTTGCCGGTTTGAACCCTCGCGAGTAGAATCCGCCGCGTCATTCATACATCCTCCGTTCTCATCGCGCTCGTCGCCCGCCGAAAGGACCGTCCGCAATGCCCGCGCTGGACCCGCGCCTTACGGAACAGATACGTGCCCACCTCGCCCGAACCATTGAGCCTCACCTGTACCGACAGTGGCTGGAACACGCGCCTTTCGAAGGCGGCCTTGACGGCGGCATCGATGTCGGTGTTCCGAATCAGTTCGCGAGCGACTACTTCGAGAAATCTCTCCGGGGACCGATCGAAACCGCGGTCAACGTCTCTCTCGGAATGACCCGATCCGTGCGCTTTGTCGTCCGTCCGGACGCCACCCTGCCCGTCCGTCCCGAGGTAGCCCCTGCTGTCCCACCCGCCGCCGCCCCCGCGGCCTCCGTTCTGGTGCAGGTCGCAAGTCCGCCGCGGGATCTGCGTCTCAATCCTGATTACTCCTTTGACCAGTTTGTCGTCGGCCCCTCGAACCGACTTGCTCATGCCGCCGCTCTCGCGGTGAGCGAGGCGCCCGGCAAAGCCTATAACCCGCTCTTCATCCACGGCGCGGTCGGTCTCGGCAAGACGCATCTCCTCCAGGCGCTGTGTCACTCCGTTCGCGCCCGGCTTCCGAACGCCGTGATTGACTATCTCCCGTGCGAGGAATTCGTCAACGCCTACATCGCCTCCCTCAAGGAACAGAAGGTGGAGCAGTTCCGCGCGCGGTACCGCGGCGCGGATGTCCTGCTGGTGGACGACGTCCACTTCCTGGCGAACAAGACGGGCAGCCAGGAAGAGTTTTTCCACATGTTCAACGCCCTGCGCAACGCCTCCCGGCAGCTTGTCTTCTCCAGTGATGCCCCGCCGAAGGACATCCCCACGCTCGAAGAGCGCCTCGCCTCGCGTTTCAACTGGGGCATCGTGGCCCGGCTCGATCCGCCGCTTTTCGAAACCCGCGCCGCCATCCTGAGACAGAAGGCACAGCAGCGCGGCGCCGTTTTCCCGGATGACGTCGTCGACTTCGTGGCGGTCCACATCGAAACCAACATCCGCGATCTGGAGAGCGCCGCCCTCAAGCTCATTGCGACCGCTCTGGTGGAGCGCCGCGCCATCGACATCGAACTGGCGCGACGAATCCTGCAGGAGCACACGGCGGTTCCCTCCACCCGTCTCACCGTCGCGGACATCCAAAACGCCGTCAGCCGGCACTTTCACGTCCGGATTTCCGACATGCAGTCGCGCAAACGAAACCGCTCGATATCCGTTCCGCGGCAGATCACCGGCTACCTGATCCGGACGCTGCTCGACATTCCGCTCCAGGACATCGGCGGCTATCTCGGCGGCAAGGACCACACCACGATCATGTACGGCATCGGCCGGGTGAAGGCGAAGATGGAGAGCGACTTCCAGTTCCGGGCCACCATCGAGCATCTGGCCGCTGAATTGCGACGACTTCAGAGCACCTGAGAGAGGAAATCCGGTGGAGAAGGGCGGGACGAGAAGAGGGGATTTCAGCAGTGTTCCGGGACAGATTCTGCAAAAACCCGGACCGTTCGTACGGCGTTCTGGAGTATGCGAGATCGCCCCGCAGGATGCCGGGATGTTCTCCACCGACGTTCCAGACCCAGGCGCGGACACAACCTTTTTCGCGCCGCCGGATTGCCGCAATGATCGACAACTGTTAGGCGGGGCGGCGGCCCGTGCTTATGGAGATGGATAGTTTTTCTGAGAGAAGGACTCATCCCAACAACCCCAGGGCCCATCGTGTCGCATGCAGATGCTCGCCGAAGTACTGGCTTTCGTCTTCGTCTTCGTCGTTCTGGAGGTGACGGCGCTCTTCGCGCCGCATCAGTTGCCGATGGTGGGATTCGCTCTGGCTGTCTTTCTCTTTCTCTACAGCAAACTCGACAGGATCGAGATCGCCCTTTCTGAGGAACGAAGGGCTCAATACCAGCGCTTTCAGGAGCGGCGCCGAGAGGTGATCGGCGCGACCTTGCTTCTGACCTTTGTCCTCTGCAGCGTGATCTATCTTCTTCATCTGTATGGGGTCATTGCTCCGGTGCCGGCGCCGGGTGAAGGCGTGCGACTGGCCTCGGAGTCATGGGGAGGCAAACGTTCGCGCGGTCCAGCCGCCGGCGTATCGCCGAGTCCGGTTTCGGCCCCGGCGCCGCCTTCTTCCGTGACCCCGAGCGGGCCTCTTCCTCCCCCGCCGGAACCGGAGGAGGAGGCCCCGCCGGTGCCGCCGGAACCGGATTCGTCCCCGCATTAACCTGGAAAGGAGACCGCCATGAAGTTTCGCTGCAACCGACAGGCCCTGAGCGATGCCTTTGCCCTGGTAGGGAGCGTCGCCCCGCAGAAGAGCACCATCCCGATCCTGCAAAATGTCCGGCTGGAGGCGTCGGACCGCCAGATCGAAGTCGTCGGTACCGATCTGGAGGTCGGCGTCCGGGTCGTCGTGGCGCCGGCCGACGTCCAGGACGGAGGGGTGATGATTCTCCCCTCCGCCCGCGTCGGAGCCATTCTGCGGGAGGGCACGGAGTCGGAGGTGTCCTGCGTGGGGGACGGTCAACTGGCCACCCTGACGTGCGGGGAGGATACGTTCAAGGTCCAGGGCGCGAATCCCGTCGATTATCCCGAATTCCCGTCCTTCGAGAAGAAGAAGGCGGTCAGTGTGGAATCGAAGCACCTGAAAGACATGATCCGGAAGACGATTTTCGCCACCGCCGCCGAACTGACGCGCTATGCGCTGACCGGGGTGCTTTTCGTCGTGAAGGAAGATCAGATCCGGCTCGTGGCGAGTGACGGCAAGCGGCTGGCCTACGCGCGGGCCAAGCTGAGCAAGGAGGAACGGGCCAAGGGCGAGATCAAGGTGATCGTGCCGACGAAGGGAATGCACCTCCTGGAGCGGCTGATCACGGAGGAGGACGAAAGCGTGCTGCTGGCGGTCGAGGAGAATCAGATCAAGATCCAGACGAAGGGCGGGACGATGTTCTCGCGACTCGTTGAGGGAAGCTTCCCCGAATACGAAGCCGTCATCCCGTCCGACGCCGGGATCAAGCTCAAGCTTCCGGTCGAAGACTTCGCCGCCGCGATGCGGCGGGCGGCGATCCTGACGAGCGAGAAGGCCCGCGCCACGAAGTTTCAGCTGAAGAAGGACAAGCTGGTGCTTCTGGCGCGAACGCAGGACGTGGGAGAATCGAAGGTCGAGGTCCCGGTGAAGTACGACGGGGACGAGTTTGAGATCGTGTTCAATCCCGAGTATTTCACCGATGTGCTTCGCGTGGTGGAGGTGGAGGAAGTGCAGTTCGAGTTGAAGGACAAAAAGTCTCCGGGAGTCGTCCGGGCCGGCAAGGACTACGTGTATCTGGTGATGCCGCTCAGTATTGAGGTGTAAGGCGAGAGGAGCGTCGACGTGGGGCGGCGAACGGAGAAGGCGGGACCGCAGGCCATCGGTCCCCTGGTGGAGAGCCTTCTCGGAGGGCTCTCCGTCCAGCGGTCGAAAAACCGGGCCGCGCTGGAGGCGGCCTGGGAGTCGGCCATCGGCCCTGCGGGGTCCCGCCATACCCGGGTGATGGGGCTCGACCGGGGGATCCTTCACGTGGCCGTGGAGAGCGCCCCGCTCCTTCAGCATCTCGCGCACTTCCGGAAAACCGAATTGCTCCGCGCCCTCCGCGCGGATCCCGCCGGAGCCGGCATTCGCGACTTGCGCCTTTCGGCCGGAAACTGAGCCGGTGCCCGGAGGCGCGAGAATTCCCGAGGAACGCTACCGATGCCGGACGAAGTGATCCCGCCTCCCGTGTCTCCCGATACCCCACCCCAGACGCCGGGTGCGGAGGCCTACGACGCCACCACCATCAAGGTCCTCGGAGGGATCGAGGCGGTCCGGACCCGCCCCGACATGTACATCGGCGGTCGGGACAGTCACGGACTTCATCACCTCGTGTTCGAGGTCGTCGACAACAGCATTGACGAGGCGCAGAACGGGCACTGCCAGAACATCGCCGTGCGGATTCATGAGGGCAACTCCATCTCCGTCACGGACGATGGACGGGGCATTCCGGTGGACGTTCACCGCGAGCAGGGAAAGTCCGCGCTCGAAGTCGTGATGACGATGCTGCATGCCGGCGGAAAATTCGGCCACAAGTCGTACAAGGTCTCCGGCGGGCTCCACGGGGTCGGAGTATCGGTGGTGAACGCCCTGTCCGAGTGGCTGGAGGTCATTGTCTGGCGGGACGGGGAGGAACACTACCAGAAGTACGAACGCGGGGCGCCGACCACGCCCGTCGAGCGGCGAGGTCTCTCGAAGCGCCGGGGGACGCGCGTGGTCTTCAAGCCGGACGGCGCCATTCTCGAAGACTGCGTCTTCAGTTTCGATATCATCGCAACCCGTCTCCGGGAGCTCGCCTTTCTCAATCCGGGGCTGACGATCACCTGCACGGACGGGCGCGACTCGAAGGGCGAGAAGACGGAGACCTTCCGCTACGACGGCGGGCTCCGCGCCTTCGTCGGGCATCTGAACCAGAACAAGACGCCGCAGCATCCGGACATCATCGCCTTCTCCCGAACGATGAACGACATTGTCTGCGACGTGGCCTTCCAGTACAACGACGGCTATACGGAGACCCTTTTCTCCTTCGCGAACAACATCAACACCCGGGAAGGGGGGACGCACCTCTCCGGATTCCGCACCGCCCTCACGCG
Source organism: Planctomycetota bacterium (assembly GCA_016192525.1). Classification (GTDB taxonomy): domain Bacteria; phylum Planctomycetota; class MHYJ01; order JACPTZ01; family JACPTZ01; genus JACPTZ01. Next base: position 26,444 of record JACPTZ010000218.1, read on the forward strand.
AACGCTCAACGCCTACGCCCGGAAGCAGAATCTCGTGAAGGAGAACGATCCGCTCCCGACCGGCGAGGACTACCGGGAGGGGCTGACCGCCGTCGTCAGCGTCAAGGTGCCGAATCCGCAGTTCGAGGCGCAGACGAAGATCAAGCTCTCGAACCACGACGTGGAGGGGATCGTCCAGGCGATCACGAACGAGGCGCTCGATGAGTATTTCGAGGAGCATCCGGCCTCGGCCAAGGCGGTCATTCAGAAAGCCACCGTGGCGCTCGAAGCCCGCGAGGCGGCGAGGCGGTCGCGGGACCTGATTCGCCGGAAGGGGGCGCTTTCCAGCGGGAGCCTCCCGGGGAAACTGGCGGACTGCTCTTCCCGGGAACGGGGGGAGACCGAACTCTACGTGGTCGAGGGGGACTCCGCCGGCGGAAGCGCCAAGCAGGGACGGGACCGGCGCTTCCAGGCCATCCTGCCGTTGAAGGGCAAGATCCTGAACGTGGACAAGGCGCGGCTCGACAAGATCTTCGCGCACGAGGAGATCTCCACCCTGATCACGGCGATCGGCGCCGGCGTCCGGGACGAGTTCGAGATCGCCAACCTCCGCTACGGCAAGATCGTTCTCATGACCGATGCGGACGTCGACGGAAGCCACATTCGCACCCTGCTCCTGACGTTTTTCTTCCGGGAGATGCGCCCTCTGATCGAGGCGGGCCACATTTACATCGCTCAGCCGCCGTTGTATCGGGTGCGGCGGAAGAAGAAGGAGGAGTACGTTCACAGCGACGAGAAGCTGAAAGAGGCGCTCGTCGATCTCGGACTGGACGGCACCACGCTGGAACGCGCGGAAGACGAGCAGCAGTTCGAAGCGGAACGGCTCCGGGAACTCGTAAAGCAGCTCGTGCGGATGGAGACGCACGCGGGGATGGTGCAGCGCCGGGGAGTGGCGTTCGACCGGTATCTCGAGGCGCGAGGCCCGAAGGGCGAGGTGCCGCTCTACCGCGTTTCCATCGGAGAGGAGGAGCGGTTTTTCTTCCACGACGACGAGCTGAACGCGTTCATCCGGGAGAAGAGCCGCGAGCTCGGGGCGGACCTGGTGATGGCCGACGAGGAGGACCTCCCCGGGGAGACGGGCGGGGACGGCGCCAACGTCCTGGAGAAGGTGGAGTTTCACGATTCCCGCGAGATCGGCGAAACGTTGCACGCCATCGAGGCGCTCGGATTCTCCGTTCGGGAGTATGGCGGGAACGGGGGCCATGAGGAGACAAATCGCCCGCGGTACCGACTTCTTTCGGACGGCCAGGAGGCGGCCAGCGTCGCATCGCTCAAGGACCTCCTCAAGGCGATCCGCAAGATAGGGCAGAAGGGGCTCGATATCCAGAGGTACAAGGGGCTGGGGGAAATGAACCCGCAGCAGCTCTGGGAGACGACGATGGATCCCGCGACACGGACCCTGCTTCGGGTCAAGCTCGAGGACGCGGTGCGGGCCGACAAGATATTCACGATTCTGATGGGCGAGGTGGTTGGACCGCGTCGGGAGTTCATCGAGAAGCATGCGCTCGAGGTGAAGTTCCTGGACGTGTAACGGAAGCGAAAGACCGAACATGGCCGACTGGCGGGAACAGGATCTGGGCGGGAATCCGCCGATGCCCCCGTGGCTCGTCCGGCAAATCCGCTTCTGGAGGTACGGAAGCCTGGGTATCGGACTGGCCTCCTGGGTGATCTGGCTGGCCCCGCTGGCCTGGTTCAAGGCGACGTCGCCGAACGCCCGGTTCTTCACCGCCTACGGCCTGGTGGCCGGAACGCTGACGCATCGGTTCGACCCGATTCTCCTGTCGATCGGCTGCACGGCGGCGATCGTGGGATCGATCGGAGGAATGATCTCGGCCGTGCTCGGGCTGAAGGCGCTCGGGGCGAAGTCGCCGCCGGCCCTCTTCATCGGATTTGCCGTCTGCTTCGCCCTGCTCCTGCTTAACCTGTTCCTGCCCGGCGGACAGCGGGGTCCCGTTCGATGAGTGTCGAAGGCCACCAGGCCGCCGCCGCGGAAGCGGAGACGATTCGCGTCGCCCTCCGCGTGACGACCGATTCGCGGACGGCCGCGACAGACGAAACCGGGCGGTTGGCCGCGGAGTTGCTCGCCAAAGCCGGTTTCAGCGTCGATGGACCCGCCCTGGTTTCAAACGACCCAGCCACATTGCGTCGCGCGATTCGTGAGGCGCTCCTGGGCACGGCCGACGTCGTTCTCCTGAGCGGCGGCACAGGGCTGGGAAGACGGGACGGGACCGTCGAGGCGGTGAGCGAGGTGATCGCCAAGCGCCTGGACGGATTCGGAGAGGCGTTCCGCGCCCTGAGTTTCGCCGAGATCGGGCCGGCCGCCATCCTGACCCGGGCTCTTCTGGGCTCGACAGTCGAAGGAAAAATCGTCGTGTGCACCCCCGGCAGCCCCAACGCCATGAGACTCGCCCTCGAGAGACTCCTCCTGCCGGAGTTGCCGCACCTCGTGCGCGAAGCGCGCCGGTAAGCGGACGCGCGCCGGCGGAGGGGAAAATGCCTACCGTCGCCTGCCCGAACTGCCAGATGCCGCTCTCCGTTCCTGAGAGCGCGGCCGGCCGCAAGGTCCGATGCCCGCAGTGCCAGACCGTCTTCACGGCCGGGGCCACCGGTCCGGCAGGGGGATCGTCCGCGGGGGAACGCCCCGGCGGAACGCGCCGCGCGCGGCGCGGCGTCCGCCGACCCGCAGATTCCTCCGGCGGACTCTGGCTCCTCGGCGGAATTGCCCTCGTCGCCCTGCTCGCCGGCGGCTTCTACCTGGCGACCTCCGGGCCAAAGGATGAGTCGGCCGCCGTCCGTCGGCTCCGCGAGGATCCAACGCTCAAGGCGTTCATTTCCAGCGGAGGAGAGAGTGGTCGGAGTGAGGTGCGCCTCCTGGAGCGACACGATCAGGAAATGACCGAGTCGCGCTATGCCCTGCCGGTGGGATCGCCCGTGAAAGTGAACGCCTCCGTGCGCGTCAACGGGCAGATGTATCTGCTCGTCGAATCGACAACCGGAGTGTCCGACGGCTGGACACCGGAGCGGTTTGTGGAGTTGCGGAAGTGAGGGGGGCAGAAGGCAGGGGTCAGGGGTCAGGGGTCAGGGGTCGGGGGTCAGGGGTCGGGGGTCGGGGGTGGGGGGTTAGCCCGGATTCTTCATGAACTCTCGCGCACGTCCGGACGACGAAGCGGCTGGGCGGATCCCCGAGGCCCCGAGTAGGCCCCGCAGCACGTGCTGCGGGGCCGTAACGAGGGGCCGGCTCCCGGTGCGGGGCCATTCGCCTGTGCTGCCCCTCGTTACGCGGCCTGCGGCCGCTACTCGGGGCTACGGGGCTTTGGTTCACGAATAATCCGGGCTAGGGGCTTCTGCTGAAGGACGAGGCCGGGACCCGCCCGCTGCGGCGGATGAACGTGCCGGATGCGGAGCAGGTCCCTACCGGAGCACCCGCGCGGCATCCACCGGCGTCCCCTCCCGGAACAGCCTGAAGTGGAGCGTGGGGCGCTCGGCGCGGCCGGTGGTGCCCGCCTTGGCGATGGCATCGCCCTGTCGGACGACGTCCCCCGTCTGGACGAGGATCTCGCTGTTGTAGGCGTAGAAGGACTGATATCCGTCCGGATGCGAGAGGACGACCGTCTTTCCATACCCCTGCAGCCGGTCCGAAACGAAACTCACGGTGCCGGAACGGATGGCCGTGACCGTCTCCCCGGCGTCCGCCTCGATGTCCATCCCCTCGACGCCGTGATCGGCGATCACCCGACCCGCGATGGGCCAGCGGAAGGCGGCGTCGACGCCCGGTGCGGAGCGGGTCACGGCCCGTGAGGCGCCGCTGCCGGCGCTGGAGGAGGGCGCGGGGCCCCGATCGGCCGGGGTCGCGGACGTGCCGGGCGCGCCCGGGAGCACCAGAACCTGTCCCACCTTCAGACTGCCCGGATCGGCCACGCCGTTCTTGCGTTGAAGTTCGCGGACGTCGATGCCGTAGCTGGAGGCGATTCTCCAGAGGGTTTCTCCGGCCTTGACGGAGTGCGTCCGGACCGGCGCCGGCGGAGGCGAGAGCGGAAGTTCGGGGCATTCGGCGACCGGGGTCTCGGACAGGAAAGCGAGGTCCTGCCTCAACCGCTCGCGATTCGCATCGACCGGCGGCGCATCCGCCGTTCTGGCGCGACCCGACGTGCATCCGACGATCCCGAACGCGGCCGTGAGGCCGGCGGCGAGCCAGACCCCGTAGAGGGCGGTCCGACTCAGGAACCGCTTCGCGATGCGGAGCGCGACGCTGGTTTCGCGCTCGACGCGTTCTCCCTCGCGGCGCGGCCCGCGGTGCCGGACGATGTACGGCGGGGTGAGTTCTTCCCGCTGCTCGACGACGCGTTCTTTCGCGCGTTCGAGGCGGTTGAAGGCGAGAAGGGCGGCGTAGACGGCCTGAAGGACGCGCAGATCGTCAGGGGGGCGCTCGGTCGAGGTCGCGCGGGGATCCATTCTGACCTCCATGCCATGAATGCTGGGGCGCCCAGTTGGGGGGCGCCCGCACCAAAAGAACGGGCGCACGGCCCGCTCGATCGGTCTCCGCTAGAGGCATCGGCGTGAATGGAGGGGAACTGTAGGGGGAGAATGGAGCGGCCGACCGGATTCGAACCGGCGACGTCCACCTTGGGAAGGTGGCATTCTACCACTGAATTACGGCCGCTCGTCGTATCGCAGGCGTGACCGACTGAGTATGGGGTGATTCTACGAGCGCCGCGGCGGGCGGGCAAGCGGAAAACGGGTCCGGTCCCCGAGCAGCCACGAGATGGCCGCCTGCCATCGAATCCGGGAGGGAAGCGGCTCGGCGGGCGGCCGGGGGTAAGGGGCGGGCGTCAGGCAGGGGAGATGGATCTCCCCTACCTCCCCTCCAGGGAAGCGCCCAGACGGGCCATGAGGACCTGGATCGTGGTTTCGAGGATCGTGACGGCGCCGGGGGAGAGATTCTGGGCGCCGGGGGAGGTGCGGTAGTTCTGAAGTTCGCGGAGTGTCTGCGGGTCGGTGCTGGACTGGAGCGCGCCGAAGATGTCGATGATCAACTCGTCCCGTTCCAGCTGCGGGATCGCGTTCAGAAGGTGACGGTCCCGCTCCGCCTCCGTCCGGCGGCCGAGGGCCTGGATCGCGGCGCGGCGGATCGCCTTGTCTGCGGCGTCCATCTGACGGGCCAGGGCGGCCAGCACGTCGGCGGAACCCGGTTCGCGCGTGGCCAGGAGATTGATCGCCACCGTCTTCGTCGCGGGCGGGGAGGCGAGATGGAGGACCTCGACAAGGGCTTGAGTGGCCTCCGGCTGCGGCTTCGCGTGCAGCGCGAGGACGGCCCGGTGACGGGCCCGGTCGGAACCCTCCCGGATGGCGCTCAGGAGCCCTTCAAGCGCCGAGGGTTCCGCGCTCGTTTCGAGCGCCCACAGCGCAATCTCCTTCATGGTGTCCGGATAGTTCCCCTCGATGACCCGGATGAGGAGCGGCACCGCCTCGGCATCCACCGATTGCTCCTTCGCGAGGAAGACAAGCGCCTGCGTCATGTCGTTCTCGTTCTGCGCCTCGCGGAGGGTGCGGATCGCCTCCGCATGAGCGCCGATCGCCCCCCCGGAGGAACCCCCGCCCGGGCCGACCGGGACCGGGACCGTCTCCGTCCCCGGGCCGCTGACCGCCGGACCGCGACGCCCCCCGCGATCACGTGGTTCATCGGGAGCTTCGCCCACCCCGGAGGCGCGGTCGAGGAGCGGGGCCAAGGCCTGGTTCATGTCGGTGCGGCCCGCCCCGGCCATCATCTCGGGTCCCACCCAGGCGACGATGCCCACCGTGACCGCAAGAAGCAGGAAAACGAGCCAGCGCGCCAGCCGTTCAAATCCGGTCGAGGGGACCGCCGTACGGACCGGCGGGAGCGGGAGAGCGGCCGCCGGCGGGCTGAGCAGGGCGAGCGCGGTCGCCGGCGCCGCCGACCCGAACTGCTCCCGGCCCGGCACCTCGGTCGCTGCGGAGGAGACTGGCTCGACCGCCACGGGTGTCTCGGGGGCGAAGGCGGGCGGCGTCTCCGGTTCGTACCGGACCGGTGAGTCAAACTTCGGCGCGGGCAGGAATCCGCTTTCCTCTTTCGGCGCTTCGGCAGCCACGCCGGCCGGCTCTTCCGCCGGCCCGGGTTCCTCCGTCTGCGGCGCCGCTTCACCGGCGGGGAGCGGCGCCTCTTCGATCAACTCGGGAGTCTCATCCACCCCCGGCTCCTCGACCGGAGTCGACGGCGGCTCCGTCGACCCCGCCATCCGGTCCGTGATCTCGAGAACCCACGGCTGCTCGGCGGCGACCTCAGAGGCGTCGCTGTCGAGGATTCTCCCGGCGTCGAACCCCTCCTCCGGCGCCTCCCCCTCCGGCGGCGCCCAGGAGACGAGGACGTCGTCCGGGATCGGCTCCACCTCCGGGGCGGAGTCCGACTTCGAGGCGACCGGCGTAGCGTCCTCCTGGAGCGGGACGATCTCCTCGAGAGGCTCGGCCTCCCCGGCGGGCGCCTCTTCCGCTCCGATCTCGATCGGCTCGATCTCCGCCGGCTCCGGCAGGATCGACTCGAGCGATTCCTCGGCTGGGGCGATGAGCGGGGCCTCCGACCACTCCCCTCCCTCCGCCACGATCGGGGCGAGCGGCTCCTCGGCCTCTGCTTCGTCGCGCGTGGCCATCGGCTCCGGGGGCGCCGGCCGGGCGGCCTCGGGCACAGGCTGAAGAGCCGGTGCCGCCAAGGGAGGCGGCGCCGCGAGGCGGAGGACCACCGGCGAAGCGATCCGGCGCCCCCCCGGGGCCACGGTGCAGGTGAGGAGGCGGGCGTCGCGCAGGAGATGGGCGTCGAAGTTCGGCGGAAGGGCGCCCGCGGGCAGGATCGGCGCCCGCAGGCCAGCCGTTCGAAATTCCGTAAGAAAGGAGGCGAACTCCTCCAGCGGCACGCCGAGCGGATCGGTGAAGAGCGCGAGGAAGGCGCACGCGGCGTCGATGGCGGCCGCGGTGTTCGGAAAGGTGAGGCGGGCGCGGGTGGTCCCCGAGGCGATCGCCGCCTGGCACGCCGCCCATTCCCGTTCGAGCAGCGTAAGGAGCGCCCCGACCTCGAACGGCTCCACCAGCGCGGCATCCTCCCATACCCGTACGCCGTTCCGGGCCGGCCGGGGCTGTCCGATCAGGATCACCGAGCGGGGTGTGGGCGACGCCTTGGCCGCGGCGATGAACTCGAGGAGGTCGTCCGGGGGCTGGGACTGGACGTCGATGACGAGCAGGACGGGATCGAGCCGCGCCAGGGCGGCCCGGGCGCGGTCGAGGGAGCTGAAGCGCGCCGGCTCCGCCCCCAGCTTCCGCATCCGGCGGACGACGATGTCGCCGAGGAAGTCGGTGACGGGGGCGAGGACGAGGGTGCCGGGGGCGGGACTATCCATGGGCGCTGGTCGGCGATCCGCCGCATCTCCATCTGCAGACACTCTGCTTTATCCGTACGAGGTTACCGCATTGTCATCCTGAGCTCAGCCGGCCGCTCCGCCACACAGATGGCGGACAGGCGTTTGGCCGGCCGAGCGAAGGATCGCCAGCGTCGGAGTCTGCGAACCGCACACGCTGGTGATCCTTCGCCTCGGCCTGCGGCCGAGGCTCAGGATGACAAGGGACGGCAACCTCGTACCTCTATGCCTCCCCCGAAGCGGCGGGGGATACCGTCTACTTTATCGGCCGGATCGTCGCCTCGCCGCCGAGGTACGGACGCAACACCTCCGGAAGCGTCACCGATCCGTCGGCGTTCTGGTACGTCTCGAGGAGCGCCACGATCACCCGCGGGAGGGCGAGGCCGGAGCCGTTCAGCGTGTGGACGAGCCGCACCTTGCCCTCCTTGTCCCGGAACCGGATGTTTCCGCGGCGGGCCTGGAAGTCGGTGAAGTTGGAGCAGGAAGAGGCCTCCAGATACCGCCCCACGCCCGGCGCCCAGACCTCCAGATCGTAGGTCTTGGCGCTCGCGAACGACATGTCACCCGTCGAGAGGAGCAGCACCCGGTACTCCAGCCCCAGCCGCTGAAGAAGCGTTTCCGCGTTCCCGACCAGCCGCTCCAGTTCGTCGAACGACCCCTCGGGCCGCACGAACTTCACCATCTCCACCTTCTCGAACTGGTGGACGCGGATGATCCCCCGCGTGTCCTTCCCCGCCGCCCCGGCCTCGCGGCGGAAGCAGACCGAGTAGGCGGTGTGGTAGCGCGGGAGCGTGTCGCCGGGGAGGATCTCGTCGCGATAGATGTTCGTCACCGGGACCTCCGCCGTCGGGATCAGAAAGAGCCCGTCCCGCTCGACGAAGTACATCTCCTGTTCGAGCTTCGGCAGCTGGCCCGTGGCGTACATCGTGGGGCGGTTGGCGATCACCGGGACGTTCAGCTCGACGTAGCCGTGCTCCTGGACATGCACGTCCATCATCCAGTTCACGAGCGCCCGGCAGAGGCGCGAGCCCGCGCCGACGAAGAGCGGGAAGCCCGATCCGGCGATCTTCGAGCCGCGCGGGATGTCGAGAATCCCCAGTTTCTCCCCCACGTCCCAGTGGGCGAGCGGCGTGAACGGGAAGGTGCGGCGCTCCCCCCAGTGCCGCACCTCCACGTTTCCGGCGGCGTCCGCCGCCACGGGGACACTCTCGTGCGGGAGGTTCGGGATCCACTCGAGCGCCGCCCGGCGCTCCTCATCGAGGCGCTTCGCCTCCGCCTCGGCCGCCTTGATCTTCTCGCCGAGCGCGCGCGACTCCGCCTTCACCGACTCCGCCTCGGCGGCCTTCTTCTCCCGCATCAGCAGGCCGATCCGGGCGTCCAGGTCGTTCTTCGATTTCTGAAGCGTCTCGGTCTCAGTCCGGCACTTGCGCCAGGCGGCGTCGATCTCGCACGCCTTGTTCACGTCGGCGTGTTTCTCGGCCTTGTTGGAGACGGCCTGGCGGACGAGGTCCGGGGTGCGGCGGAGGAGGTCGATGTCGATCATGAGGCCTCGGGCGAAGAAGGGACGGAAGGGACATCAGGGTTCGGGCTCGTATACGTGCACCCCGTCCGCGGCGGCGACGAGGAGGCGGCCGGGGTGGGCCGCCACCGGCGGCCACACCCCGTCCGCGGACATCGGGAGACTCACTCTCCAGATCTCCCCCCCCTTTAACGGTTCCAGCAGGAAAATGTTGGCCGGAGCGGGGGTTGCACCTCGTGCCGGAGCCGCCACCCCCTCCGTTTCAGCGATGTCCGCCACCAGCACCCCCCCGCCATATCCCCCGCAGATCTGAATCCGCCGCTGCGGCGGCATTATCTTCTCCCAAATCTGCCGCAGACCCTCCTTCCTCCCGATTTCGTGGAGTTCGATCCGGCAGGCCGTCTCGCCCTCCTTCTCCGCCTTCGGGGCGCAGACGCCGGCCACGAGACCGGGCCCAACCATCCGGAAGGCGCCGGGATCGGGCAGACATGGCGAACTGAGGAAGGAGGCGCCCGAGGCGAAGACCTGTCCCGAGACCGGATGCACCGCGGTCAGCGTGCCCTCATGTCCCACCCAGACCACCATTTCGCCGTCCGATCGAAGATGGACGGGAGCATACGCCGGGCTTTCCACCGGCAGATGCCAGCGATCGCGGCGCAGGGCGAGGTCATAGCCGTGCCAGACGCCGGACGCCTCCGCGTGGACGCAGAGGGTCCCGTCGAGCAGAATCGGGAAGGGGCGGCCGTCCTGCGTCCCGACCATCGTGTCGGTCTTCCAGAGCGTCAGTCCGGAGGTCCCCTCGAGCCACTCCAGCCGGCGCGGCGTGCCGACCAGGATTCCGCCGAGGCCGGGGACCGGGGTGAAGGTCCGGGGCGCTCCGCGGGAGACCGCCCTCTGCCACTCGACGGCCCCCGTGGACGAGTTCAAGGCCACAAGAAGCTCCTCGGTGACCGGCCGTCCGGCCTCGACGAAATCGGCCCCGTCCGACCCCGGGCGGATGAGCACGAAGATCCGCCCGGCGGCCGTTCCCACACATTTCATCTCGGGCAGGCTGGTGAGCGTCGGGGGAAAGCGCCACCGGACCTCCCCGTCCGGCGCCAGCGCGGTCAACTGGAAGGGGCGGGCGGCAAGGAGGCCGCCGTCATCGAGGACGAAGAGATCGGCGACGGGAGTGCCGAACAGGGCGGGGCGGGGGACGAGGGTGGCGGGACAGCGGATCCGCTTTCCAGCACGGGCCACGATGAGTCGCACCGGGGTCGGGCCGTCGCTCTTGCAGGTGGAGAGGAACGAGATGAGGCCGGGCAGGGAGTCGACCGAGGTGTCGTTGGCGGCGACCAGGACATCTTTGACTTTCACCCCGGCGGCGTCCGCGGGCTGGCCGGCGTAGACCTTTTCGATGAGGACGCCCGGCGGGGCGAAGGAGTGGCTCTGGCGGATGCCGATCCAGGGTCGCGCGTCGGGGAGGGTCCACTTCACGGCGGCGTCGGCCCCGGCCCGCCACTGGAATTCGCCGCCGCGGCAGACGCCGAACCCCTCGGGCGCGATGACGGAGGGCGTCTCCGGGGTGCAGATCCACGGCGCGGCCGCGTTCTTGAGTTCATCCTCGCCCGTCGCAAGGGCGACGTCTTCGGGGAGGGGCGCGATGACGGCGGTTTCGCAGAAAGGGTGGCAGGCGACGCCGGACATTTCCCTGATGGACTCGCGGATCGTCTCGAACTCCGGGAGCGCCCGGAGGAGGTCGATCTTGCAAAGGGCCGTCTGGCGGGATTCCTCCGAGCCGTCGCGCGAAGCCATGACGCGGGCCTCCGCCTCTCCGATCCACGACCAGGCCGGCGCGGGACCTTCCCCCAGGCGATGCAGACTCACCTGCAGTCCACACGCGTGCCCCAGCGACTCCGGGGTGCGAAGCAGGAGCGATCGGGTTCGCAGGAAGTCCCATCCCCGTCCCACGGACAGCAGCGTCAGCGCCTCCGACGCCTCCCGGGAGAACGGGTAGCGGGCCAGGAACTCGTCGCACCATGCCGTGTCGAGTCCCTGGCCCTGCCCCGGATTCTTGAATTTGAAGGCGCTCGTTGCCGCCCCCGCCCTCGCCTCATCAAACGCCGCCGGGTCCTTGTCCCGCAGCGCCGAGAGACGCGCCAGCGCCAGGGCCGTGACGGAGGTTCGGAGACCGCCCCCGGCTTCCACCGGTCCCCTGGCCCCGTCCAGGAGAAGCTGTGTGTACTCGTTCGCGGCGGCGGTGTCCTGCGGCGGCGTGGCTCGCTCGCAGGCGACGGCGAGCGCGAACCGGAGCGGCGCCGCGTCCTCCACCGACGCGCAGACCCGAAGCCCCGAGCGGTACTGGATCATCGCGTCTTCCCAACGCCCGGTCTTCACCGCCTCGTCCCCGAGACTCCGGTGCAGGTGGGAGAGCGCGCTCCGGGCCCTGGCGCCGGTTTCCTTGTCTTCGTCCGAAGGGGATGGCATCGCGGCGATGAGGTCGAGGATCTTCCGGTAGTCCGCCAGCGCATCGGACGTCCGCCCGTTCTGCTCCATCACCCGGGCATGATCGAGATAGAAGCCGAGTCCGCGGTCCCGGGCGAACATCTCGTCAAACGTCGACTGCTCAAACAGGGCGACGATCCGTTGTCCGCTCGTGACGAGGATCCAGCGGTCCACCACCGTGCAGTTTGACGGGGGGTCGCCCGGGTCGCCGCACGGTCCCGGATTCAGATCGCACAGCCTCCCCCCGCGCGGCCGCCCCTCCGGGCTGTCGTCTGCGTACTTCTCCTGCCGCTCGAGGGCCTGGGTCGTGGGAAAGTACCAGACCTCCTCCGTGAGAATCGGCCGCCCGAGCCGCGACTCCCCGGGGAGCGAAGTGCCGAGCCGCGGGGGCGGGTCGATCGCGAGAGTGCGCGTCTTCCGATCGACCAGACAGAGATGTTCGCCACGGTCGCCGCTTCCCGGATGATCCCGGGAGGTGGCCACAAGCCAGCGATCGGTCAGCCCCACCAGATAGCGGGCGTTCGCCGTTCCCGGCAGAAGCTGGAGTTCGCCGGAGTCCACGTTGGCCGCATAGACCCCGAGCCCGTCCGTCGGGAGCACATAGCAGATCCGTCCCGTCAGGAGCGGGAAGTTTGGTGAGGGTGGGAGGAGGGTCGGCCGCACGGAACCCGTGGAGGGGGGGATCGCGGACGGGTCGGCGTCGGGTTCCAGGTACGAAGTGATCCAGAGAATCGCCCCGGTCCGGGCCTCGAGCGCGGCCACCGTGCCGACATTGGTGCAGCAGTAGAGGCGGCCGTTCGATTCCGAGAGGGTGGGGGTGCAGGCGAAAAGCCCGCCGGTGCGGCGGGTTCCCGCACAGAGAAAGGAGGACCAGCGCGGCGCGCCGGTGGCCGGATCGAGGGCGATCACATGCACCTCGGGCTCCGCGTGGATCACGAGAGCCGCGAGGAAGAGCCCGACCGGCGTGACGAGCGGAGGGGAGAACACGCCCGGCTCGTGGAAAAGTGCCTCCGGACGGTTTTGGGTGTCCCACCGGACGGCGCCGGTGGCGACATCGAGCGCCACGGCGCGGCCGCCCATCGCATATCCGGCGACCTCCTCTCCGACGGGGGCGAGGAGATTGAGAAAGACCGTCCCGGTCTCATCCGCTGCTCCCCCGAAGAGAAAGGACCCGCGAGCCCCCGGACCCCTCCCCCAGAAGCCCGTCGGGTTGGTGTCGGGCATCTCCCAGACTTCTTCACCCCCTTTGAGGTCGAGGGCGATCGCGCTGCGCGATTCCGGCGGCACAAGCCGCTCCGGCATGGGGATCGGCAGTATCACCCGGCCCCGGGTCACGACCGGAAGGACCTCCATGGCGATCGACGGCACGGACGGCGGGGTCGGCGCGGGCTCCGCGGGCCGGGCCGGGCCCGGGGGCCATCCCCACGCCTTCATCTGGGCGACAGGATGCTCCTGGGCGCGGCCGGAGCGGGACGGATTCCCCCCCGCCGTCGGCCACTCGCCGCAGGAGGGACGGTCCGGTCGACGCTCCCGCGCCGAGACGAGGCACCGGGCCGTGAATTCGGAGAGCGGCCGCGCTCCGGCCGAGGGCTCACGCTCGGCGAGGGCGTGGGCGGCGGCGCAACGGTCCGGCTCGCCGGCGGCGGCGCTCCAGAGGGCGAGGTGAGAGATGAGGAAGGGTCCGGCGACGTCCGAGGCCGGGGCGTCCCTCAGGATCCGCGAGGCCCAACCCGCCGCTGTCGCGAAGTCGCCGGCGGCCGCCGCGGCGCGGGCGGTGATCCACGCGGCGTCCGGCCCGACCGAGGTGCGGAAATCGTCCTCCGCGACCCGGGCAAAGGCGTCGAGATCGCGGCGGTCCCGGGCCTGGGCGAATCGCGTCGTCGCGACCGGCTCGCAGGCGGAACGGAAGGCTTCCACCCCCTCCGGGGGAAGAGCGGCCAGGCGTCGATCCACATATTCCCGAACACCGATGTACGTGAAACCCTGGCCCGCCCGCCAGACCGACTGGGGGAATTTCTCCCGCGCGGCCAGCCAGTGGCCGATGGCGCTGGACCAGAGCCCCGCCTTCGCAGCCGCCTCCGCGGCCTCCAGTTCTGTCCGCGGCTTGTCGTCCGGGACGTAGACGGGCGGGGCGTCGTCGCGGGCGGGTTCGTCCTCCTGGGCCAGGGCCGGGGAAGAGAGGAGAACCGTCAGGACGACGAGGAGGGGGGGGAGGGAGTGGATGCGGGAGAGGCTCATGACCGTCGCCTTCGTCCTCCGAAAAAAACGCCGCGATCGGCCGTCGATCGCGGCGATGTCGTCGGCCGACTTGTACCCGCCCGAGGCCCCCGACTACCGGTTTGAGCGCAGCATGCTCAGGAGTTTCAGGATCTCCTTGTGGATTTCCGGCGACTGGCAGACGACGAGGAGACCGTTGTTGAGCGTGGCCGTGCACTTCGGGTTCTTTTCCCAGGAGTCGCCCCCGGTGTTCTTCTGGATCATCTCGACGATGAAATCCGGTTCCATCGGCGGCGTGGGAGGAGGTTCGGAGAGTCCGGTGGTGCCGGTGTTCCCGCTGTCGTCCGGCGGTTTCAGCTCGATGTCGGGCCCCGGAAAGTCGGGGAGGCTCATGAGCAGATCGCGAACGTCGTAGAGACGGGTGACCAGGTCCTCATCGCTGGCGTCGTCCTTCGGCACGACGAGGAGGACCCCCTCCTTGTACTTCGCGGTAAGGTCGTGCATCGAGAGAACCAGCTTCAGGGCCGAGCGCAGGGAGAGATTGTCGACCTTGAGGGTGATCTCAAGAGGGTCGTCCGGGTGCGCGTCGCGGACCCGCTTGTCGATCACGAAGTTGATGTCGGAGAGGGAGCGGACGAAATCGATCACCTCGACGAGCGGCGTCTTCTCGAAGTCGAGGGAGACCTTCATGGAGTCGAGCTTGGCGACGATTTCCTGCCGGCGGGTGTCGCGCGCCGCGTCTTCTCTCCCCTGGGCCCGGGCGACGGCGGGACCCGAGAGGGCGAACGCCGCCAGCAGCGCGGTTCCAACTCGGACGGTGTGATGCATGATCGTGCTCCCGAAAGCACCGTGACGCGAAGAAGCGCGTCCTTCCCCCCTTGGAAGCGGCCGTCCGACGGCCGACGATGAACAAAGTCTATCACCCCGCGCCTGGCGGCGCAAGGGCCACGCGTCGCTATCCCCTCGTCCGCATCACCCGGAGCACCCCGCCCCGGAGGCCGTTTTCTCCGAGCAGCGGGAATACCAGGGCATGAAACTCCCCGTTCCCGCTTCGAATCACCCGTTCGCGGGGGGCCTGGGCTTCCATCGCCTCCTGCACCAGGGCGGGCAGATCGGACCCCACGCGATCGGCGAGGGGGAGGCTGAGAACGTCGTTCAGGATGGAGGAGTGAATGCTCTCGCCGAGACACTCCACCGCCGCGCGGTTGTAGTGCATCACATTTCGGTCCGGATCGAAGCCGACGATCGCCGCCGGCTCGTTTTCAAAAATCTCCTGGTACAGCTTCAGGGCGGCCAGCCAGTGATTGAGCTCGAGGTTCTTCTTCCGCATCTCCTCGAGCGACTCTTCCAGCCGCTCCGCCTTTTCCTCGAGTTCCCGGGCATACACGCCGAGCGTCTGGTCCTTCTGTCGCACGAGCTGGAGGACTCGGCTCCCGGGCCCGTCGGGCGGCCGGGCAGGTAGCTGGACGGCGGGAAGCGACGGCGACGACGGCTTCCGCGCCAGCTGCTCCTCCAGCTCGAACACCTTCTGGCGCAGGCGCCGGTTCTCCTGGATGATGTCGCTCAGGGCCCGGGTTTCAGACATGATCCTCTCCGATGGAGCGCGCCGCGGGGGCGGCGCGCGTGGGGCGGGCGTCCTCGCCTGCCTCGCGCGGCGCGGGCGGGGAGGCCTCACCCGCCGCACGGGACGGGGCCGTCTCCGCCAGCACCGCCGCCGGAGCGGGTACGGCAATCGTCAGCCGCGTCTGGCCGTGGACGCGGACATCGATCGGGACGACCCACCCGAGCGACAGTCCCAGCAGCGATTGCTTCTTGTGATGCTCCGCAAAGAACCGGACGTGCGGCGCCAGTCGACCGTGCTCCTTCCACGACGCGATCATCTTCCAGAGCGCCGTCGCTTTCACCCCGTCGTCCCAGAACGCGTACGGGGGATTGATGAAGACCAGATCGGGACGGCCGGCACCGGGATCGACTGAAGCCGTCCCCCGGATCGCCGTTTCCTCCAGCTCCAGCACATCGGAGACCAGCACGCGCGCCCGATCCGCCAGCCGCGTCTTCTCAAGGTTCCGCCGCAGGAGCGCGGCCACCTTCGCGTCGCGTTCCACGAAGACGCAGGCGGTGGCCCCGCGGCTCAGCGCCTCGATCCCCACACTCCCGGTTCCGGCGAAGAGGTCAAGCACGTGGGAGTCTGAAATGTCCGGAGCGAGGATGTCGAAGAGGGAGGTGCGGACCCGGGCGAGGGCGGGTCGGACGGCAAAGCCGGACAGCGTTTCGAGACGCATCCCTTTCGCGCGGCCGGCCAGTACCCGCTGCATGACGGATCCTCGATGGCGGAAACGACGCGCCCGTCGATTCTAGACCTCCGCCGGGGGGGGGGTCAAGGGGATTGAGGGCGTTCGCCTATTTCGGCTGCTCCTGCCTCTGGCTCTCCACCATGCGGTCGATGGCCAGCCCCGCGATCCACCGGGAGAGGAAGACGAAGCCGACGAACAGCAACGCCAGAAGGGCGTAAACAGCCGCCTGCGTGGCCCCCGAAGGGCCGGGGGGGGCGTGCGGTCGGGGAGGGCCCTGGGGTGCGACCGGCGGGGCATGTCCGCCGGAGGGGCGGGCGGATGGGGGAGCGGGCGGCCCGAGACGCCCGCTCGGGCGCCTCTCGGCAACCGGGACCGGGGGTGGAGCGCAGGGAGCGGGATCGACCGGTGTCTTCGCCCCCGGCGACGCGGGCCGGTCCGGAATCCCCTGGCGGGCCTCGGGCGCGGAGTCGGCTCCGGAGGCCGATCCCGGTCCGCCGCCGGTCGCCGGATCCTCGAACCGCAGCACCGTTTTGGCGATCCGGATGCGGTCTCCGTTCCTGAGGGCGTGCCGGGTCACTTTCGACCCGTTCACCTCGGTCCCGTTCCGGCTGCCGCAATCCACGGCAAACCAGCCGCCCGCCTCCCGGACAACCCGGGTGTGTTCCCGCGAAGCCTCCGGATCCGGAATCGGGACCGCCGCCGTCTTGAGACGCCCAAGGACCACGGTGTCGCTGAATTCCACCTTTCGCCCCGCCCCGTCGCCCGCCTCGTAGTAGAGCACTGGCATGCCGGCGATGATAGCGGCGGCTTCCGGCGGGCCGCAAGCAAATCCGGTGATGGAAACGCGTTGACACGCTCCCCGGGCCGGTGCTACGCTCAATCCCTGGAGTCGGCAGGATTCTTGCCAGGAGGCCGAACATGCGGCAACTTAAGTTCGTTCTGATGGTCCTTGCGCTCGGCCTGCCTGTGGCCGGTCCGGTCCACAGCCAGGGTTCCCCCCCGCCCGAGGAAGACGTGTTTGCCGAGAAGGATCCGCTCGAGGGTCGGGTTCTGGGCGAGCGGGTCGAAATCACCCTGACCAATGGAAGTCTGTTCCGGGGCGAGCTCCGGGCGATATTCAAGGACCGCATCAAGGTCGACCTGTCGTATGAGGGAACGAACGTCGATGGAATGATGTCGTTCGAGCGCAAGAAGATCCGTCAATGTCAGGTCCTGCCGGCTCTCACCGCCGATGAACGCGGCCGGATCGCCGCCGCCCGGGAGGCGGCGAAGGGGACCGCCGCCGCCGCCGCCGCCGCGACCGAAGAACCGGCGGAGCCCAAGGAGGGGGACGAGAAGAAGGAGGAGTCGGCGGAAGAGAAGCGCAAGGCCGAACTCGAGGCCCTGCTGGCCGCCTATCCGCCGGAGGTGTGGACCGAGAGGCGCTATGCCGAGATTCTCTCCACCGATCCCGCCCGGCGCACCCCCGAGGAGCAGGGGCTCGTCGACAAGTACACCGACTGGCTCGAAGCGAAGAAGATGAAGGCGGCCGCGGAGCGGGCCAAGATCCTCGAGACATACCCGCCCGGCGACGAGTGGAACGAGCAGAAGTACGAGTCGCTCCAGAGCAAGCTCGCCGTCTTCGGCATCCCCTGTTCCGCCGAGGAGCAGTTCTTCGTCGAGAACTTCGCCGACTGGAAGACGGCCAAGGCCGAGAAGGAAGCGGCGGACAAGAAGGCCGCCGAGAAGAAGGCCGAGGAGGAGAAGAAGAAGGCGGAGGAGGCGAAGAAGGCCGAAGAAGAGGCGGCGAAGGCGGCGGAAGAGGGGAAATAGCGCGGGAGATGGAATATCACGGTCTCACCCTCGACCCGTTTCAGGTCGAGGCCCTCCATCACCTCGAGGCCCGCGCCTCGATCATCGTCTCCGCCCCCACCGGGTCCGGCAAGACGCTCATCGCCGAGTACGCCATCGAGCAGGCCCTCCAGGGCACCCGCCGCCTCATCTACACCGCCCCCATCAAAGCCCTTTCCAACCAGAAATTCCGTGACTTCTCCGCCCGCTACGGGGACCGCGTCGGCGTCGTCACCGGCGACGTGGCCATCAACCCGTACGCGCAGGTCCTCATCATGACCACGGAGATCTTTCGCAACACCGTGTTCGACGATGCCGCCCGCCTCCACGACGTCGAGTACGTCATCTTCGACGAAGTCCACTTCATCGACGACAACGAACGCGGCACCGTCTGGGAGGAGTCGCTCATCTTCGCGCCGGAGCACATCCGGTTCGTCTGCCTCTCCGCGACGGTGCCGAACCTGCGCGAATTCGCCGCGTGGCTCACCTCGATCCGCAAGACCCCGTTCCACACGATCGTTTCGGACGAGCGGGTGGTCCCGCTCCGGCACTACCTCTTCATCCAGGGGCACGGGGTCGGCTCGCTGGAGGACCTGCGCCGTTACGACCAGATGATCGAGAGCGGACAACTGGCCCGCTGGGAGGACTGGCGCAAGATTGTCCCGCCGGAGCAGGCCGACCTTCTCTCGCCGAGGCATGCCGGCCGGTGGCGGCGCGACCTGATTGATCACCTCGTCGCGGAACAGCGCCTCCCCGCGCTCTACTTCATCTTCAACCGGCGCGAGTGCAATGAACGCGCGATGGAGAACATCGGGCGCGAACTCCTCACGCCGCCGGAGCAGGAGCGGATCCGGGAGATGTGGAACGGGCTCGTCGATCGCTACTCGCCGCCCGACGACGAGACCACCCGGAACCTCGGCACGATGATCCGGCGCGGAATCGCCTATCACCACGCCGGAATGCTGCCGACGCTCAAGGAGATCGTCGAGCGCTCCTTCACCAGCGGACTCGTGAAACTCCTCTTTGCGACGGAGACCTTCGCCCTCGGGATCAACATGCCGGCCCGGACGGTGGTGCTGGACACGCTCCACAAATTCGACGGCATCCGTCGCTCGTTCCTCAAGTCGCGCGACTACATGCAGATGGCGGGCCGCGCCGGCCGGCGCGGGATGGACGAGGAGGGATTCGTCTACGGGAACGTGGAGTGGCCCTTCGCCCGGCACGAGCAGGTGGAACGGATTGTGCTGGGGGCGCCGGAGCCGCTCCGAAGCCAGTTCAACCTCTCCTACGCCACGCTGCTCAACCTGTACCAGCAGCTCGGGGAGCGGATCTTCGAGGCGTGCGAGAAGTCGTTCGCGAACTTCACCGGCGAGGAGAAGCCGCCGCCCTCGGCGCGGGCGCCGAAGCCGGCAGATCGAGACGAGACGGGCCGGCGCCGAAGCCGGCGGAAGCGTCCGGGCGTGGAGCGGCCGGCGCCGCCGGGGCCGGAGGAGATGCAGTACTGGGGGATGGTGGACCAGGTGAAGCGGCGGCTGGCCGTTCTGCGCGATCTCGACTACATCCGCGACGGGAAACTGACGGCGCGCGGCAAGTTCGCGAGCCAGGTCTACGGCTACGAACTCCCGTTCACGGAGATGCTGTTCCGGGGCGTGTTCGACCATCTCTCGGAGGAGCAGATCTGCGTGACGGTCTGCGCGGTGCTCTTCGAATCGAAGCGGAGCGCCTACTACCGGATGCTGCCGAACTCGGTGCTGGGGAGATCGAAGCGGGCGGCCTGGAGCGCGCTGAATCCCATTCTCGCGCGGGAGGCGCAGCACCAGGTGCGGGAGCGGACGAAGGGGCTGGACTTCCGCCTCGGGGCGGCGATCCACTCGTGGGCGCGCGGGGCGAAGTTCGAGGCGCTCGAACGGGACACGAGCGCCACCGACGGCGACATCGTGCGGTCGGTGCGACAGACGGTGCAGTTTATGCGGCAGATCGAGCGCGCGATCGCTTGGAACGACGAGGAGGTGGGGTGGGTGGTGCCGGGGGCGCACGCGGTGCGGCAGCGGATCGACCGGGCGATCCGGCGGATCAAGCGGGACGTGATCGACGCCGAGAAGCAGCTGCGGATGAGCGAGGAAGCGGAGAGCGAGGGGACGGCCGCGGCGCTCGAGGGGGCGGGGACGGGGATCTCGGTCGGGCGTCTGCCAGGCGAGGCGGGGGCGGGAGGGACGACCGACGAGGGGCGACGGGCGAAGGAGGAAGGACAAGAAACAGAAACGGAAGCACCAGCGAATCGGCGTGCTCGAGATGGGGAGCCGGAGGACACTCCAGCCGGGGCGCGCCGCGCCAGCGGCGCATCGGGGTTCACCCGCGTAGAAAACGATCGAGCCGTAGGGGCGGGGACCGGCCGGTCCCCCGAGTCCTCGGGCGCATCGGAAGGAACCGCCTTCAGACGCCGGTCGGGTCCCAGCGAGTCTCGCGAGGCCGGGACCCGCCCGGCCGCCTCTCCCAGGACCCGTCCGGACCCGCCCTCCCCGCCCCGACCCCGACCCCCGGACCGGTCCAAGTCTCCCCCGCCGATCCGCTGGGAGGACGCCGTCCCGCCGAAGCGCGATTCGGGGAAGGAACCGTGACGAAACTCTGGTCCCACATCCCGGAATCGCGGTCGTCTCACGCCGCCCTGGCCGCGCGCAGCGGCGACGTCCTCGGCGGCGATGCCGAGGGTCGCTTGTGGAGCCTGGAGGCCGCCGGCGGCACGATCCGATGGCGGACGAGCGTGGTGGCGCCCGTGCGGGCCCTCGCGATCTCGTCCGATGGCCGCCGGGCGTACGTCCTCGGGAGCCGGGGACACTTTGCGATGCTTGATGAGAAGGGCGCGGTCGTCCGACAGGAGAAGCTCCAGCCCGAAGTCTCCCTGATGGACCTCGAACCCGCCGAACAATTCGTTCTCTTCTCCGACGGCGTCTCGACCACGTGGCTCCGTGACCTCCGGACGCACCAGATGCAGCGCCGGGCACTCGCTTCGGAGGTCGCCTCGCTCCGCCTCATCCCGGTCCGGAACGACCTGGTCGCGCTTCTCACGTCGGGAACCGCGGCGGTGCTGCCGCTGGAGGGCGGTCTGCCGAAACGGATCCGCGGCGACACCTCGCTCGTGGCGGTGGATGTCGCGGCCCATGGAAACCTGATCGCGTTCGCGGCGGGATCGGCCGGCGTCTTTCTCACCGACGGGGTCGGAAACGAGACCGCCCGTTTCATGCTCGACGATGGCTCCGCGGTCCTCCACATCGGGTGCGACGCAGCCGGGGAGCGACTCGCCGTCGCGGACAACCGCGGCCGCGTGCTCCTCCTCGATCGCGACGGCCGGATCCTCTGGCATCGCCCGGCCGAAGCCTCCGGTCCTGTCTCGGGCCTTCGTCTCACCGGGAACGGCGAGCGGCTTCTCGTGATCGCGGGGGACGGCGCGCTTTGGATGTACGATCTGGCGGCCGGCGGCGCTTCCGCGACCTCCTCAGGCGCCGCTCCCACGGCGCACTCCAACGCTCCGGGTGGAGCGCGCCGCGCAAGCGTCGAGGGGGAGAGAGGCCCGCTTTGGACGATTCCCGCCTTCGGGGGGATCCGCTCCAACTACCTCGGGGCGGCGGCGGTTTCTCCGGATGCGGGGCTCGTGGGTTTCCTCGATCGCGAGCGCCGCGAGGCCCGTCTCTACGATCGGCGCGGGACCCTGCTCTCTTCGGCGCGGGCGGACGGGACCGATCTCGCCATTGCGTTCATCGACGCGGAGCATCTCGTCGTCACCGGTTCCGAAGGGGTGCTCCTTCTGACTCCCTCCACGAAGGGCGCCTCGATGCAGAAGGCGCCGCGCGATTCCTTCACGGGGATGGCGCTGGCGCCGGGCGTGCCGTTCGCCCTCGCGTGGACTTCCCTCGGAACGGCGGTCGCCCAGGAATGGACCGGCGCCGCCCGCTGGTCGGGGAGCGCGGGAGGGAGCCGGATCACTCACGGCGCCCTGACGCCGCAGCGGGCGTGGATCGTGAACGCCGCCGGGGCCGTGGCGGAACTGGGCCCGGACGGAAAACTTCTCTCGAAATCGACGCCGCTCTCCGCTCCGCCGGCCGCCGCCGCCGGATGGGGGAATTTCCTGGCGCTGGGCGCCGGGAGGGAGGTCCTCGTGATCGCGCCGGGGGGAAAGACATTCCGCACGCTGAAGTGTCGCGGCACGGTGGCGGCCCTGCATGTGCTCGGAGATCACCTCCTCGTTCGCGATGCACAGGACCGTCTCACCATGTACAATCTCGTGGGCCTGGAGGAAGCGTCGGGCGGTCCCTGGCCCGGCCGCTGGGCCGTCGCTGAATCGGCCGAGTTCGGCGGGATCGTGCTCCTCCAGGCGGAAGTCGACATCCTGACCTGCCACCGCCCCGGAGGCGCCGGGGTGGCATGGCGGGTGAAGATGGAGGAGCCGATCGTCGATGTGGAGGCGAGCGCCGACGGCCGCTTCGGCGTGGTCCTCGACGGCCCGCGGATGTCGCTCTGGCCGATCGGCTCCGCCACGCTGCCGGAGGCGAGAGAGAGTTACCTGGAACTGTAGCGCAGGGATGTCATCCTGAGCGTCGGGCGCAGCCCCGCGGCAGATGCCGCGGGGCTGCGCCCGACGCGAAGGAACACCAGCCCGGCCCCAGGAAGGCGCTTGTTCTCAGGCAACGCTGGCGATCCTTCGCCTCGGCCTGCGGCCGAGGCTCAGGAGCACAAGATCGGAGGACCATCCATGCCCCCCTTCAAGACCGAACTCGATCTCTACATCCGCTCCCGCTACCCGGTGATCTACGTCACCACCTGGGAGGAGGAGCGGGCGGAACGCGTCCTCACCGAGGTCGCCCAGCCGCTCGGCAAGGAACTCCACGTCTGGACCTCCTCCGAGGGATTCCGCGGGATCGACGCCTCCTGCACCGGCCCGCTGGAGGCCCTCGACATGATCGCCCGCTCCGGCGCCCGCGCCGTCTTCGTCCTCAAGGACTTCCACGTCTACCTCGAAGACGCCAAGGTCATCCGACGCATGCGCGACCTCGTCGCGCTGCTCAAGAAATCGTTCAAGACGGTCGTCCTGCTTTCCCCCCAGTCGAAGGTCCCAGTCGAACTCGAGAAGGACTTCGTCGTCCTGCCGCTGCCGCTTCCCGACGCGGGCGAACTCCGGGCGGTCCTCACGAACTTTCTGAAGTCGCTCGACGGCGCCCGCGGAGTCCGGATCGACACGAATGAGGCGCTCATGGAGCGGGTCGTGAAGGCCTCGCTCGGTCTCACGGAGGCGCAGGCGGCGAACGTCTACGCCAAGGCCATCGTGAACGACCGGGCCTTCAGCATGGACGATCTCCCGCTCATCAGCGGCGAGAAGAAGCAGGTCCTCCTCCAGACCGGGCTTCTCGAATACTACGACTCGGACCAGTCGGTGGCGGACATCGGCGGGCTGGACGAACTCAAGCGCTGGCTCGGGGAGCGGAACGACGCCTTCAGCGAGAAGGCGAGGGCCTACGGCCTTCCGGAGCCGAAAGGGGTGCTGCTCCTCGGGGTGCAGGGGTGCGGGAAGTCGCTCTGCTCGAAGGCGATCGCGGCGGTCTGGAAGCTGCCGCTCCTCCGGTTCGACGTCGGCGCCGTCTTCGGCAAGTTCATGGGGCAGTCCGAGGAAAACATGCGGAAGGCGCTCTCGATCGCGGAGTCGCTCGCGCCGGCGGTGCTCTGGTTCGACGAGATCGAGAAGGGGCTGAGCGGGATGAAGGGCTCCGCGGCCGCCGATTCCGGGACCACGGCGCGGGTCTTCGGCACCTTCCTGACCTGGATGCAGGAGAAGACGAAGCCGGTCTTCGTGGTGGCCACGGCGAATTCGATCGAGGACATGCCGCCGGAACTGCTCCGCAAGGGGCGGTTCGACGAGATTTTCTTCGTCGACCTCCCCACGCTTTCGGAGCGGCAGACGATCTTCGACATCCACCTCCGGCGGCGGAAGCGCGACGCGAAGAAGTTCGACGTGGTCCGCCTCGCCCGCGAGGGGGACCAGTTCAGCGGGGCGGAAATCGAGCAGGCGATCGTCTCGGCGATGTACACGGCGTTCGCCCAGAATCGGGAGTTCACCACGGACGACGTCTCCCGGAGCATCGCGGAGACCGTCCCGCTCGCGCGCACGATGGCGGAGAAGATCGAGGAACTGCGCGAGTGGGCGAAGTGGCGCACCCGGCCGGCGTCCAGAATTCCCGCGAAGGCGCCCCTCACGACTCCGGCGCCGTAGCCAATCCCCCTCTGCCCCGGCATCGGCTGCAAACTCCCTATTGACAGGCATCATCATCATCATCATGATAATGGCGGTTCGTCAGCGTGTCGGGATTGGCAGACCCTGATCACGGAGGCGGGCCATGGGGACGAGGAAACGGGCGTGGGGTGCGCTGCGAAAACGGGCGTTGGAGTGCGCCGCGGAAGCGGCGCCGGGGCGCATGGCGGGAGCGGCGCTTGTGGTGATGATTGCGCTGCTCACGTTCGCGGGAAGCGTCCGCGACGCCAGGGCGCAGACGCCCGGCCCCGGCGGGATCGTCATCATCGGGGTAGATCTCTCAGGCCAGTGGAACTTCGACATGACGGTGCTGACCGCCTCGGATCCGGCGATGATCGGACGCACCTTGACCGGCGAGTTCACGGTGACCGGCGGTGTTCCCTCCTGACCATCACGCGGCCAGCGACGCAGACGCCGGCGGAGCGGATCGGGAGCGCGTTTCAGGCAGCGTCGCGGCGCATGTCGGATACGGCTTCGCTGGCGGCCGCGAGTATCCGATCGATCGTTGACGCCGCCCTGGTCGAGATGGCGGACGCCGCGACGATGGAAGAGGCGCGCCTTGTCGAACGGAACGCGAAAACCGGGATCTCGGTGGTGGTTTGGTCCGCCTTCCGACAGATCGAAGAGGACATGAGGGGCTTCCGTTCCGCTGCGGACGAGATTGTCATCTCAGCTAGCGAGGTGGATCAGTGTCTCCTGCGTCGCCTTGCGGGGTCCATGACCGGGCAGATCGGCGCGCGGGCAGGCGAGGCAAAACGGAGCATAACCGTTGCTTCACACGAGGGACGGATGTTGCTTCAGGATGGAAGCAAGGAGAATCCACCCGCAGCTCCCCCGCTGCCGCCGAAGAAAATGGAGCACAAGATCAAAGTTCGGTTCGACGGGGAGACTACCTATCCCTATTCTCCCGACGACAAGCCGACTGAGCCTGCGGCGCGGAAGAATCTCAACCAGGACACCCATCTGCCTGTTGAATTGAAGGCGCAGTTTCAAATCAGGCTTTTCTGCGACGAGGACGAAGTGGACTGCGTCCAATTTGAGATCCACATCTTCGTCGATGAGGGTCCCGGTGGGTCGATTGTTTTCAAGTCCGATCCACCAAAGATAGTGGAGTGCGAGCCTTAGGCGATGGTCTATGCGAGATCTTTCTCTTGTTCCTCGCTCTTGACGGCGCTGGTGATCTCCGTCGCCGCCGCTCAAGACCCTCTCATGGCCCCCGTCTCCGAGTCAAGCGAGGCGGAGGCTGCAGTGCAGGAGCTCAGAAATCTGCCTGACCCGGGGGACGATTGGGACCGATTGTCGGTTTGCCCCGCAGTCGCCAAGTGTGTCGCAGCAGATTGGCGCGCCGCCCCTGCGTTGGAGTCCCTGGCGAAGTCACCGGCTCCCCGTTGGGTCAGGGTCGCAGCACTGTACGCCCTTGGTCAGATCGGACTGTCCGCCGCTTCGCCCCATTCCTGGGCTGACGCCGGCGATCCCGTCCTCGGTGCAGCAATTGCATCCATGCTGGACAATGCAACACGCGCAGGTTCCATGTCCCATGATCTGCCAGCAACACTCGCTGAGACAGATAGTACATCTGCTCGACTGGTAGAGTTGTTCGGCAAACCCATTACCCTGAGTCCATCTGAAGAACGCAACCGTGTAGCGACGCTAATCGCCCGTCTCCAGACCTCGTCCTCCATCGGAATTCGCGGTCCGTCTGTCGAACTGCCGGATTCACGGATCATCGCGCTGCTTTCTCTGCATTGGGACGAAACGGCCCGACAGATTCGACCGGCGTTGCTCCAGGACAGTGGAGCATTCTGTCGTCGAACGCTCTACGCCACTCTCGCGCTGAGTTCTCCCGGAGCCCTGGCGGATCGCGGGGACCTACAGCTTGTCCTTACCGATTGCCCGCACATGGAGTCCACCAGTCCCATCGACTCGCTCCTGATGCTCTACGGACTCGCCAAGGTCGGCACTCCGGCAGCCATTGCAAAGATGCGCTCGCTGCAGTGTTCCCCGTCGTCTCCATCGCTTGCGGGCATCTTGGAGAGACTGCTGCGCGACCCGCAAACTCTCGATCTCACGCATCTCATGCAAGACGTCCGCTCAGTCTCGTCGCCCGGAGAAGACAGCCGAGGCGGACGCGGAGCCAATCTCACGCACTTTCCCTGGTCTCGCAGCCCGGACCCAGGAAATCCCATGGGGCCGCGCGTAGGAGGGGCGGTGGCGGCCATGACGCCAGATCCGCCGCCGCAGTGGCCCGAAACAATCACAGCGAGAGAGATTCACCGTAGCAATGGGCCGGATTGTCGCACCCCGGAGCCTTCGAGTTCCCAGCGGAGCAGTCTCGAGGAGACCTCGTTGGCATCCTGGTTTACGATCGGCCTCGCCCTACTCACCGTTGTCGCTGCCATTGCCTTGTGGCGGCGCGGCAGGCACTAAGTAAGTGCGCTTCGCGCCCACGAGGCGGTCTGCCATGTCATCGAGGGCGCGCCATCATGTTTGCCCGCGCTTTCTTCGGCACCTCCTCCTGGTCCGAGAAGTCCTGGGACGGCGTCTTCTACCCGAAGGGGATGGCGCCCGGGGACTACCTCGCCCACTACGCCACGGAGTTCGACACGGTCGAGGCGGACGTCACCTACTACCGCGTCCCCGACAGGAAGATGGTGGAGGGATGGAACCGGAAGACGCCCGACGGCTTCGTCCTCTCGGCCAAGTTCCCGCGGTCGGTGGTGCATGGCGGGGAGGAGGCGAAGCCGGACCCGGCGAGGGTGCTCGTCCCGAAGCACGTCTGGGATGACGCGGAGCGATTCCTGGCCTCGATGAGCCTCCTCGGAGGAAAGTGCGGACCGCTCGTCCTTCAGTTCCCGTACTTCAACAAGCAGGTCTTCGGCTCGATCGACCCGTTCCTCGAACGGCTCGACGCCTTCCTGGAGAGACTCCCGAAGGAATTCCGCTACGGGGTGGAGATCCGCAACAAGGCCTGGGTGGCGAAGCCGCTCCTCTCGCTCCTCCAGAAGCGCCGGGCCGCCTTGGTGCTGGTCGATCTCGTCTACATGCCTCACCCGGCCGATCTGGCGGAGAAACTCGATCTCGTCACCACCGACTTCGTCTACGGCCGCCTCATCGGCGACCGGAACGCGATCGACGCCCTGACGGAGACCTTCGACAAGGTGGTGATCGACCAGAAGCCCCGCCTGGAGCGCTGGGCCGCCCTGCTCAAGACGTACATCTCCCGCGTCCCGATCGCCTACATGTACGCGAACAACCACTACGCCGGGCATGCGCCGACGACGATCCGGGAACTGATCGACCTGATGAAAGCCTGACATGCTGATGGTCCATCTGATCTGGAATGGTCATGGGTACCTGGCCTTTGTGGGCACGGTCGCCATCGGGGCGCTCATCCAGTCCTCGGTGGGTCACTCGGGGAATAGCCCGGCGCGATCAGAAAATGTCGCCGGCATGGAGCCTTCGGAGAAACTCCGTCGCCGGGAGGACGTCGAACCCGTCGAAGCGGTAAGACCGCGGCCCCGTGTAGACTCCTATCATCCTCTGCACGCGCACCCCTTTCTGTGAGGCCAGATCGCGCAGCGGCCGCTCCCACCCCCGGTCCCATCTCTCGGCGAGCTTCACCTCGATTCCGACGACCTGCGCGGGGTGGGCCGAGGTCCGCTGCACCGTCTCGAGGATGAAGTCGATTTCGACTCCGGCGCTCGTGCGGTAGAACCGGATCGGGCAGTGCTTGTCGCTCACCTCGTTGTGAACGCGAATCTCGTGGAGGAGGTGTGCCTCCAGAGCACGCCCCAGCCACTCGCGCTCGGCGGGCTGACGGAGAAGTCCGGCGGCCCCGCGCGCCACGCCGGCGTCGAACCAGTAGAACTTCGGATGGACCTGTTCCCGGACCTTGAAGTGGGGGCGCCACGCCGTGAGGAACTCGCCCAGGAGGGTGTCGGTCAGGACCGAGAAGTAGGACTCGACCGTGCTCCGCGGGACGGCGGCCTCGCGGGCGATGTTCTGCAGGTTGATCGTCTGTCCGTTCATCATGCCGGCGATGGCGAGGAATCGCAGGAACGGGTCGAGCCGGCGGAGAACGCCTTCCTCACGGATCTCCTCCCGAAGGTAAGTGTGCACGTAGGCCGTCAGGAGGTCTGCCGCGCCGGCCGCGTCCTCTCGAACGGCCGGAAGGTTTCCCCACTCCAGCGAGGAGCGCAGATCGAATCCGCTCCCGAGCTCGGCCGAGACGAAGGGGGCCATGCGGCGAGTGACGGCTCGGCCGGCCAGGAGATTCGCGCCGCCGCGCTTCAGTTTCCGGGCGGAGGAGCCACACAGGGCGAAACGCCACCGCCGCATCTGCATCAATCGATGCACCTCGTCCAGGAGGGCCGGGATTCTCTGGATTTCATCGAGCACGATCCACGAGCCCGGCGGAAGGGTCCCGGCCATTCCCTCCAGGGCGGTGGGGGAGCGGCCGAGTTCCAGACTCGTCCGCGCGTCGAGCAGGTCCAGCCGAAGCGCCCCGGGAAGGGCTTCCATGAGCCAGGTGCTCTTGCCCACCCCGCGGGGCCCGAAGAGGAAGAACGACCGGTCCGGGACACACAGAAGGCGCTGGTGAAGGGGTTTCATGACGAGACGCATTATGACATTTGAATGGTTATATTGCAATGCGTTTTCACAACAGTGTTGTCATTCTGCATCGTGCGGAAACCACGCCATGGTGAGATCGTCGAGGTGTCCACCGTCCGGGAGCCGGACCCGACGGCGGAAACGACCCTCAACGACGAAGCCGAGCGACCGGTAGAGGGCGATGGCGGGTCGGTTCGTGGCGCGGACGAGGAGTTCGACCTTCCCCACGGAGGGAGTTCGTCGCGCCCAGGAGAGCAGTCCCTTCATGAGGGCCCGGCCGACCCCGCGTCCCCGCTCGCCGGGGTGGACGACGATGGTGAGCCGGTAGACGTGGGCGATCGACTCGAGCCCCATCGCCTCCAGGAAGGCGTGGCCGAGGATCCGCCGTCCCTCGCACGCGACCAGGTACCGTCCGCGCGGCCCCCCGATCGGCCCCCGGTGCCGCCCGTTCAGCTCGGCGATCTTTTCCCGGAAGGCCTCCAGCCGGAACTCGTGGGGGTGGGAAACGAGCAGGCCGGGAACGCGCGCCGTCTCGCGCTCGGCGGCAAAGAGCGTCACGGCATCGGCGGGTTGGGCGAGTCGGAGGCGGGGCATGGAGAATCTTCTGAGCGAACTTGCGCCATCTCGAGTGCGGGAATCTCCTGATCGGTGCCGATCTTAGGACGGCGATCATGTGAGTGCAAGGCCAATCTCCCCTGGTGATCCGTCAACTCTATTCGTGCGGGCGGTTTGCCGTTGTTGTTTCCCGCTCCCCTCCGCCACACAGATGGCGGACAGGGGAGGGGAGGGCGTAGGGGGAGGGGCGCGGCCCTTCCCCGTGCTGGCGCGCGCCCCCCTCGCCCCGGAGGGGCGGCAGAAGCGCTGGCCCACGACCCCGTTCTGCCGCCCCTCCGGGGCTGGGTGCATGCGTTGCGCGTTTCCGGGGGCTTCGCCCCCGGCTATTCCCTTGGCGCCCCTCCGGGGCGCCGCATGTGCACTTACCCCACCTCTCAAACATGCCACGTGCACCTGGACCTTGGGGGTGTAAGTCAATCTCGTCGGCGCACCCTGGATTGTCATCCTGAGCCCCGTAGCACGTGCTACGGGGCGAAGGATCGCCAGCGCACGCGCCTCGGAGCCTCTGGTGTTGGTGATCCTTCGCTCCGCGCCGCCGGACGGATCGCGGCGCTGCGCTCAGGACGACAACGGAAGGGGCCGCCCCCACAGACGCGCGCTCCTCCGACAAAACTGACCTGCACCCGGGGCCCGGAATTCCGAAAAAAAACTCTTGACACCCTTCCGCCCGGTGGATATAAGGGCGCGTCTCACGTGTCAGGGAATCCCATGCGCGCGAACCTGTCGGCCAATTTGAGCGTTTCGAAGCGGCCCATGGTCCGGCTCGTGGCGATGTGTTGTTGCGGCTAAACGGCCTCGACCCCTGACACGCTGAAGACCCCCCGGAAGAATCCGAAGCCTCCAGCCTGTCAGGGCTGGGGGTTTTTTTGTTGCCCGGGCGGCGGGGCGGTCCCCCGCTCAGGACCCGTGGTCCGGCAGGGCGGAAGACGGAACGCGAGACTTCTCATCGACCCGGAGTGGACTCTGAACCGCGGGGTCCCGCCCCCTGCGTCCTGACCGTACATCGGGTCGCCGGATGTGTGACCTCGCCGACAAGGAAAGGCCCGTGATCATCCTGAACCTGATCTCCAAGCGCATGGCCATGTGTTGCTGCATGTGCCCGACGGGCAACGGCCCGCCGACGGCGCCCGGGGTTCGTGTTCGATGGAGACGCGAATGAACCCCTGAAGGCTCCCGAAGGCGACAAGGCCGCTGCCCTCCCAAGGTCAGCGGCCTTTTTTGTTGTCCCCTTTCCCTTGCCCTTTCCCTTGCCCTCGGAGGGAAAGGGCAAGGCAAAGGGAAAGAAGCAGAAAGGAAGAACAGATGCTGGTCTGGCCCCTCATTCTTACCGGCGCGCTCGTGGGGATTCTCGTGGGACTCACCTCCCTCGGAGGAGGTTCCGTTCTCACCCCCGCCCTGGTCCTCCTCCTGGGCATTCCCCCGTCTCTCGCCGTCGGGTCGGATGTTCTCATCGCGAGCGTGATGAAACTGGTCGGGGGGGGCGTTTATGCCGCCCGCCGCGCCGTTCACTGGCCCACGGTCCTGCGACTGTCCTCCGGATCGGTTCCCGGGGCCCTGCTCGGGATCGCCCTCCTGAACCGCCTCCCCAAGGGCGCGCTCGACCTCTTCATCGGACGTTCCCTCGGGGTCGTCCTCGTTCTGGCCGGGACGGCCACGCTTCTCCGGCTGCTGCGCCGCCCGAGCGTCTCTGAGGCGGCGTCGAAGCCGCCGTCCAGCCCGTGGACGGTCCTCCTCGGGTTCGTTACGGGTCTGCTGGTGGGAGTGACGAGCATCGGGAGCGGATCGCTCCTTCTCTGCGTCCTCGCCTGGGCGTGGCCGCTGCGCTCCCAGACGCTCGTCGGCACCGATCTCGTGCACGCCTTTCTCCTCTCCTCGGCTGCGACGGTCGGTCACCTGCTGTCGGGTCGGGTCGACTTCGCCCTCGCCGGCGCCGTGCTGGCCGGGGCGGTTCCGGGCGTCCTGATCGGCGCCCGGTTGACGTTTGCCATTCCGGAGCGGGCGCTCCGGACCGCCCTCGCGACACTGCTGGTGGGGGTGGGAACGTACCTGTCCGTCTTCCGGCTTCCGGAGGCGCGGGCTGCCGATGAAGTCTCCGGGCGGCACGGCGGCGCTTCCGCGCCGCACTCCACCCCCCCCGCGCTGCACTCCGCGCCCCCCGCGCCGCACCCCGGGGGCACGGAGCCGGAGGCGGTTCCATCCTTCAAGGAGTCTCCCGAATGACCCCGTCCGAACTCCACGCCGCCGCCATCGCCCTCGAAGGCCGGCCCGCCGTCGAGATCCTGCGCTGGGCCGCGGAACGATTCCCCGGCCGGCTTGCCTTCGCCACGGGCTTCGGGGTGGAAGGGTGCGTCCTGGTCGACCTCATCGCCCGGAACGAAGTCGACGTCGATCTCTTCACCCTCGACACCGGCCTCCTCTTTCCCGCCACGCTGGAGCTGTGGAAGCGGCTCGAGGAGCGATACGGCGTGGTGATCCGCGGAGTCCGGCCGGCCCGAACGGTCGAGGAACAGGCCTCGATCGAGGGCGCCGACCTCTGGGATCGCGATCCTGACCGCTGCTGCCTTCTCCGCAAGGTGCAGCCGCTCCGCGGGGCGCTCCTCGGGTACGACGCGTGGATTTCGTCGATCCGCCGCGATCAGACCCGCGACCGGGCCGCGGCGGGGGCAGTGGAGCCGGACGGGAAGTTCGGGCTCGTGAAGGTGAACCCGCTGGCCGGCTGGAGCGCGGAGGAGGTGTGGCGGTACGCGCGGCAGAACGGCGTACCGTACAACCCGCTCCACGACCAGGGATATCCGAGCATCGGCTGCTGGCCCTGTACCTCCCCCGTGGCGCCCGGGGAGGACCCGCGGGCGGGGCGGTGGAGGGGACGGGCGAAGAAAGAGTGTGGACTGCATTCCAAGGCGGCGCAGACTGAAGTCTGAGCCACAACAACCGAAAGGAGACGCTCATGTCATCGACCGCAACCCTGAGAACCGAAACGCAGGACCTTCTGGTGGAGCCGCACGGGGGAACGCTGGTGAACCGGATCGTGCCGGCGGAGGAGGCCGCCGCCCTGCGCGACCGGGCCGCCGCGCTCCCGACGATCGTGCTCGACGCGCGCGAGCTCGCCGATCTGGAACTGATCGCCACCGGCGCGGCCAGTCCCCTCACCGGCTTCCTCGGCGCCGCCGACTACCGGAGCGTGCTCGCCCGGTCGCGCCTCGCCGACGGGACGGTGTGGCCGCTCCCCTTCACCCTCGCCGTCACCGATGAGGTCCGGGCCCTCCTCGATCCGGGCCGCGAGGCCGGGCTCGTCGACGGCGCCGGACGCATCTGGGGGATCCTCCGCATTTCCGAGATCTTCCGCCGCGATCCGCGTGAAGAGGCCCGGGCGGTCTACCGCACGGAGGACGAGTCGCACCCCGGCGTGGCGTATCTCCTTTCCCGTCCCCCCTGGCTCGTGGCCGGTGAAGTGGACGTCCACCCGCTTCGGGCCGATCTCCCCTTCGCCGAACACCGGCTCAGTCCGCGCGACCTGCGCGAGGCGATCCGGGCGCGCGGGTGGCGCCGGGTGGCCGGCTTCCAGACGCGGAATCCGATTCACCGGGCGCACGAGCATCTCACGAAACTCGCGCTCGAGGTCACCGACGGGATCGTCATCCATCCCCTCGTCGGCGAGACGAAGAACGACGACGTTCCCGCGGCGGTCCGCTTTCGGGCTTACGAGGCCCTGATCGGGAAGTACTACCCGAAGGACCGGACGCTTCTCGCCGCCTTCCCGGCCGCGATGAGGTATGCTGGGCCGCGCGAGGCGCTCTTCCACGCGATCGTCCGAAAGAACTACGGGATCACGCACCTGATCGTCGGACGCGATCATGCAGGGGTCGGGAAGTTCTACGGGCCGCTGGAGGCGCAGCAGATCTTCGACCGGTTCGGCCCCGGGGAGGTCGGCGTCACGCCGCTCCGCTTCGAGCCGACCTTTCACTGCCTCGCCTGCGGCAATCTCGCCTCGTCGCGGACCTGCCCGCACGATGCCGTGGCGAGGCTGGATCTCTCCGGCTCGAAGGTCCGCGAAATCCTGAGGAGCGGCGGGGCCCTCCCGGTGGAATTCACCCGTCCCGAGGTGGCGGAGGTGTTGAGGGCGCACTACGCAGAGGCCGCTCGAGGAGCGGCGCCGGGCGTACGGAGCGAGCCGGGCCCGCTCGCGGCCGACGGCCGGGGGCCCCTGTCCGCCATCCGTTCGGCGGAGGCCCCGGCCCTGCGGTCTCCGGAGGCAAAGCCCGGGCACGGATTCATCCTCTGGTTCACCGGTCTCTCGGGCGCGGGAAAGAGCACCCTGGCGAACGGTCTCAGGGCGCGGCTGGGGACGGGCCGAAGGGTGGAGATCCTCGACGGCGATGAGGTCCGCACCTACCTCTCGAAGGGGCTCGGTTTTTCGAAGGAGGATCGGGACACGAACATCCGACGGATCGGGTATGTCGCGCGGCTCCTCGCCCGGAATGGTGTGGTGGCCATCACGGCGGCCATCTCGCCCTATCGCGAGATCCGCCAGGAGGTGCGATCGCTCGCCTCGAAGGACGAGACGCCGTTTGTGGAGGTGTTCGTCAGCGCCTCGATCGACGCCCTGGTGAAGCAGGACGTGAAAGGGCTGTACAAGAAGGCGCTCGCCGGCGAGGTGGCGCACTTCACGGGCATCTCCGACCCCTACGAGCCGCCGGATCGGCCCGAGGTGACGGTCTACAGCGATCAGGAGAGCATCGAGGAGAGTCTGGCGCGCGTCGAGGCCGCCCTGAGGGAGAGGGGGCTATGACCGGCGACGCGCACACGGCTGTGTCCGGAGTCGTCGGGCCCTCCCGTTCCGCCCTGTTCCCCGTGTTCCTGAAGCTCGCCGGGCGAAAGGTCGCGGTCGTCGGCGGAGGTCCCGTGGCGCTTCAGAAGATCCGTGCCCTGCTCGAGGCCGGGGCGTGCGTGACGGTGATCGCACCGCGGATCGTTCCGGCCATCGCGGCCCTGGATGTCGTGCTGCAGGGCCGCCGGTTCGCGCCGGTCGATCTCGACGGGGTGTGGTATGTCGTGGCCGCCGCCCCCCCGGAGGTCAACCGGGAGGTCCGCCGCGCGGCGGATGAGCGGCGGATCTTCGTGAACGCCGTGGACGACCCCGAAACGGCGACGGCCTATGCCGGGGCGGTCCTGCGGAAGGGGGGCGTGACGGTGGCCGTCTCGACTTCGGGTCACGCCCCCGCCCTCGCGGGTCTGGTCCGGGACGGACTGGACTCGATCCTCCCGGACGAGATCGCGGAGTGGGCGGCGGAGGCGCGATGGCAGCGGGCGGTGTGGAAGTCGCAGACCGTTCCGATGGCAGAGCGACGGCCGCGCCTGCTGGAGGCGCTGAACAGGCGATATGCCGCCGTGGAGCCCTTGACGGGGAATTCCGAATATCCCCTCTCCCGTTCGGCGTCGCCAAACGGGGGAGGGTAGTTCTACTGTCACCGATCACGGGAGTCGTGTCGTAAACGTGGCATTGTAACGGGGACAGACCGAGTCTCTGAGTAGCGACCGCTCGGCGCCGTCTGCCGAGCGGTCGCGTATCGAAGGGACGGTTGACGCGAACGGCGCTTCGTCTCCGGGCCCGCCCTTCGATACGCCCTCCTCGGTCGCCTGCGGCGACCGAGGAGGGCTACTCAGGGCTACGGTTTGCAGGCGCGACCGGCGCGCGAACCGTGACAGTAGAAGTAGATTGGAGGACATGATGACCGGTTTCGTCTCCATCATCGGCGCCGGGCCGGGCGACCCGGAACTGCTCACGCTCAAAGCGGCCCGGCGCCTCGCCCAGGCCGACCGGGTCCTTTACGACGCCCTCGTGGCGCCGGAGACCCTCGACCTCGCCCCGGCGCACGCCAGGCGGATCTACGTCGGGAAGCGGGCCCGGCGGCGGTCGATGAGCCAGGCCGCGATCGAGTGGCTGATGGTGCGGGCCGCCCGCCGGGGGGAGCAGGTCGTGAGGCTGAAGGGCGGAGATCCCTTCGTCTTCGGACGGGGGGGGGAAGAGGCGCTGGCGCTGGCCGCGGCGGGGATTCCGTTTGAGGTGGTCCCGGGGATCAGCTCATCGATCGCCGCGCCGGCGCTCGCCGGGATCCCGGTCACGCATCGGGGTCTCACCTCCGCCTTCACCGTCGTCTCCGGCCACGCCCCGGAGGCGTACCGCCCGGTCCTCGACGCGCTCGCGCCGAACTCACTCACGGTCGTGGTCCTCATGGGTCTCGCGGAGCGGGGCCGGATCGCGTCCGTCCTGCTCGAACGCGGGTGGAGGCGGGAGACCCCGGCGGCGATTTCACTCTCGGCCTCGCGCCCGGATGCTCAAACATGGATCGGGACGCTGTCGGAACTGGCGACGGCGGCGGATGGAGCCGAGTCTGAGCCCCGTGCGGGGGTGCTGGTGGTGGGGGAGGTGGTGTCGCTGGCGGAGCGAATCAGAAATGCCTCAGTGTCTCATCCCGACGCAAGTACTCCAAGGAGACCCCATGCTCTCTCTCGATGATCCGAAGACCTTCGGCCCCGCCCGGCTGGGCTTTGCTGACGAGAAGGACGTCGACCTCTTCGTCGACACCCTCGAGAAATTCGAACGGGGCGAAATCGATTCCGACGCCTGGCGCTCGTTCCGCCTCCTGAACGGTGTCTACAGCCAGCGGCAGGACGAATGGATGATGGTCCGGGTGAAGATCCCGCAGGGGATCCTCACGGCGGACCAGCTTCGGGCGCTGGCGGAGGTGGCGGAGCGGTGGTCGAACGGCAAGGGGCACGTCACCACCCGTCAGAACGTCCAGTTCCACTTCGTGAAGCTGGAGCACGCGGAGGAGGTGCTCCGTCGCTGCGCCGAGGCGGGCCTCACCACGCGCGAGGCCTGCGGGAATTCCGTCCGGAACATCACCACCTGCCCGTTCGCGGGGACGTCGGCCGTCGAGCCGTTCGATCCGACGCCGTATGCGGAGGCCCTCACGCGACACCTTCTCGGCGGCCCCTGGTCCTCCTCGCTTCCGCGCAAGTTCAAGATCGCCTTCGGCGGCTGCTGCGGGACCGATTGCGTCCACGCGGCGATCAACGATCTGGGATTCCTCGCCCGGCTGGGTGGCACGGGCGGCTTGTCCGCCCGTGCCAGCGGCGGCTTGTCCACCCGTGCCAGCGGCGGCTTGTCCGCCCGTGCCCTGCGCGGCTTCCGCCTCACCATCGGCGGCGGCACGGCCGTCCTTCCCCGGTCCGGCTTTGTCGCGCACGAATTTCTTCCGGCGACGGAGGTCCTCGAAGCGGCCGAGGCGGTGGTGCGGGTGTTCCATCGGATCGGCGACCCGAAGGACCGTCACCGCGCGCGACTCAAGTACGTCATTGAGCGACTGGGGCAGGAGGCCTTTCTGCGCGAGTATGAAAGGGAGCGCGAGGCGATCCGGTCGGAGGGGGGGCGGCCGCTGATCCCTGATGTCGGGGAGGATCGCGATGCCTCCC
Organism: Planctomycetota bacterium; assembly: GCA_016192525.1. Lineage (GTDB taxonomy): Bacteria > Planctomycetota > MHYJ01 > JACPTZ01 > JACPTZ01 > JACPTZ01. The sequence goes on from JACPTZ010000218.1 coordinate 63,248, forward strand.
CCGGGCAGGTCCCGATCTCATCGTTGCAGGATGGACGACCGAAGAGCCGTGACCTGTCCCGCGATCCGCGACCCGCGGCCTCCGATCACCGGTCGGCACCCGCCCCTACGGATTCCGTTCCCGTCCATGATTCAGCCCTTCCGCGATCCGGTTTCCTCCCGCGACCCGGTTACACCGAGTTCGCCCGCACCAATGTCCGGCCGCAAAAGCAGCCGGGCTTCTCGACCGTGATCGTCCGGCTGCCGCTCGGAGATGTCACGACAGGGCAGTTCCGCAGCCTCGCCGATCTGGCCGGGCGATACGGTGAGGGCGAGGCGCGGACCACGCACGAGCAGAACGTCGTCCTGCGCTACATCCCCGACGACCGTCTCGCGAATCTCCACGCGGAGCTGGAGACAACCGGGCTCGCGAGACCGGGCGCCCGGACGGTCGTGGATGTAACCTCCTGCCCCGGGGCGGCATCGTGCCGGATCGCCGTCACCGCCTCGCGCGGGCTCGCCTCGCTGCTGGGCGAGTTTCTTGAGAGCCGACCCGACCTCGTGGCGAAGGCGCCGTCGCTCCATCTCAAGATTTCGGGTTGCCCGAACGGCTGCGGCCAGCATCACATCGCCGGGATCGGCTTCCAGGGTGGGGTGCGACGCTTCGGCAAGACGGTAATTCCACAATACCACGTGTTTCTCGGCGGCGGCATCTCCATTCCCGAGACGGTAGCACAGGCCTTCCAGCCTGTGCGCGAACCTTTGCTCGAGCCTGTGTCGCAGCCTGCGCTCCAGCGCGTGCCGGGCACCCCGCTGCCGGCCCCGAACAGCCCCGCAGCGAGGCTCGCGAAGCGAGCCTCTGCCGCGGGGCGTACCGAGGGGCGGCCGCCGGCGGAAGGCGGTGCCACGTTCGGCCGTCTCGCCGCGCGCATCCCGGCTCGACGCGTCCCGTCGGCGCTGGAGCGTCTCATTGATCTCTACGCCACGGAGCGCATCGGGGACGAGGCACCGGAGGAGTTCTTCGCCCGGCTCCCGCTCGACCGCGCGACGAAGCTCCTCGCCGATCTCGAGGAGTTCGGCCCGGAGGACGTGACCCCGCAAGACCTTGTCGATCTCGGTGAGGAGAAGGCCTACGCGGTCCAGGTCTCCGCCGGGGAGTGCGCGGTGTGAGAGCCATGGCGCCGCTCCGCGCGCGGTTCCAGGCCTCGGAACCGGCGGGAGCCCTCAGACCGTCGTAGACGAACACCCCCGGGGCTCCCGGCGGGGCGTCATCCCAACTATCGCAATCCTTGACGGAGGGCATCGGCCGGGACAGCATGAGGGACCGCACAGGGACCCGCCGCGGAGGACGCCGATGCGAGTCTGGCAGGACGAATTCAGTTCAGAGGACAAGACGGGAGCGGCGGGAGGGGCCCTCACCGTGCTCCTCCTCATCGGAATCTCGGGCGGACTGACCTGGTGGGGATTCCCCGCGGAGTGGGGGACCGCGTCGCTGGAGAACCGGATCTGGGTGGGGATCGGCGCGTTCGTCGCGTTCTTCCTGCTCGTCATCCTGTGCCTCATCCTGGGCAGTCTCTTCGGAGGCCTTGGGGTGCGCCGGATCACCCTTCGGATGGAAGCCGACGGGACCAGGCTGAAGTGGCGACTCGAATTCGACACGAAGGCGAGCATCGGCAAGGTGGAGGCGCGATTCAAGGTCACCCAGGAGTTCCTGCAGTGCCGTCTCGTGAAGCGCGAGTCGGAGAAGTCCCGCAAGCGCGACCTGCACGATCCGAGACGGTACACGATCGTGGAAGACTGGAACGGCCAATCTCCCAGGATGCTCCTCGATCGTCAACTCTGCAAGGTTCTGCTCCCCTCCTCGAAGGTCCTGGAGGGAATCGTGGACCTGGACAAGGCGCTCCCCCATCCCCGGCATGTCACGGCGTGGATACCCGGAAAGGGGCAACCGTCGAGGGAGACGGTGCTGGAGTCCTTTGAGGAAGATGACGCCGCCGGTCGGGCCGCCTTCGAGTACGCCTCGCGAAGCCTCGGGGCCGGGGATCGCCGCCCCGGCGAGGATGAAGTCATCGCCGTCCGCCACAAGGTCCGCTGGCAGGTCGATCTCTGGGCCGAGCGACGCGGTTGGCCGGACACGGGGGTGATCCTCCGCCTCGGGGACGCGTCGGAGGGAGATGTCACCTAGCCCCAATGCCAGTCGGATAAGCGTCACAGGTACGGGGCCTCGGGGATCCGGGCGCTGTACGAGATCGTCGCTCCCCTTTCCCTTCCGTTTCCCCGGTCCCTTCCCGTATGATCGACGGCCGGGGAAGGGCCCGGGCGCCCCGCCATGCCCACCGATGCCGATCTGCTCCTGGGCCGACTCGCCGTCGAGCGCGGATTCGTCACCGCCGGACAGCGCGACTCCGCCTTGGAGGAACAGGAACGCGAGACCCGGGACACCGGCCGCGTCCGCTTCCTCGGCGAGATCCTCGTTTCCCTCGGCCTCCTCACCCCCGAGCAGCTCCTGGAACTGAGCGAGGCGGGGGTCGAGAGAGTGCTCCGACTCCAGCACACCGTCATCGAACAGGCCCCCGCCGGTGCCGCTTCCGCGGCGCACTCCAACGGCACGCCTCCGGGCGCCGCTTCCGCGGCGCACTCCAACGAGGCGCGCCCCGCCGCGCGCCCCGCCGCCGAAATCCTCGTTGAGAAGGGGCTTCTCTCGCGGGAGGGCCTCGAACACGGCAGCCGCGTCCGGAAGACCTCTCCCGTTCCGCCGGAGGAGCCGTACTTCGCCGATCCCTCCCTCCTCGGCATCGAGGGCTCCCGGCTCGGCCGGTACCGCATCCTCCGCCGCCTCGGCAGCGGTGCGATGAGCGACATCTATCTCGCTGATCAGATCGATCTCAAGCGCCGCGTCGCCCTCAAGGTCCTCCCGCGCGAACTCTCGATGAATCCGGACCGCATCGCGCGATTCGCCCGCGAGATCGAAATCCTCGCCCGGCTCCACCATCCGCACATCTGCCCCGTTTTCGAATCGGGCCGCGACGGCGAGGTCCAGTTCTACGCCATGGCGAATCTCGAGGGCCTGGACCTCGACCAGGTGCTCAAGACCCAGCGCGTGGACCCCGCGCGGGCCGCGGAGATCGCCCGGCAGATCGCCGACGCCCTCCACTGCGCCCATCAGGCCGGGATCGTCCATCGCGACATGAAGCCGAGGAACATCGTCGTGACGAGAGGACGCCGGAAAAGGAGCGATTCCGGGAAGCCGCGCGCTTCCGCCGGGGGGACCGACAGCACCACCGGCTCCTCCGTCTCCCTCCCCGGCGCCGGAAGCGACTCCCGCGCCTCCGCGGGACCGCGCCTCCCCTCGCCCGAGTACGAGGACCACGCCTACCTGATCGACTTCGGCCTCGCCTTCTACCAGGAGGCCGACCCGCTCACCGTCGCGGGCGCCGTCCTCGGCACCCCGTCGTACATGGCGCCGGAGCAGGCCGTCGGGGGCTTCATGACCGTGGACGCCCGGACCGACGTCTACGGCGCGGGCGCCGTCCTCTATGAGATGCTCACCCTGCGACCGCCGTTCACCGGTTCGCACATGACCGAGATCATCACGCGGGTCACCTCGTACGAAGCCACGATGCCGAGCCGCCTCCGCGCCGACTGCCCGCGCGAACTCGAGATCATCACCATGAAGTGCCTGGAGAAGGACCCGAACCGCCGGTACGCCACCGCGCAGGACCTCGAGGCCGATCTCGCGCACTTCCTCGCCGGCGAACCGATCACCGCCCAGCCCGCGAGCGTGATCTACAAGGTCCGGCGGAAGATCACACGCAATCCGGCCGCCTCGATCGGCCTCGGCCTCGCGGCCGCCCTCGTGATGCTCCTCGCCCTCCTCACGTGGGGCCCGGCCCGCATCACGATCCGGTCCTCCCCTTCCGGCGCCCTCGTCTCCATCGACGGCCGGCCGACGGGACTCCGCACGCCGGTCGAGGATCGCTGCTCCTGGCCGCCCGGGGCGCGCCTCATCACGCTGGAACACGAGGGGTATGAACCGGAGAGCGCGCTCCTCGAGACCCGGGCCCTGGCCGCCGTAGAGATCGCGATCACCCTGCGGCATCACCGCGGAATCCTCACCGTGACCTCGAACGAAAACGCCGTGCGGATGGAGGTCTTCCCGGCCGGGGAATCGAGCTCCCCGTTCGCCCTGAGCGAGGTCGCCGCAGGCGACCGAGTCGAAGGGCGCCGGGGCAAGCCGTCCTTCGACTCGCCCCCGCCGGACGGAGGGCGGGGGTTCGCTCAGGACGGACGGGGGGAACCCGACAGGGTCCGCCCATGGCGCACGCTGACGATTCCCCAGGAGGAACTGGAGCTGGATACCGGTCGCTGGCGCCTCGTCTTCTCGAAGGAGAACTTCTTCGGGGCCGAGCAGATCGTCGAGGTCGCCCGGGACGGAATCGCCCGCGTCCACGTGACGATGAGGCCGATGCTCGCCTGGTCGTTCGCCACGGGCGACGCGATCGAGGGCTCCACCGCCGTCGCCGATCTCGACGGCGACGGCCATCTCGAGGTGGTCGTCGCCTCCGGTGACGGCGCCGTCTACGCCCTCCGCGGGGAGGCCGGGGGGGTGCTCTGGAAGACGGTCCGGAGTTTCCCGTTCGTGGCCACGCCGGCGGTGGCGGACCTCGAGGGAGACGGCGCGGTCGAGGTGATCGCCCTCGGAGAGAAGGAGGCGCTCGTCCTGGCCGGCCGCGACGGCGCGGTGCTCCGGTCGTGGCCCGTCGAGGAGCCCGGGCTCACACGGCCGGCGATCGGGAAGATCGACGGCGACGGCGTGCTCGACATCATCGTCTGCGACGGCGCCGGTCGTGTCCGCGCCTGCTCCGGAACCGACGGTCGCGAGATCTGGCGGTTCACAACCGGGGGAAAGATCCACTCCTCCCCGGCCTTGTGCAGGCTCGACCGGGACGGGGTCCCCGATGTCGTCGTGGCGACGCAGGCCTCGCGGGTGTGCGCCCTCTCCGGGGCGACCGGGACGCCTCTGTGGTCGCGGGATTTCGCCCCGGGCTCCACGCTCGCCTCGCCCGTCGTCGGCGAGTTGAACGGCGACGGCACCCCGGACGTCGTGATCGGGTCGTGGGACTCCGCCGTATACGCCCTCGACGGACGGACCGGCGAGCCGCTCTGGCAGTTCCCGACGAACAAACACATCCCCTCGACCGCCGAACTGACAGACCTCACACACGACGGCCAGCTGGACGTCGTGATCGGCTCGGCCGACGGCTGCCTCTACGCCCTCGACGGGAGAGTCGACCGCGCCTCGACCCCGCCCGCGCTGCTCTGGAAGGCTGAGACCGACTACGAGATCTGGGGAGCGGTCTCGTCCTGTGACATCACCCACGACGGAGTCCCGGACCTCTTCGTCGCCTCCGACGATCACTACGCCTACGCCTTCGACGGCCAGGACGGGCATCGCCTCTGGCGATTCCGCGCCGGCCACCAGATCATCTCCGCCCTCGAGATCGCAGACCTCGATGAGGACGGTGTGGCGGAGGCGGTCTTCACGTCGAAGGACCGGAGCGTGTACGCGGTCCGCGTTGAGCCGGCGTCGCCGACGCTCTGGATCGCGGAGACCGGCCCGGTGTCCACTTTTTCCCCGGAGTGCCTCCGGGTGAACGGCGACTCGATCCCCGACGTGATCGTCGGGACGGAAGACGGCCACCTGTGCGCCCATTCGGGGGCCGAGGGGGCCCCGCTCTGGAGATGCCGCGTCGGCGGAATGACGCCAGGCCCCCTGGCGCGGGGGAAGTTCGACGACGACGGCGTGGAGGACCTCCTCTCCGGCGGAAGCGACGAGATGATGTACGCCGTGTCGGGCCGGACCGGGACCGTCCTCTGGAAGGTGCGATCCGGGGCCCTCCCGATGGAGACCGACTGTCTCGAGGACATGAACGGCGACGGTTTCACGGATGTCGCTCTGGGATTTCGCGGGGGAGTGCTGCGCGCGATCTCGGGGAAGGATGGTCTGGCCCTGTGGAACTTCCGCGTCGAGGACGCCCTGAGCAGCATTCCGTTCGGGAGGGATCTGGACGGAGACGGCCGGCGTGAGGTGCTGGTGGGGTCCGGGGACGGCACGGTTCACGCCCTGTCCTCGCGCGACGCCGCGCCGGCGTGGACCTGCGGGGCGGAGATGGCGGTCGATTCCGTGAGCCCGCTCGCCGATCTCGACGGGGAGGGCGGGCCGGACCTGCTGCTCGGCTCGGACGGCGGGGGAATTCTGGCGATCAGGGCGCACGACGCGGGGCGTCTGTGGAAGCGCGAGATGGGCGCGCGGCTCGGCCTTCCGCCCGGGCTGGTGGACGCCAGAGGCGACGGGGTGATGGACGTCGTGGCGGGAATGGAGGACGGCAGGGTGATCGCCCTCTCGGGAAGGGACGGCCGCACGCTCTGGGAACTCGCCGCGTCGAAGGCCTCCATCGGGGCCTGGCTGAGGGAGGACCTGGACCGCGACGGGGTGACGGACGCGGTGGTCGGGGCGGGAACGTCTCTGGCGCGGGCGATATCGGGGAAGTCGGGCCGGGTCCTGTGGGAGAGCCCCGCGTCCGGAACAGAGTTCACCGCCTTCAGCGCGGCCGAACTCACCGGCGATCGCGTGCCGGACCTGCTCGCGGGAACGAAGGCCGGGATCCTGTACGCCATCTCGGGGGCGGACGGGACGCTGCTGTGGCGGTACCGGGTGGGTCGCCCCGGTTCCGGCCGGCCCTGCGCGATGGACCTGAACGGGGACGGCATCCCGGATGTGGTGGCCGGCTCGCTCGACGGCCGCCTCCACGCCATCGACGGCCGCCCGCGTCGCCGGCTGGGGGTGCTCTGGTCGGTGGAGGGGGGGCGGGGAGAGAGGAAGTAGCTACGGCTCCAGCGCTGCTCCCCTCGCCCCGACGAGGGTACGGGGTTCCCGTATTGTCATCCTGAGCTCAGCCGGCCGCCCCCGGCCATCGCGGCCCGCCTGCGGACCCTGGGCGGGTGGCTCGGCGCGAACGCGCGCGCGCTGGCGGAGACGCTCCCGCTCGCGCGCGGGTAGCCTCGCCGACCTTTCCGCGAGCCACACTCCCTCACCCGCCGAAGAGACCCGAAACCTCCGGGGCCACCTGAAGCGCCGGAACCTGCCGCTTCAGCTCCGAGAGGAGGCGGCGGAGATCCGCCGATCTCCAGCCCGTGAACGACAACTCGAAGAGAACGTTCTTCCCCGTCCAAAAGACAACGTATTCCTCGGGGACCGTCTCGTCGGCGAAGTGAGACGATCCTTTGGTTGCCGCGGTGATCGAGGCCGCCGGCCAGGAGTTCCGGGAAAACCAGGTGCTGAGTGTCAGTACTCCATCCGCCAGTACCAGCCGTCGGGAGCGATAATAGGCCGCGGAAACCAGGAGCAGCAGGTCGACCCCGGCGACCCCGAGCCAGATCAGCAGGACGTTTCGAAGGCTCAACCCTCCACTCCCGCCGCCGAGAGGGGTCCCCGTCAGAACGAGGACCACGGGCATACCCAGGGCGATGAGTGCGAGGATCCCGGCGGCGAGGAAGAAAGCGCCGCCGGAGCCCCGGGCCTCTACGGGGGAGCGGGGCGCGGTCAACGGCGGGGATTCGGAGTTCATGATTTGGCGATCAAGAATACCATCCAAACGGAATCGTCTCAAGAGCGAATTCCCGACGCCTCATGTCTCGCCGTGCCGCGGAAATCCTCCACGATTCCCTTCCCGGGCGCCCCCCCCCGGCGTATGATCCGGACGAGAGCCATGTTCGAGATCATCCCCGACCGCAAAGCCTACCGCCGCCTCCAGCACCTTTTGCCCGCGCACCGGACGATGCTGGCCGATCCGGTCCGGAATCGCGCCTTCTTCGAGGCGCTGCGGCGGTCGGTCACGTCGCGCTCCCGAGTCCTCGACGTCGGGGCGGGGACCGGGATCTGGGCGATCGCGGCGGCCCGGCTCGGGGCCCGGAGGGTGGTGGCCATCGAGAAGGAGCGCCTTCTGATTCCGCTCATCCGGCGGCTCGCGGAAGAGTAGGGGGTCGCCGATCGGGTGGAGGTGCTGCAGGGCGACTCGCGGCGGCTCGCGGCGGAGGCCATCGAACAGAGCGTTGGAGCAACCTCCCCGGTGGGGCGCGGCGCGCCGGCGCCGCTCCGTTCGCCCGCCCGTCGAGCCGATCCTGCGAGTTTCGATCTCCTCGTCACGGAGACGATCGGCCGTCAGGGCTTTGACGAATCGATCGTTCCGACGGTGATCGATGCCCGCCGTCGATTCCTCCGCGAGGGGGCCACGATCGTCCCGCGGACCATCGCGCTCCGGGCGGCCCCGGTCCGGATGGACTGGCTGGCGGCCCCGATCCCCGCGGGTCTTTCCAACGGGGCGCCGCTCGTAGCGCCGCCGTCAGGCGGCCGGTCGAATCACGGCCTGCGACTCGGCGTTCTCGAATCGTTGCTTCTTGAGGTCCCGATCGCCCCTCCTGAACGCGAGCGGTTCGCTCTCCTCGCGAGGCCGGTCTCGCTGATCGAGGTCGATCTCGCCACGGTGCAGCGTCCCCCCCGCCTCCACAACCTCACGGCGAGTTGGCGCCTCAACGATACCCGCCGTCTGAACGGGATCGCCCTCTGGGTGGAGGCCGGGATCGCGCCCGGGGTCCGGCTCTCCACCCGATCCGACACGCACTGGGCGCCCACGCTTTTCCCGCTCGCCCCGTTCCGCGCCCGCCGGGGCACTCTCGAGGCCTCGATCTCCCTCCCGCCCCGCCCCACCTGCTGGACCGCCTCGCTCCACGCGAACGGCCGCGTCGAGCGCCAGTCCCGCGGACCGCTCTTCGCCTATCTCGCGATGACGCGGAACCGGTCGCACAACGCGCCCTGACGCCTGCCCGCCATCTGCATGGCGGGGGACGCACCACGAACGGCACCCCCTGCGCGGCCGACGCCGATACTTCCTCCTTGACACGTCATCATCATCATCATCATCATCATAATGCTGGCTCGTCAGCGTGTGGGGCATCGCAAACCCTGTTCACGGAGACGGGCCATGGGGACGAGGAGAGCGTCATGGGAGTGCGCCGCGGGAGCGGCGCGGGGACGTATCGCGGGCGCGGGCCTCGTGGGGCAGGCGTCCCCGCCTGCCCCACGGGCCCCACGTGTCGCGCGTGACGCGGGCGAGGACGCCCGCGCCACGGCGGCCGGGCGCGTCCCGCGGGTGGGGCTGGCCCTGATGATGGCGTTCGTCGTCTTTGCGGGCGCCGCGCGCGAGGCCCGGGCGCAGACCCCCGGCCCCGGCGGAGTCGTCATCATCGGGGTGAATCTGTCCGGCCAGTGGGACTTCGACATGACAGTGCTGAACGCCTCGGACCCGGCCATGATCGGCCGGACCTTCACAGGCTCCTTTACCGTGACCGGCGGGGTGCCGGACTACCTCGGCGAGGGCACCTTCAACGGTCTCCCGGCCACCATCAGCGGAGACGGCTCGATCGATCTCTCGGACGGGACAACGATCGTCCTCTCGGACCACATCGCGACGACCGATTCGACCACGACCTTCACCGCCACGCTCGTGTCCGGTGACTTCGGTACAGGCACGTTCCAGGGCGGCACGGTGGACGACCTGCAGACCTGGAGCGGGGTCTTCAAGATCGCCATCACGCGGACACCGACGCAGCCGCCGGAGGAACAGATCCGGAGCGCCTCCGAGACGGCGGCGCAGAACATGACAGATACGGCTACGGTCGCGTCGGCCGGCATCCGCTCGACGGCCGAAGCCGCCTTGGCCGAGATGCAAGAGGCCCCGACAGTGCGGGAAGTTCGGGAGATCGCCCGGCGGGCGGAGGCCGCCATGTCGGCGATTGTTAGAGCTTCATTCCACACCATCGAGGATGAGATGCGGCGTTTTCGTTCCGTCGCCGATGGTATTGTCAGCTCCGCTTCAAAGGGAGATCAGCGCACTCTGCGTCGCGTCGCCGGGTCTCTGACTGGACAGATCGGCACTCGCGCCGGCGAAGCGAAGCGGCGCGTAATGGATGCCTCGCAAGATGGACGCATGCTGTTCCAGGATGTGAGAGCGGGGAGGGGGAAGAAGAAGCCGCTGGTCGAGATACGAGACAACGGGATGTCGATCTATGAGTACCCCTCGGCCATCGGAGAAACAAAGTTCAAACTCGGTGACACTACTTACGGCGGCAGGATCGTGCATGCGTTTGAGGTGGTCTGGCCCACGGGGCCGGGCTACAAGATCGAGCAGTGGATAAAGCGAACGATGACAACCACATACCAGGATCCCGAGAAAGAGCCTTCGGTTGACAAGAAACCAGAGGAAGACAAATCCAGGGGAGTGGTTGGCGGTCGCGAAGGCGACGAGTACGTGCCGGATGTGAGTGATGACGGGAGCACGCTTCAGTCCACATCAACATCGCATGACGACGGGAAGACTTCATCCATGGACACTCCCGGTCCCAAGCCTGCGAGGGGGGCGTTGCGAGTCGAGTACATTGCCGACTTCAAGGTCATTCTGAAGGACAATGAGGACAAGGTGCTCGAGTGTTGGACGTTTACGGTGACCATTGTGATCGAGTTGAAGAAGAACACCACTGACCGATATGAGGCCACCAAGAGCACACTTACCAACCTGCAGGAATGCGGATGAGGTGTCGCCCCGAAATGCGCGCAACGGTCGGATTAGCGATGCTTCTGAGTTTGCTCGCTAGAATCACGAGCGCCCAGGACCACGAGTCACTCGCCGAGAGGCGCCTCCGTGAGATCGTTGAGATGTCCCGATCGGGTGTGGACATCCGGGAGATGATCGCGACCGAGCCGGTGCGATCGCTTGTGCTCTCCGGGAGGGAGTCTGTCCGCCCGCTTCTACACTTTGCTTCCAGCGAAAGGGACCGACTGGCTGCGGCCGCGGCCATCTATGCGTTGGGAGAGATTCGCGACCCCCGCGCGTGCGACGATCTGGAGAAACTCCGGCAGGAAGCCGGTGATCCTTTTGTGAAGGACGCGGCGGAAGGAGCGCTGGCGAAGATACTCTGGTGGAGGTCAACTGCGGCCGTCCGCCCTGAGGTCCCTTCGCAGCCCCCCCTCCAGAAAGAACCTGCTGTATCCGAAGAATGGCGTTCGGCCATGCGATCGCGCCTGGTCCTGTCTGAGGCCCAGACACTGGCCCTGATCGAGGGAACCCACCAGAGACGGACCCTCGCCGAGGGTGATTGCCACCTCGACGAACGGCAGGTTGCGTTATTCCTGGACAACTGGGACGTCTCCCGCGAGATCGTCCTTTCAAGATTGTCCGAGTCACAAGCGCCTTGGGAGGACGAAACGGTGAGCGAGCTTGCCGTCCTGGCCCTGGCCCCGATTGAGGAGTTGAGAGGTGACTCCCGTCTCCGGCCTGCGCTTCGCCGGTTCGCGAGTTCATCCGAGAATGAGGTTCGGGTGGTCGCGCTCCTCGGCCTGCTCAGGCTCGGAGATCCCTATGCCGTTTCCAGCGCCGCCGCCATGGCTCGTGAGTTCAGGGACGAGGCGCTGGGGCGTCTGTTTCGAGCGATTCAGGATGATCCGGCGGCCGCGACCTTTTGCGACCTGCGGGACACTTACCATAGGTTCACCTTCAATGTTGCCTACCGTCCCCCTCCAGGATGGAACGAAGACGCCGACGACGAGAGCGAGGAGTCCAAGGTGGATCCGATCGCGGCCCCGGGGACGGAAAGCAGCGCAGCGATCCGCAGCGTCGGCGTGGACTCCGCCTATCCCGTGCACATGGGAATTGGCGCTCCCTCCCCGGCCTTGGAGGTAAGAGTACGCCCTCCTTCGGTCCCTCCCCCGGAGTCTTCAATGGATGACGTGGACAACTTCCGGCTGCTGTTTGCGCTCGTCGCCGCGGTGCTTCTTGTCGTCGGACTTGTCCTCAGGACCAAACGGTCATCATCCCTCTGATCCTTCCCCTCCCGCCCCGAATCCTGTATCATCCGCGGCGTGAACCGCCCACCGAACCCTCCTCCGAACCCGTCCCATCCGCACCCGCACCGGCATCCCCATTCGCCGCCGGTGGACGGCCCGCCGGATCACGCCCTCCGACTCGGCGCCCTCGAAGCGTTGCTTCTTGAAGTCCCGATCGCACCTCCTGAACGCGAGCGGTTCCACCTCCTCGCGAGACCCGCCTCGCTCATCTCCGGCCGCCGCGTCGAGCGCCAGTCCCGCGGACCGCTCTTCGCCTATCTCGCGATGTCGCGGAACCGGTCGCACAACGCGCCCTGACGCCTGCCCGCCATCTGCATGGCGGGGGACGCACCACGAACGGCAACCCCTGCGCGCCCGACGCCGGAACTTCCCTTTAATGCGCCCACGATTTGGCGTCATCCCGAGGAGCGCAGCGACGAGGGATCTGTTCCGGCCTTCAGTGGCGCCTTCCCTTGGCCCTGCTCCCGAAGACTCGCGCCGCCAGAATTCTTGAGTGGAGAGACCGCTCGGCGGTCAGATTCCTCGCTACGCTCGGAATGACACAGAGTTGAGACGGGTGCATCCCGCCTGAACGGCCCCCCCCTCCGGGCCTGTCATCCTGAGCCTCGGGCGA
>JACPTZ010000104.1:0-6479 GCA_016192525.1 Planctomycetota bacterium
CGGTAGTCGGCGAACGTGAAGGTGTCGCCGTCGGTCGTGTGGAGCAGCATGTTCACCGCAAAGAGGAGCGGCGCCGGCGGGGCGGTCCGCGCGTCGTTCGGAACGAAATCGGCGATGAGCAGCCGGCCGCCCGGGGCGAGGGCCGTCGCCGACTTCCGGATCAGCTTCTCCGTCCACTCCGCCCCCTCGGAGTGGCAGATGTGCCCCAGGACCACAAAGTCGTACCGCCGCTCCCCGAACGGCACGATCCTCAGGTTGCCGCGAAGGAAGTTGAACTGCGTCGTGCAGCCCGACTCCGACACGAATTCCTTGGTGATCTCGATCATCTCGGGGAAGTCCTGCGCCATCACGGTCACCGTGGGATCGGCCTCCGCGAAGGCGATCCCCCAGGCGCCGGAGCCGCAGGCCACATCCAGAACGTGCGCCCCCTTCACCCGGGTCCCGATCCCGAGCGCCTTCGACACGGCCCGGCCCCCCGCGTGCGACTGCGGGAAAAGCGCCCGGACCAAGCTCGGAAAGAACTCCCGCGCCTTCGATTCGAGATCGACCGCCTCGAGCGGTTTTCCGGACCGCGCGATATGCGGGAGGGCCGCCCAGTGCTGCGACATCTCGCGAACCCGGGTCAGGAGCGGCCCGAGGAAGGAGGGGCGTCCCTCGACCAGAAAGGCGTTCGACGTCGGTGTCAACGCATATTTCCCCCCGTGCCGCGCGATGACCCCGAGCGCGACGAGCGCGTCGGCCAGAATCCGCGTGCCGCGGATGGAGGCCTCCGCCGCCTGGGCCAGGGCGTGGGCGGTCAGCGGGCCGGCCGCCAGGTGCGAGAACAGGCGCAGATCGAGCGCGGCCGCGAGGATGTGGGTGTGCGCAAATCCCCAGGCCAGATCCATGAGCGGCTGGGCCGCGACGCCGGGCGGCACCTCGCGCGCGTGGGCGATCGCCGCCCGGGCCCGCTTCGTCACGGTGGTCTTGGGTCTCATGCTCCACTCCCCGCGGAAAAGTGTCTCTTCGCCATTTCCCGAAACGCCGCCACGATCGGGGCCAGCGGCTTCTCGTGGAGCCGCGCCACCTCGCGGAGCGGGTCCTGGATCGCCACCTCGCACTCCCAGCAGTGCAGCCCCAGTTCGCGGAAGAGCGATTCCGACTCCGGGTACTTTTCGATGAGGTCGAGCACCAGCGTCTCCGGACCGATCAGTTCCCAGTCCGGGATGGGGGGCTGTCCCTGCGGTCCCGGCTGCGACGCCGGGGGGGCGGGGGTCGGAACCGGCGGCGGCGGTGAAGCCGCCCCTTCCTCCGGCGGATCCGCCGGCCGTCCGGGTGGCGTTGAGGAGTCCGGCATGCACGCCCTCCTGGCCCCGTCCTACTTCTTCTCGATCCGCTCCGTCACCATCTTCCTCAGCGCCTTCGGAAGATGCGCCGACTTCTCCAGCCGTTCGAGCGCGGTCCGCGCCTCGGGGAGGTTCTCCCGCGCCGAGTCGCAGAGATGGCGGACGATCTCCGACCGCAGCGCCTCCGATTCCTTCTTCTCGTTCGCCAGGGCCTTCCGACCCGCGATCCGTCCCAGCGCGCCGCACAGGACCGCCTGGTCCTCCGATTCCTGGTAGTCCGGCTCCGCCGTCATTTTGAGGAGCTCGGCCGTGATGGAGGCGCACAGGTCGTTCAGCCCCGCGGAGTCTTCCTCGAACTCGAACACTTCTCCGAGCACCCGGACGATCGGCATGTTGACGATCCGCTCCCGCAGCGCCTCGATGACCCGCCGCTTCAGGTAGATCGGGGTGCAGGCCGAGCGTCCCACGGCTCCGAACACCTCGGCGATCGACACCGTGTTCGCCGGCCCCCAGACGATCTTCGCCTGCATCAGATCGTTCCACTTGCCGAGCAGCGTGTCGATCACCTTCTCCCGATACGTGGGAGAGACGTCCTCGGCCACCACGAGCGCCCCGAGACCCGCGATCAGGCTCGGCAGAAACACGGTGTACGCCTCCGTTCCGGCGCCGATCTCGAGCACCGTCCCGTCCTTCGTCCGGCGTTCCCGACCGATGTTCTCCGGAAACGGCATCCCGATCAGATCGATGAAGACCATCCCCAGCCGCATCCTCAGATCGATCGGAGTCCGCCCGCCGCCGGCGATCCACCTCAGGATCTCGACCAGTTCGTACGAGGAGGAGACCTTGCCCAGGCGGCTCAGCGCCTCCTCCCCGATCCGGCGCACCGTCTCGGGCTCCACCGCCCGCCCCCCGCAGAGCTTTCCCAGCGTCGTCGCGGCGGGCTGACGGAGCGGACCGCCCTCCTCGACGATCGTCCGGCACATCCCGACCGCCTGGGCGGCGCACTTCTTCGCCACGGCGTCGTCGGCCGGGGCGTCGTGGAGGAGATCGCCGAGCAGCCGGAGCGCCACCTCCCGCTCCCCCGGCCAGGGGCTCGACTTCGCCACCGAGAAGGTCGGCTCGAGGGCCGCCCGTCCGAGGCGCCGGAGGGCGAGTTCGAGGAGCGTGTAGGCGGTCGACAGGTGATACTCGTGGATGCCGGAGACGATCGCCTCCGCGAACCTGCGGCGCACGGGCTCGCTCACGGCGGGGTGGTGGCAGAGACGGCACTCGAGGATGGCGAGACGGAGCGGGCGCTTCGCCGTCCGGAGCAGATCGAGGAGCATGTCCGCCCCGCGACCCGCGGTGCGGGGCGGAATGGACGGCGCGTGGGCGGCATCGTCGAGAAGCCGGACCAGGAAGACCCGCTGACCCTCCGGCGCCTCGGGGATCTTCCGGATGAGGGCCTGAACGGCGGGCTCGCCCAGCGGCTTGAGGCCGTTCGACAGCCGCCGGCAGTCGATGACCGCGTCGTCCCACCCGGCCACCGTCTCCACCATGAGCGTCGCCAGTTCGCTCTTCCGCCCGGTCTTGAGCGGGAGCGGAACGAGGAGGAGCAGAAGATAGGCCCGAAGCCGGCGGTCGCGGATCTGCTCCATCTCGCGCCAGAGCGGATCGATGATGGCGTGCGGGGCCTCCGCCGCGAGGGCGCGGAAGAGCCCGAGCACCGACTCGTAGAGGGCGTCGAAGTGGACGGCGAGATGTTCGGCGACCCGGCGCGTGAGGTCCTGCAGGAACTCCGGACGCCGGGCGAAGACCGGGGCGAACAACCCGATCGCGTCGATCGTCGGGCGCAGGACGGCGAGATCGCTCTGGGTCCGGAAGTCGGCGAGGAGCACCGCCAGTAGCACCGCCTGCTCCCCCTCGGAAACTCCCTGGAGGAGTTTCTGCAGCCGCCCGAGGGCCAGCCGCTTCTGCCGGGAGTCCCCCTCCGAGAGTCTGCCCACCGCCTCGGCGATGTCGGCGCTCATGCCGAGGGAGCGAAGCGCCTGCGCGGCCTCCTTCCGCACCCCGGGGTCGTCATCGACCACGGCCTTCAGGAGGAGCACGCCCTTTTCCTCGGCCGGTATCGGAGCGAGGGTCAGACGACGGAGGGCCTCGATCTTCTCCGGGGCGTTGACGCCGGAGAGGAGGCGGAGCTTGAGGCGCCCGATCTCCTCGGGCGTGAACAGGCCCACGGCCTCCTCCGGTCTCAGAATGTGGGGGAGACCGCGGGAGAAATCGAGGGAGAGCGGCCCCGGGCGTTCCGGGGGGGGGGAGGGAGTCTGCGGCTTCGCCTCCCCCGGGGCGGCCCCGGCGGAGGCGAATCCGATCTCGGCGAGCGACTCCTCCTCGAGGGCCACCACCCGCACCTCACCCGATTCGACGAGGGTGATCGCGTCCGTTTCCGCCCGATGCTCCGGGGAGAGGCGCTGCCGCGCGCGTTCGAGCGTCTCCTTCGTGACGGGCGCTTCGCCGCGGACCCACTCGGGGGCCAGCAGCAGGCCTTCGGTGGGAGAGCCGGGCCGGGCCTGTTCGAGGACGGCGGCGGTGATCTCGACGCCCCTGGAGAGCAGCGCGCCGACGCGCACGACGGCCCGCACGCTCAGGGCGTAGCGGGTCTGGAGGGTTTCGCGATCAAGTCGAACGCCGCGGAGCATGTCTTCCCTGGGGCGCGGCGCGCCAGCGCCGCCTGCGGGACCTCTTCCGCGCCGCTGGCGCGGCGCGCCCCACGCCGGATCTTTCCAGTGCACGGATCACCGACGGCGGCACCAGCGCGGAGGCGTTCGCCCCGAGGGAGACCACTTCCTTGATGAGGCGCGACGAGATGAACGAGTAGTCCTCATGGGTCATCACGAAGACGGTCTCGATCTCCGGCGCGAGCTTCCGGTTCGTGAGCGCCATGGAAAACTCGAACTCGAAATCCGAAATCGTCCGGATGCCGCGGAGGATCGTGTTCGACCCTCGCTTCCGGACGAAGTCGACGGCCAGTCCGTCGAAGGTGTCCACCCGGACATGGCGCAGATGCCCCACGAGTCCGCGCAGAAGCGCCATGCGCTCCTTCCGGGTGAAGAGCGGTTTCTTCTGCGGATTGTCGGCCACGGCGACGATCAGCTCGTCGAAGATGCGGCTCCCCCGCTCGATCACGTCGAGGTGACCGTTCGTCGGGGGATCGAAGGCTCCGGGATAGACGGCTCGTCTCATGCCCGCCCCATGCTGACGTAGGTGAACCCGCGCTTTCGCATCGCCTCGGGGTCGAAGAAATTCCGGCCGTCGACGACCGTGGGATGAGACATCAGGCGGCGGACCCGGCCCAGGTCGAGCCGGTGAAACTCCTCCCATTCGGTGCAGAGGGCGAGGCAGTCCGCGCCGCGAATCGCCTGGTAGGCGCTGTCGCACAGATGCACGTCGGGCAGGAGCATCCGCGCCTTTCCGGCGGCCCGGGGGTCGTAGGCCCGGACCTGCGCCCCCTTCGAGATCAGTTCGCGGCAGATGGCGATGGCGGGGGCATCGCGCACGTCGTCGGTGTTCGGTTTGAAGGACAGTCCGAGCACGGCCACCGTCTTCCCCTTAAGCACCCAGAGTTCCTTTTCGATCTTCTGGACGAACCGGCGGCGCTGATCGCTGTTGATTCGCTGGACCTCCTCGAGGAGCGGGAACGGCGCCCCGAGTTCCGCGGAGATCTTCGCGAACGCCTCCACGTCCTTCGGGAAGCAGGAGCCGCCGTACCCCAGCCCGGCGCTCAGAAACCTGGAACCGATCCGTGAATCCATCCCCATCCCGCGGGCCACCTCCACGACGTTCGCGCCGGCGAGTTCGCACACGTTGGCCACGGCATTGATGTACGAAATCTTCAGCGCGAGGAAAGAGTTCGAGGCATGCTTGATGAGTTCGGCGCTCTTGATGTCGGTGATGACGATCTCGGCGTCGAGCGGCTTGTAGAGCTGGCGGAGCAGGCGCTCCGCCCGCCGACTCTCCACCCCCAGCACGAGCCGGTCGGGATGGAGGAAGTCCTGCACCGCGGAGCCCTCCCTCAGGAATTCCGGATTGGAGCAGACGTCGAACGGCACATTTCGCCGGACGTACTTGCGGATGGTCTGGCGGACCCGCTCGCCGGTCTGGACCGGGACGGTCGACTTTTCGACGATGACCTTGTACCGCTTCAGATGCTGCGCGATGATTCGCGACACCGCTTCGATGTAGGACAGGTCGGCGGCGCCGCTCGCCGTGGGGGGGGTGCCGACGGCGATGAAGATGACGTCGGCGGACTCAACGGCCCCGGCAATGTCGGTGGAGAAATCGAGCCGGCCCGCGGCGGCGTTCTGCTTCACCAGCGGCGCCAGCCCCGGCTCGAAGATCGGCATGCGGCCGGCGCGAAGGGTGTCGATCTTGGCCACATCATTGTCGAGGCAGGTCACGCGGTGGCCGAGGTGGGCGAAGCAGGTGCCCGAGACGAGGCCGACGTAGCCTGAGCCCAGAATCGCGATGCGCATGGGAGGGGACCGCCAATGACGCCAAGGGGAGAACCGCGAATGACGCGAATTGAGGAGGAAGAAGAGGCGAAAATTCGCGCCATTTGCGGTTTTCACACGTCAGTATCGCCGCTGTCTCGCGGTCAACCCGCTGGGAGAGATGCCGAACGTGAAGCTGGTGTCCCCGCTCGACTCGCTCACCCGCAGCGTCAGGTCCAGGGTGAATTCGTGGATGTCGCGGTAGAGCGTGACCTTCTGCTCGCTCATCAGGTGCCGCCGAAAGTCGTACTGCATCTGGACCCGGCTCGACCACCGGTCGGTCAGTTTGACCGCGACGTCCAGCCCCACCGTGTTCGCGATGTCCTCGACGTACCGGCTCCAGATCGCGAAGCCAAGATCAGGACTCGGGTCGACGTTGACGCCGTACGTCGAAACCTCGACCCGTTCCCGGTGCGGGTTCCACTCGCCGTCGGTGCGGAAACCGAAGATCGTTTCGGGCGTGAGCTCCAGGTCCCACTGGATGTTCGACCAGTTCCGCCGGTCGAAGGTCCCGTCCACGTTCGGGGCGCTCGTGATCCAGGAGAACGGCGAAAGGAAGTTCTGCGCCCGGAAGAGGCCCGTGTCCCGGTCGCGGTCGGGATAGTACTCGACGGCCACAGCGGCA
>JACPTZ010000104.1:6486-9042 GCA_016192525.1 Planctomycetota bacterium
AAATTCCCAGGGACGTCGCTCGGACCCGCGCTTCGTGGCCAGCCGGTGCCTCCACTCGAAGTGAATTTCGTCGAACTTGTCGGCGAAATCCACGGCGTCGAAGGGAATCAGGCCGGTCGATGGCTGTGTGTTGGCCATCGTGCTGGTGTAGCGGAGATCGAACTCCATCACGTGTCGCAGATCGTCGATCCCGAGCCACTCACTCTTGGCGCCGTAGACCCGGTGCATCTGCCAGAACGCCCGGGCCCCGGCGGAGAGGGTGCCCCGGTAGACGTCGTCGTGGCCGCTCAGGTCTTCCTCGAAGGCGGTCGCCCGCGCCCGGACGAACGGACGAAACGTCACGAAGCCGACGTCGAAGGGGGCCGCCAGCTCCTGCTCGGTGTCGAATCGCCAGATCTGGAACGAGGGGAAGTTGAGCGCCTCGTCGAACTGGCGTCGGACGTTGGCCGCCTCCACCTTTGTCGTGTAGGAGAGGCGGTCGCCCCAGAGCGGCTGCCCGGTCCAGAAGAGTTGCGCCCGGGGCAGGTACTCGGTCTGGTCGAGAAAGTCGTTCCAGCGGATCTTTTCGGTGAGCGTGGCGCCGAGGTTGTCGTGACGATAGCGGAGATACCCGTAGGTCTCCTGCTCCTTGCCCTCCTTGAACTCGTCGACGAAGAACTCCTGCAGGACGTGGCGGTCGCTGAGCCAGGAGGACTCGAGGTCCAGCCGCCAGTCCTCGTCGAGCGTGTGCCGGTGAAAGGTGCGCAGCCGGCCGCGGTCGTGCTTCTCGAGCGGAAGGAACTGAACCTCGTAGTTGCGGTTCGGATCGGGGCCGCGGTCGCGGATCCAGTACACCTCGGCGGAGCCCTCGTAGGCCCCCCACTTGTACTCGACGGCCGGACCGACGCCGATGCCGCGCTTCGAGTAGTAGTCGGCGTCGAGCCAGACGGCCCCCCACTTGCGCGGGCGCGGCCGTCCGTTCTCGTCCAGGACAAGATGACCGGCGTCATCGCGTTCGTTGCGGTGAATGTCGCCGCCCCACTCGGTGCGGACGGAGTGGCCGTATTGGCCGGTCTTGCGGTATCGAAGGGACCGGAGGGGGATCGTGGGAAACCCGAGCGATCGCCACTCGGGCCAGTAGAAAACGGGCATCCCCAGAAACTTCGGTGTGATGCCGGAGAGGACGTAGAGGGTCTCCGGCTTGCCGAATTCGATCCGGAGAAAACGGAGACTCAGGTGATAGTGCGGATCCCCATACTCGCAGGTGGAGATGGAGGTATCCTCGGCCTCGAAGGTGTCCGGACCGAGACGCCGCACGACCTTGGCGCGCACCACGACGGGCGGCTGAAGCCCTTGTCCGGGCAGTCGGATCACGGCGTCGTAGATGAGCGCCGTCTCGTCCGCGAGGGAGTAGTAGAGCCGTTCCGCCTCAATCTGCTGCCGACCGCGGATCAGCCGGACATTGCCTTCCGCATAGACCTCGTCGAATCGGACGCCGACTCCGAGCTCGGTCCCCTCCCCCCGCTGATCGGCCTGAATGTCGACTTCAGGCGGTCCGCTCGCAGTACCGCCGTCAGGCGGTCCGGGCTGAGGCGAGGGCTTCTCCTGGAGCCACCCCACCATGTTCTCTGCCTTGATGAGGATATCGCCGCGGGTGAGCTCGACGTTGCCGGTGAGGATGGTGGTCCGGCGTCCCCCCTCGGTCCGGGTCTCCACCCGCCAGCACTTAATGACAACATCCCCCTCGCCGTCCAGCTTCAGCTTGGGGCCGTGGGCCGCGTCGTCCTGCGCGTGGAGCGCCGGGATGAGGAGGCCGAGTACCGCCGGAACGAGCAGGCCCCAGAGGGCCGGACACCGGGACGATCGCGAGGGGGCGGGCATAGAGCCGTGAATGATCCCATCACCCGCGGGGAGCGTCAACGAAAAGGCGGGGCCGGAGTCAGCGGACTCGTGGGACGCGCTCCTGGACGATCGTGTTGTGCGCCCTCGTGATCCGTCAGCGCTCTTTCAGCGCGTCGCACCTTGGAAGGCTATCTCGAAACTCGCCGCCCGTAGGGGCACGGCGCCGCCGTGCCCCTACGGCGGGTTTGTGAGATAGAGCGCCTATCAGAATGAACTTGTCATCCTGAGCTTCGCCCGCCTCCGTTTGGCGGGCGAAGCGAAGGATCACCGGCTCAGTGCTCAGCCGGTTCCAGACTGGTGATCCTTCGGCCGCCTGCGGCGGCCTCAGGATGACATGCCACGGCGGTCATTCTGATAGGCGCTCATAGTCTCTTACTCGAGATGTGGCGGGAGAGGGGCTCTGATTCGATAATACCCCCCTTGACTTGGTTCACGCCCGGTGATAGGTTCGCCGTGTGGCCTTTAGCGCCGGATTCCCCATGCCCTATTCCATCGGCGACATCGTCTCGTGCATCTCCGCCGCCCACCGGCAGGACCTCGGGCTGGGAGACGGACCGGGGATGGTCACCGAGGCGCGGCGCGGGGACGCCAAGGTGTTCTTCTGGGATCGACGCCGATCGGCCTGGCTGGAGAACGGCTGCCTCGCCCCGATGGAGGATGCGCTGCCCTATCCGG
>JACPTZ010000219.1 GCA_016192525.1 Planctomycetota bacterium
CCGGGGCCGCCGCCGCCGGGGGCGGCACCGAGGCGCGCGCGCCCGGTCTGCCGTACTCCTTGTTCATTTTGTCCAGGACGAGCTTGGCGATCAGTTTCAGGGTCGGCATCACGCCTTCGCCCTTGTACGCGATCGCCTCGGTCGTGGGGACCTTGCGCCGGTTGACCTTCTCTTCGAGTTCGGCGACCGGCAGGGCGTTCGGCACATCCCGCTTGTTCCACTGGATCACCCAGGGGAGCTTCTCGATGTCGATCCCGTTTGCCTTGAGGTTGTCCTCGAGGTCCTTGATCGATTCGAGATTCTCCTGCAGTTTCGCCGGTTGCGAGTCCGCGACGAAGACGACCCCGTCCGCGCCCTGGAGCACCAGCTTGCGGGTGGAGGCGTAGTAGACCTGACCGGGGACCGTGTAGAGCTGGAACTTGGTGCGCATCCCGGCGACTTCCCCCAGATCGATCGGAAGGAAGTCGAAGAAGAGCGTCCGGTCGCCTTCCGTGGCGATGGAGGTGAGGTTTCCCTTGGAATTGTCCGGGGCCTTCTCGAAGACCTTCTGGAGATTGGTGGTCTTGCCGCACATCCCCGGACCGTAGTAGACCAGCTTGCAGCTCACCTCGCGGCGAGCGAAGTTGATTTGAACCATGGTGCGCGTCCTTCCGTCCGGAGGTGGGGCCGCGATCCTAGATGGCGATCCGGCCCTGAGTCTGGATCTTGTGTGCGGCGCCCGAGATCGTGATCAGCGTGGCGTCCAGGTTGATGTGGCGGTCCAGGACCACCACGAGATAGGCGATTCCGGCGTCGACGAACACCATCTTGCCGTAAGACGATTTGAGGATGAACTTTGAGAACCGCGTCTGACCGATCCTCTTGAAGGCGCTGATGAGGGACAGGATCGCGTGGGCCGCCATCGCCGCCACCAGGTCCCCCTGCAACCCCACACCGAGGGCGGACGCGACGACGATGCCGTCATGGGTGACGACCATGCTTCCCTTGACGCCCGCCTCGCCGTTGAGGTCCTTGAGGATCTCGTCCATGGTCCCGCCGACTCGCCCTCCCGAACGCTTGGGGCGCGGGAGTATCTCACGCCCCTGCGGGGGGGTCAACCAAATTCCGGCCGCTTATCCGGCCGTCCGGAGCACCGCATCGAGGTATCGGTCGATGATCCGCTGCACCGACTCGGCCCGGGCCGTCGGGGCGGAGAGCACGGCCAGCACGTACCGCCGAAGTTCCGTCAACGTTACCGTTCCGCCCGGCATCTCGATGCTCCCGCCGGAGAACCCCCCGATGTCCATGCGCTTCGACACGTCTTCCGCCATTTCGTGCACCGAGTGCATCACCTCCGCCAGGAGGGGCTGGGCCATCTCCGGAGGCGCAAACGCGCAGACGGTCGCGCCGTGGTGATTGAGCACCACCGCCGCCGAAATGCCCTCCGCCTGCTTCAGGAGGTTCAACTCCTCCCGGAGGCGTCGCTCCAGATCGGCGGTGGAGAGTTCCAGAACCCGGGTGGTGGCCTTGGCGGGGAACAGCGCCCGCGCCTGTTCGGAGAGTTCACCCCGCTCCTCGACCGTCTGAAGCAGCGCCTCCAGGTCCTCCTCCGACTCCTTTCCGAGCCCCTTGACCTTGGACAGCAGGGCTCGTCCGTTCTCATCTTCGGGAGCGACCCGAAGCAGGGCGTTCAGGTGCTTCTCCGCCCGGCTGAAGGCGCCCACCGAGGCGCACAGGTTGGCGAGCAGCCGGAGCGCCTTGTAGTTCTGCGGATTGATCGCGGCGACCTTCTCCAGGTGTTCCAAGGCGCGCGCCGCGTCATGGGCGAGGTAGCACTCCTGGAAACGGTCGTACCGGACCAGCCCGTTGATCAGGTGCAGGTCCTCCTTGTCCGGGAAGGCGAGGATTCCCTCCCGCGCCAGTTCCAGCGCCCGGTCCCGGTCTCCCAGCTCCCGATAGTACAGGTCCGCGAGAACCGCATAGGCCATGGCCGAGGGCTTGTCGATGATCTGCTTCTGAAGATCCAGGATCTTCGCCTTGAAACGTCCCTTCGCGATGTTGTGGAAGGTGGTCTGGATCCGCTCCGAGTCCGGGAAGAGCTCCGCCCCCTTCCTGGCCGTCTCGTAGGCCCGGTCTTCCTCTCCGCCGGCGATGTACCGTTCGGAGAGGCTGGCGTACGTCAGCGGGGTGGCGGCCGTCTTCAACTCCGCTTCCAGCCGCTCCACTTCCGGGTTCTTCTTCTTGCCGAACAGCCCCATGACGTCTCCTCCCGTCACCGGCCTCGTGCCGGCGAATGTCCAATCCCCGAGGCTACCTTTCGATCGCGTAAAGACACGCGTCTTCGGCGCCGACCAGCACCAGCCTTCCCACCACGACGGGCGTGGACGAGAGACGACCCTCGGCTTTCCAGGTCCATCTCGTCTCGCCCTTCGCCGCATCGATGCAGGCGAGCGTCCCGTCCTCACCCGCCCAGTAGACCACTTCTCCGTGACAGCCGGGCCCCACCCTCGTGCGCCCGGCGCCCTTCCAGGTCCACTTGGGGGTGCCCGTCGATCCGTCCAGGCGCAGGCAGGAGCCGTCATCCGTCGTCAGGCAGACATCCGAATCCAGGGCGGCCAGGGGTCCGGGGACGGAAGAGGGCAGCCCCACGGTCCAGCGCGTCTTTCCGTCCTTCAGGTCGATCGCGAAGAGGGTGTCGTTGTTCCGCGTTCCCACGTAGAGCGTGTCGCCGAGGAGAAGCGGCGTTCCGCGGACCTCCCCCTTCGTCGAGGATTTCCAGACCTCGGTCTGGGTCTTCAGGTCGACCGCCGCCACGGTCCCCTTGTCGTTCGTCACGATGACCATCCCCCGGGCGACGACGGCTCCCGCCTGGACCAGCCCCCCGATCTTGTAGGACCAGAGCACGGTACCGGCCTCGGCCTCGACCGCGTACAGGACGCCGTCATCTCCGCCGATGAACACCGTCTTTCCGTCCTCCGAGAGGGTCGGCGGCGCCTTGACGAAGTCCTTGCCCACCCGCGTCCTCCAGCGCACCGTCCCCGCGGCCAGATCGAACGCGTAGAGGTGGGCATCGTTGCAGCCGGAGTAGCAGACGGATCCCCGGATCACCGGAGCGGAAACGATGTCCGACTTCAGCTGCGTCGCAATGCGGGACTTCACCCTCCCGCTGGCCGGATCCACGAGATGCAGGAAGCCGTCGCGGCAGGCAAGCGCGAGAACGTCCGAATCCCCCGAACTCACCGGCGGGCACTCCACCGGGCCGTTGGTCCGGTAGGCCCACTTGAGGTTCTTGACCATCGACACTTCCAGCCGGCCGACGGCCACGTTGGATAGAGTTTGCGCCACGCTCTCGAACCCCTCGAGATCGAGCCTGAGCTCGAGGCTCTGCTTGGCGGGGGAGCATCTCAGCAGGCAGGGGGTGTGGCCCTTCTTCTCGTTGTCCACATAGAGCACGGCGCCCGGGGGGATGCTCGAGATCGAGAGCGGCAGCAGGGCGTCCCGGGCAACCTCCGAGAGGGGGTACTCGCGGCGGAGCCGGATCAGGATCTCGCAGGCCTTGGCATATTCTCCCGCCTGCTCGGAGCCCTGGGCCTGCCGGGCGAGGGACTCGGCCCGGTCGAAGTAGTCCTTGAGGCGGTCCCGGTTCTTCGTCGCGTTTTCGATCATCACCTTCCACGGGCTGTTCGCCCCCACGGCGAGAATCTCATCGTAGGCGTTCAGAGCGGTGCGCGGGTCGCTTGTCTTTTCCGCCGCCTCAGCCTTCCCCTGGAGTTCCTCGATCTTCGCCTTGGTTTCCTGGGCCTGCTTGTTGGAAAGGAGCGCGTCCTCGAAGGCCTTGCGTTCGGCTTCGATCTCTTCGGCCAGCTTCACCGCCTCGTCCTTGTACTTGCTCTTCTCGAAGTCCTTTCCGAACTGACGGATTTCCTTCAGCGCGTCGTCGAACTTCTGCTCCTTCTTCCAGCCGTCCATCTTCTTCTGGAGGGCGTCCAGCGTCTCTTTCGCGCGCTTGTTGTATTGCTCCGGGTTGGCGACGTCCGCCAGGAAGTCGTCGATGCGCTTGATCTCGGTCTGAATCTTGTCGTGAATCCCGCCCATTCCCCACACGCGGTCCAGATCCTGGAGCTGCGTCTTCGCCTCGGCGTATTTTCCCTCGTCTTTCAGGGCGACGATCTGGGGCCACAGGGCGTCGTACTTGCGGTTCGCCATCACGCCGTAGCCGTACCACCCCCCCCCGAGCAGGGCGAACACCACTCCCACGGCCACGCCGACCATCAGCATCTTCTTCTGCTTCTCGCGCTGCTTCCGCTTCGCGATGATCGGCTCGAGCTTCATCTTCACGTCGGTGCGGGTCGGATCAATCTGCAGGATCTTCTCGTAGATGGCCGCGACGTCCGACCGGGCCCCGGCGCCGATCGAGTCAAGCGCCTTGGTGAAGTAGACGATCGAGGCCTCGTGATCGTGCAGGTCGGAGCAGATGTTGGCCAGGCGGACCGCAAACTCCCACTGCTTGGGGAAGGAAACCACCAGCGCCTCCCCGAGTTCACGGGCGTTCTTGAGGTCTTCCGCCTTCACGAGCGCCTCGAGGACGGGGACGGCCAGCTCCAGCGTCTTCGCCTGGTCCTTCTTGCGGACGTGGCAGCGGAGCAGATCGGCACGGGCGCCGAGGTGCTCGGGGACGGCCTTCAGGGCGTCCCCGAAGGCCGAAATGGCGGCATCGAACTCCTTGGCCTCGGAGAGCTGCGTCCCGACGATGTGGTACTGCTCGGCCGCGTCCGCATTCTGACCCGCGGCCAGGAGCATCTGGGCGAGGGTCGTGCGCACGCCGTGGTCCTGCGGGGCCGTCCCCACGGCCAGACGGTAGGCCTTGAGGGCGGTCGCGCTGTCTCCATTCGCCGTGGCCTGCGCCGCGATCGCCTTGAAGTCGCCCACCGTCGCGAGGCGCACGTGTCCCGCCGAGACGAGGCCGCCGAGGGCCTTGAGCGTCTCGAATTCCGAACAGGGCGAGGACTCGATGACCTCGTCGACGTTCCTCATCGTGCTGATCGAGGGCAGGACCACGCGCTGGTTGGGGTCCTCATCCTCCTTCGGGGGGGGGGCGCCCGGCGCCACCAGGGCGACTCCGGACTCCGTGATGCAGTAGGTCACCTTGCGGTCGGGGATGGCCTTCTTGATGATCTCCCACTCGTCGAGGCGCCGGGCGGCCTCCATGAGGAGGGAGTTGACGTCGAAGTTGAGATTGGTGGCACGGGGATCGGAGAGTTCCTCCGGAGCGGGGCCGTCCACGAACTCGAAGGCCGCCTTCTTCCACCGGAAGATGTCGAAGATCTCCTCCTCGATCTGCGTCCGGACCAGCCGGTCGATCTCCTCCTGCTTCACGATCCCCTGGCCGGCCAGGATGTCGCCGAGTCGCTGCTTGGACTCCTTCTGGGCCGCCAGCG
>JACPTZ010000221.1 GCA_016192525.1 Planctomycetota bacterium
ACGCTTCGCCGCCCGCGTTCCGGATCTCCTCGGCCGCCGCCGCGAGCTCCGAGCGGGTGCGGGCGGCGAGCACGACCGCCGCCCCCTCGGCGGCGAGGGCCCGCGCCACCGCGCGTCCGATGCCGCGGCCGGCGCCGGTGACGATCGCCACCTGGCCCGCCAGCGCCTTCATATCTGGAGTCCTCGCCCGGACTTGATCAGGTCCATGAACTCCGCCCTCGTCTCCGGCCGGTCGCGGAAGGCGCCGAGCATGGCCGACGTGACCGCCTTCGAGTTCTGCTTCTCCACGCCGCGCATGAGCATGCAGAGGTGCATGGCCTCCATCACCACGGCGACCCCCCGCATCATCATGCAAAGATGCTGGGCTTCCATCACGACGGCCACCCCCTTCGGGGAGATCTTCGACTGGATCGTCTCGGCGATCTGACAGGTCAGCCGCTCCTGCACCTGGAGGCGGCGACTGAAGGCCTCCACCAGACGCGGGAGCTTCGACAGGCCGATCACCTTCTTGTCCGGGACGTAGGCCAGGTGGCACCGGCCGAAGAACGGAAGGAGGTGGTGCTCGCAGAGGCTGAAGAAATCGATGTCCTTCACGACCACCATCTCGTCGTATCGCACCTCGTGAAACGCGCCGTTGAGGAGCGCGTCGACGTCCTGCGCATAACCCTTCGTGAAATGTCGAAGCGCCTTCTCCACCCGCGAGGGCGTCTTCCGCAACCCTTCCCGGTTGGGATCCTCGCCGAGCAGGGAGAGCAGCCGTTCGATCGTATCGCGCACTTCGGCCGCGGTATCGGCTTCCGCGGGCGGGACCAGTCGAGTCATGGGGATGACCTCCGTCAGAAGTGCCTCTTGTACATGAGCCGTTCAACCGGCTGATTCTGCGCCAGGTGCCCGTCCACGATCTCCTCGACGTTCGACACCTGGATCCGGGTGTAAACGATGTTGTCCGGGTAGACGATCACATTCGGTCCCTTGTTGCAGAGTCCGAGACAGATGCACGGAGTCACCTTGACCTTGCGGGCGAGGTCTTTCGCGCAGAGGAGGTCGTCAAACGTCTGCTGGAGGGTCTTGCCCTGCCCGTCCTGGCTGCAGGACGGCCCCTGGCAGACAAAGACGTGCCGATCGAAGGGATAATTGCCCGGCATCCGCGCTCCTTGTCGAACAAGGCAGTTTAGCAAAGCGGCGGCCGGGCGACAACCGAAAGTTCGGACCGACCGGGCGAACCCGGAAGCGAGGTGAGGATGTTTGCGCCCGATGGCGTGAAGTGCTACCATCGCGTCATGGTTTCGCCCCGTCGGAAACTCGGACGAATCGGTCGGCTCGCCGCGTGTCTCCTCCCGGCCCTCTGCCTCTCCCTGGACGCAGGGCTATACGCGCAGGAGCCGCCTTCCATGACGGCGGGCGGATCGTCCGACGCCCTCGTCGTCGAGCGATCCGACGCCAACTACCGGATCACCGTGCCGGGGACTCACTGGAAGGCGCCCTCCCAACCCATCAATCCCTCGGCCGACTTCGAGCGGGTGAACGAGGCCTCCGACGCCTTCTGCATGGTCATCACCGAGGAGGAGCCCTTCACGCTTGAGACGCTCCGGGAAGTGGTGCTCTTTCATGCCCGAAGCGCGTCGACGAAGCTGAGTGAGCGGCCCGGATCGCCGACGAAGTGCAGGGTGGACGGCAAGGACGCCCTGCGCGTGGAGTTCGCGGCGGGGATCGACGGAACGGAGATTTCCTATCAGACCACCTGCCTGGTCGCCGGCGGGATCGCCTATCAGATCGTCTGCGCCGCCCCCTCCACCCTGTTCGCCGGCGTGGCGAAGGACTTCGCCTCCTTTGTGGATTCGTTCCGGCTCCTGGCCGAGCGGTCTCCGCGCCCCTTCCCCGTCCCGGCGCCTCACGAGAACCCGGCGCTCAACTACCGCGTGGCTGCGCCCGGGGCCGGGTGGAGGATCCCGGCGGCGCGCACCCTTTCCACAGCCGACTACGAGTGCCGCCGGGTTTCCACTTACGCGTTCTGCCAGATTGTTGCAGAGGTCGGAGAAACGGACCTCGACACGCTTCGTGCCGTGGCCGTGGCCAACGCGAAATCGGAGTCGGGCGAGTTCAGGCTCATCTCGGACGACCCGGACACCATCGGTGGGAAGCCATCTCGTCGGGTGGAGTTCCTCACCCGGGTCGGGGAAAACGCCGTCCGATTCCTGGCGCAGTATGTCGTGGCGGACGGGGTGGCGTACCAGCTGGTGTGCTGGTCGCCGGACTCCCTGGCGACGCCCAACCGACCCGACTTCGACGCGTTCTTCAGGGGATTCGCGCTGCTCGGACGGCCTCCCAGGCCGCCCCGCCCCGGGATCCCCCCCACGCACTTCAGCGACACCCTTGGATACCGCTGTGCCGCGCCGTCAGGGCAGTGGCGAACCCCCGCCGACCGTCTCAATCCCGACTCCGACTTCGAGATAGAACGCCCCGGCACACAGGGATACGCCCTCGTGATCGGCGAGGCGCTCGAGGGGGAAATGCCCCTCGACAAGTTCGTTGAAGAGGTCCAGGTCGGCCTTCACGAGGGGGGAACCTACCTCGCCCAGCCGGGCGGAGGAGCCACGAGAATCGACGGCGTCGAGGCACAGACCTTCGAGTGTACCGTCGACCTGGAGGGAATCACCTACCGGTACACCGTGACGTGTGCCGTCCTGGGGGGACGCGGATATCAGATCTACGGCTGGTCTCTCGACGAGCTCTTTGAGAAGAACCGCGAGGATTTCGCGAAGTTCCTGGCGTCCTGGAGATGGACGTCCGAGGGAAGAGAATAGCCATGTCGCGGAGGCGGCCGTGCCCGGTTTGCTCCCACCCCATGATCGAGGAGAAGCGGGAAGGCGTCACCGCGGATGTCTGGGTCGCCGGGTGGCCCGGGCAGCTTGCTGCCCGTGCCCGGAGCGTGCAGGCACGAGCCCTGCGGCGAGCCGCCCGTGCCACCCACAACTTCAAACTCGAAGGTCCACTACTGGGGCGGGGCGTCGGATCGGATCGGACTCGCGGCGAGATCTCTCCACTTCCCGATGGCCGCATCGGCCACGCGACCGGCACGGCCGAGGGCGTTCACGTCGATCCGGTCCGCCGTATCGCGTGACGTGTGAACGTGCCAGTAGGCGGCGGTGTGCGGGACGAGCGTCCAGGCCTCGATCCCCGCCGCCTGGAAGGGCAGGTGGTCCATCATGGCCCCGACCACCACCGGAAGGCGGGCGAGGGGCACCCCCACCTCCGCCGCCGCCTGATCGAGCGCCTTCGCCAGACTCGCGGACAGTTCCTCGCCCTGGCGCCCCCCCCCGCCCGAGCGATACAGCGTTCCCGCCCCTCCCACGCTCTCCAGATTGAGCGCGGCCCAGGGGGGACCATAGAGCATCCCCCTCCGGCGATGGGACTGCACGTGGGCATTGGCCCCGACGAGACAGGCCTCCTCACCGGCGGTGGCGACGCAGAGCAGATTCAGCCGTCCCCGCCGCTCCGGGGCGGACCAGGCCTCAGCCAGGGCGATCATCACCCCGACCGCGGAGGCGTTGTCCACGGCCCCCGGCGAGGCGTCCCCCACCCCAAGGGTGCAAAGCGCCCCGCCCAGAAGGAGACTGAGTCCCGCCAGCGTGTGTCCGAGCAGCAGGGCTCCGGCGCTCATCACCGGCCCGCCCCAGTGGATCCAGACGAGGAAGAGGACCCATCCCAGCGTGGAGGCGATGAAGAAGGCAATCAGCCGGAGCCGAAGGGCCAGCGGCAGCCACTGGCTCTTCGAGTCCATGTGGGCCACAAGGTGGAGCGTCGGCGCCCCCTCGATCCAGGGTTCCAGACGCCCGACAACGTTGGCGGAGGTGAGCCAGCCGAAGGGCGGGGTGACCGCCTCCACCGGGGGATACTTCTGGGGAGGCGGCGGTCGCGAGGCGGAGGCTTCCGGAAGGCGTGCGCTCGGCGCGGCGGCCTGAAGCACCTCGCTCGACGCCTTCGCGCGGGGGGTGAGCGCCCCGCCGGCGCCGGGTCGGAGAAGCGGACGAACGCAGCGGGCCGCGAAGGCGGGCCACCAGACCGGAAGCGTCATGAGGAAGGCCACCGCGCCGGTCGCCGCCGCGAAGTCCAGCGGAAGTTGCCCGCGCCATCCGCCGCCGACCCTGATTCCCCGGGTGGGATCGACGCTCCAACCCACGTACGATACGGCGAGGGCGACGAGCGAAAGGAGGGTGGCGGAGCGAATCACCCGGAGCGGGGCGAGTGAATAGTGGAAGACTTCTCGGGTGACTCGAAGGCCGGCGGCCGCGAGTCGGTCCGCGATCTGGTCGGCGGCCGCCGCCTCCCCCGGAGAGCCGATCCGCCGGGGAAAAGACAGGGCCCGGGCGTGGGCCAGGGCGCGCTCGGCATCAAAGGGCATGGGGCGTCCCCGCGGCCAGCTCCTGAATCGTCACCTTCGAGAGTACCCGACCGCGCGCGGCCTCGGCCTCCGCGAGCAGCGGAGCGACGACCTCTCCGTGCCCGTCATCGCCGATATGCGGCGAGGCCTCGCTGAAGGTCCGGGTGCAGCGGATCACCTCCTCGACCGTGATGCGGGCGAGATCGCGCCCCGGGACGTAGTGGTCGCGCTCCGCCGACACTTCGATCACGAACCGCTCACTCGCCAGCTCGTAGAGCAGGTCGTGCACCAGGCGGAGGGGGACGTTGATCGTCTTGGAGAGCTCCGTCGTGCTCGCGGGCGGCTCGTTCCTCACGAAGCGGCGTCCGATGGCGAGCATCAGCGCCACCGCGAGCCGCTCGCGGACCGCCTGACTGACGGCGAGGGCGCCGAACTCGCGGCGGTAGGTCTTCGCGTTCTGGTGGGCGAAGGCCAGCTCCGCGCCGAGGAGCACGATGATCCAGGAGACGTAGAGCCAGATGAGCAGGATCGGAATCACGCTGAGCGTGCCGTAGATCTTGAGATTGGCCACGGCATACGCGTTGTAGAAGACGTACGCGCGCTTCGAGAACTCCCACACCGTGCCGCAGACGAAGCCGGCGACCACGGCCGAACGCCAGTTCACATTGGTGTTCGGCATGAAGTAGTACAGGCCGATGAAGGCGATCCAGGAGAACAGGTACGGCAGGAAGCGGCCCAGGAAGGGAGCGATCCACGGGAGACTGGTGTCGAGGCGCTGGTTCACCTGCCACTGAAGCCAGGTGGTGAGCGCGAGCGATCCCGTCAGAAGAACGGGACCCAGGCTCAGTCCCGTCCAGTAGATCGTGATCCGCCGGAACCAGGATCGCTCCTTCTTCACCCCCCAGATCATGTTGAAGGCCTGTTCGATGTTCGAAAGGAGCAGGATCAGGGTGACGACGACGATGAGCATCCCGGCCACGCCGATCGCGCCCGCGTGGACGTTCGACATGGCGGAGTCGATGTACTGCGTGACCTGGCTGTTGTCGGTGCCGACGTAGAGCGTGCCGGAGAGAAAGTCGCGAAGATGGGCCTCGAGCGGCTCGAGGGCGAACGCCTTGAGGAGGGCGAAGACAACGGCGAGGCCGGGGACGATGGAGAAGACGGTCTGGTAGGTGAGCGCCGAAGCCCGGAGCGGGAGTTCGTCCTTGTAGAACCCGCGGACGATCAGCAGGAGCATTCGCAGGTAGTAGAGCGCGACGGCGCGGACCCGGGAGAGGTGCTCCGGCTCCAGGTCCCAGACGTCGGTCTGGAGAAACCGGACGAGCCGTTCCCACCGTCCCGCGCCGGGGTCTTCCTGCGTGTTCATGCGCGGGGCATTGTAGACGCCGCGCGGGGGGCGGGTCAAGGGGCGGGGGCGATCCTTCCCTTGACACGTCTCACCGCCCGCGGTACGGATGATCCCATGCCCGACCTCGCGGGACCCGCTCACGCCGCTCACGCCGCGCCCGACGCGCTCTCGCCGGACACCCGCGCCCGGGTCGAGGAGTTCCGCCGCCGCCACCGCACCTCCCTCGTCACGCTCCTCTTCACCGACCTCGTCGGCTCCACCCGCCTCAAGCAGGAGCGCGGCGACCTCGAGGCCGTCGCCCTCATGCAGGCCCACGCGGCGATGGTCCGCGAAATTCTCGCCGGGGTCCCCGAAGCGGAGGAGATCTCCACCGCCGGCGACGCCTTCTTCTGCGTCTTCGTCCGGCCGTCCGACGCCGTCCGGTTCGCCCTTCAGGTACAGGCCGCCATGCGGACGCAATTCGGGTGGCACGGGCAGCTCGC
>JACPTZ010000204.1 GCA_016192525.1 Planctomycetota bacterium
CGCGGCGTGCATCGCCTCGACTTCGGCCGGCGACGGCGCGGACGCCCGGAGGGCTCCGATGACCGCCTCGGCGAACGGTCCCCCGGGGGTCGAGGAGGCCTCGAGACGAAGGAACAGCGACGATCCCGGCGGAGGCCGGCTCAGCGTAACCCGGGTGGTCGTCAGCGCGAGCGTGCGCCGTCCGCAGGCCAGGTACTCGTACAGCTTGAGTCCCGAGTCCCCGGTCGCCCCGGAGGATCGGACATCCAGGTGCAGACAGAGATCGGCGGCGTTGATCCAGGACGGGACCTCGGAATGGTCCACCGTTCCGGTGAACGTGCACGAGTCCGCGACGCCGAGTGCCCGGGCTTCGGCTTCGGTCCGGCCTCGCGTCGGTCCGTCGCCGACGAAGACGAAGCGGACCTCCGGGAATGAGGCGCGTACGCGGGGGATCACCTCCACGACGCGATGCAGTCCATGGTGTTCGTAGAAGCTCCCGACGAAGAGGACGGTTCCGGGGGCGAGGGGCCATCCCAGTCGACGACGGCAGGCGTCCCGATCCTCCGGTCGGAATCGGCGGGTGTTGACGCCGTTCGGAACCACCACGGTACGGGACGTCCTCGCCCCGCGACTTCGGACGCAGGTGTGACCGAGTTCCTCCGTCACGGCGACGGTCAGATCCGTCCCGGCCAGGTTCCATCGTTGAATCGCCTCGAGGATCCCCGCGCGGATCGGGGCCCCGCCGCTTCGGAGCTCGTCCCCGGGGCAACCGTTGAGTTCCAGGGCGTGACGCGCCCCGGTGAGCCGGGCGATCCGGAGCGGCGCGCAGGTGTAGGCGATCTCGCGCTCGTAGATCCAGTGCGGCCGGAAGCGACGCGCCTCCCGGTACAGGACGGGGGCGAGGATGGCCCGCCCGAAGAGGCCCCACCCCAGCGGCGTGAGAGGCATGATGGGGCGCACCCGGACGGGCGTGGCGTGGGGATAGGGGGCCGGCGTCAGGGCGAGGATCTCGATCTCGTGGCCGAGCCGGGCCAGTTCTTCCGCGACTTCCATGACGTGAATCGTTGGAGCGAAGGGGCGCGACAGATCTCCGGCGCACACGTAGAGGAGGCGCATTTCAGGAGCCTTCCGTCCCGGGTCTCAGCGGAGGTTGCGGCCTGGCGAAGGTGGCGAGGGCGTCGAGCTCGCCCTGCAGACCGGCGCCCAGGATGAACGGGTCGCCGCCCTCCAACGCGAACAGCGCCGCGCGCAGGGTCCGCAGGAGGACGAAGGGCGGGAGCAGCCACCCCGACCCGTGCTTGAGGAAGAACAGCGTGTAGTTGTGACAGTAGCCGTGGACCAGCGCCCGCCGGTTTCGCGGGCGGCATCCCCCCGCGGGGTTCTTCATGTGATTCACCTCGGCCCGCGGGTCAAAGACGAGCCGCCATCCGCGCTCCCGCAGTGAGAGCGACACGTCCGCGTCCTCGAGGTGCGCCGTCCCCCCGAATCGCTCGTCGAATCCGCCGATCTGTTCGAGCGCCGATCGCCGGAACGACATGTTGCACCCCTGGACGTGATCGACGACGTGCCGATGGCGGGCGTGGAATCCCTCCCGCCCCATGAAGAAATATCGGCCCATTCGGCCCACCGCCTCCGGTTCGTCCGGTGGCTCGATCCCCCGCTCCAGAATTCGTCCAACCACTCCGCCCACCGAGGCATCGATGTAGTTGGCCGCATGGGCTCCGACCAGATCGGCGGAGGGGACGATGTCGTCGTCGAGAAAGAGCACGAATTCGCCCCGCGCCATCGGGAGCCCGACGTTTCTCGCGTGGGGGAGCCCCTTGACGGCGATCGGGTGATACCTCAGGCGGGGATCGCCGCAGGAACTCGAGAATTCAAGGACGGCGGGATGGGGTGGAGTCGTCTGGTCGACGACGATGATTTCGAATCGGGGATGGGGTTGGCGGAGAAGGGAACGAAGCAGGGGAACGAGGACCTCTCCGCGGTTCAGCGTGGGGATGATGATGGAAACGAAGGGTCCGGCCGCGGAGGGTGCGGACGGAGAAGCGGGCGGAGGGTGCGCCGGGGATGCTGCCATGGATCAGGCCGGGGTCGCCTCGGGGACCAGCCCCTCGTCGCGCAGGGTGTACCGGGCGGCGCAGCGGCCGCACGCCAGCGGCCCTTCCCCGGCCCCGGGGAGACGCTCTCCGCACCCGCACACCCACCCCATGAGCCGCGCCGGGACCCCGGCCATGAGCGCATACGGGGGAACGTCGCGCGTGACGACCGAACCGGCCGCGATGAAACAGTAGGCCCCCAGCGTCACCCCGCAGAGGACCGTGGCATTGGCGCCGAGGGTCGCCCGCCGGCCGACCCGCGTCTTTTCGTACTCCCCCTTGCGGCTCACGTGGGCCCGCGGATGGGTGACGTTGGTGAACACCATCGACGGTCCGCAGAACACCTCACTCTCGAGCTCCACGCCGTCGTACAGCGAGACGTTGTTCTGGATCTTGCAGCCGTCTCCCAGCCGCGCGGTGGGGGCCACATAGACGTTCTGACCGAGCACACACCGGGCCCCGATGCGGGCCCCGGTGGAGATGTGACAGAAATGCCAGATTCTCGTCCCTTCTCCGATCTCACACCCCGGGTCGACAATCGAGGAGGGGTGGGCGACATAGCCGGGGCTCGTCATGGATGGGCCTGCCTCGAAATCGGAATGGGCGCCCCGCACTTCAGCAGGGACTCGCTCCCGGCCTGGAGGATCCGGAGGACATCCAGCGCCGAGGCTCCGGAGGAGACCGGCTCGCGGTCATTCTCGACGCATTCGACGAAGTGCGCGCACTCCGCCCGGAGCGGTTCCATCATGTCCACCTTCGGGATATGGATGTCCCCCAGGCGGAGTTGCAACAGATCCGCGTAGTTCTCGTAGGTGATGCGGGTCCGATCGTCCCGCGAGTAGACCCTCAGCTTCTCGCTTGTCTCCATATCGTCGAACACCAGCATCTGACGGTTCCCCACGACGGTGATCTTCCGTATCTTGTGCGGATCGAGCCAGGAGACGTGCATGTGCGCCATGGCGCCGTTCTCAAATCCCACGGCGGCGAACACCACGTCCTCCACACTCGGCTGGAGGTACGCGTGCCCGGTGGTGCTCACCCACTTCGGCTTCTGACCGGTCAGGTGGAGGACGACGGCGACGTCGTGCGGCGCCAGGCTCCACCACGCATTTTCGTCCTGCCGGACGACCCCCAGATTCACCCGCTGGGAGTAGATGTAGTAGGCGTGGCCGAACGACGGCTGTTGCATCAGTTCGCGGAGCCGCACGACCGCCGGGTGATAGAGGAGGAGGTGGCCCACCATGAGTCGGAGCCTCCGCGCGGCCGCGAGCGCCACGAGTTCCTCTCCGTGCGCCACCGTGAGCGCGAGCGGCTTTTCGACGAAGACGTGCTTCCCGGCTTCGAGCGCCCGGCGGGCGACGGAGAAGTGGTGTACGCTGGGCACGGTCACCGCCACGGCCTTGACGGCGGGGTCGCCCAGCGCCTCCTCCAGGTTGTCGGTGACCGTGGAACCCGGGTGCTGACGGAGCAGCTCCTCGTGTCGGGCCCGGTTGGTCTCGACGAGGGTCCGGATCCGCACGCCCGACAGCGCGGCAAAGTTTCGGAGGACGTTTCGTCCCCACTGGCCGATTCCGACGACGGCGATATCGAGCATGGGGGATCCCGCGGACCGCTCCATTATGCCGCCCACGGACGGGTCTGTCAAAGTGTGGTTTGTCCAAATTCCCCTTGGCCGATTTTCCGATTGTGATAACATGACCGTCATGCCGGCCGTGGTTTCCGCCGATCCCCCGGGAGTTCTCGATCCGCGGCTCGCCGCGGTGCTCGTCTGTCCGGTCTGCCGCCGGGTCCTCTCCGGCGGCGCGGCCCTCCGGTGCGCCGCCTGTTCCGTCGATTACCCCGTTGTCCGGGGTATCCCGGTCCTGCTTCCGCCGGCGACCGCCCGGCGCCTGGAGTCCGATCGCCGGTCCTGGGGGGACGGAATGATCCGTCCCCGGGGCGTTTCGTACGACACCCTCGTCCGGCTCGCCGCCCCGAAGCCGCATGTCTGGCCCGGCGAATCGGCGGCGGTGCGCGCGCTGTGCGCGAAGGCCCCGGCCGGGGCGGCGCTGGTCGATATCGGCTGCGGTTGCGCCCGCGCGCCGGAGGGGGTCTGGCGGATGGACATCGGACCGGACCCCGGCACGCACGTGGCCGGCGATGCGCACGCCCTGCCGTTCGCCGACCGGTCGCTCGACGGCGTGTTCATCTTCCGCGTCCTCGAACACGTGGCTCATCCCGAGGAGGTCGTGTCGCAGATCCGGCGCGTGCTGCGTCCGGGAGGGTTTGTCGCGGCCGTCGTGCCGTTCCTCGAACCGTATCACCGGAATCCCCTCGACCACTCGCGCTTCTGCCAGGACGGGGTCGAACGGCTCTTCGGCGATTTCGAGCGGGAGCACCTGCGATGGGTGGCCGGACCGAGCGCCGCCCTCGCGTGGATCCTGAAGGAGTATCTGGCGATCTGCTTCCCGTTCTCGAATCACCCCCTGGTGTATGCGGGGGTGCGCGAGACCGCGGGCTGGATGCTTTCGCCGTTGCGGTGGTTCGACGCCCTCCTGCGGCGGAAGACGTTTGCACACAAGATCGCCTGTGAGTTCTTCTACGTGGGCCGGAAGCGCAGTTGAACGCGCTGTTCCGTGAGGATGACCATGGCCGACACCCTTGCCGGATCGCTCTTCCGCGCCGCCCGCCGCTCCTCCCTCGGCATCAAGTTCAAGCGGATGGTCAAGACCGCTCCGGTCCTCCAGCCGGTCTTCAAGGTCCTCGTGCAGCAGATGATCGACTACCGCTACCCGCGGACCTGCAACATCGAACCGACCAACGCCTGCAACCAGGTCTGCCGGATGTGCCCGCGGGAGCAGGCGACGAAGGGAGTCGGCATGATGCCGATGGACCTCTTCCGCAAGATCATCGACGAGAGCGCGCTGTATGGCCCCCGGAATTTCCAGCTCCACAAGGACGGCGAGCCGCTTCTGCACAAGCACATCGCCGAGATGGTGAGGTACATCAAGGAGAGAAACCCCGGCAGCACGGTGTACATGTCCTCCAACGGCGAGATCCTGAATCGCGAGCGGGGCCGGGCGCTCATCGAAGCCGGCCTCGATCAGCTCCACGTCAGCATCGGCGCCGTCACCCAGGAGACGTTCGTGGCGGTGCGGGGGAGCCGCATCCAGCTCTCCACCGTGGAGCAGAATGTCCGCGATTTCGTGGCGCTGAAGCGGGAGATGAAGGCCGCCCACCCGGTCGTGACCGTCCAGATCATTTACATGGACGAGACGCGGGACGAAATCCGGGAGTTCGAGAAGCGCTGGAAGGGACAGGGGGTGGAACTCTCGATCCCGGACTTTCTGACGTGGGGCGGCGGGGTGGAGCAGGACTCCACGGTCGCGGAGCAGAATCTGCGCCGCCGCTGGCCCTGCCACTCGCTCTGGACTTCCCCTTCGATCAACTGGAATGGAGACGTCTCGATCTGCTGCGTGGACTGGAAGCCCGAGGAAGTGCTCGGAAACCTCAAGACTTCCAACCTGGCGGATCTCTGGCAGGGGGAGCTTCTGAGGCGCTACCGGGACCTGCATCTGGCCGCCCGGTGGGACCGCGTCCCCATCTGCAGGGACTGCAACTACTGGCGTGAGACCCCGGACTTCTTCTTCAACTGGCAGAAGCACGCGAGAGCCAGTGCGTCGGAAGGGGATGGCCGGCCGCGCGCCATCAGCGTGTGAGACGGGGGAGGATGAAACGACCGTTCCATGCGAGTTTTCGTCACCGACGCCGATAACCGGATCGCCCTGTCCGTGATCCGGGCGCTCGGACATGCCGGCCATCAGGTCACTCTCGGCCGCCGTTCCCCCCCGGGCTCCGCCCGCAACGGAGCCGCCGCCGCGCGCTTCGTCCCCATCTGCGCGGCATCCCGCTATGTGAGCGAGTGCCGCCTCCTTCCTTCCCGGGAGGAGGCCTCCGCCGAGGAGGCCCTGATCGCCGCAACCGCGGGACACGAGGTGCTGATCCCGGTCTCGATCAACGAGATCTTCCACGCCCTCCGGCTGCGAGCCGCCCTGGAATCGGCGGGGGTGGCGCTTCCTTTCACGGACGAGCAGCGCCTGAGGCGGGCGAATGCCAAGGATGTCCTGCTCCCGCTCGCCGAATCGAACGGCCTGGCGGTGCCCTGGACGCAGACTCCGGCCGACGCCGAATCGGTGGAGCGGGTCGCCGCGGGGATGCGTGCCCCGCTCGTCCTCAAACTTCGCGACGACGAGGGGCTGGTGCTCCCGCCCTGGGAACGCTACGCCATCGCCCATACCCCGGGGGAGTTTCGCGCCGCGCACGCCCGGCTCCACGCCCACCGGCCGTGGCCGCTCGTCCAGGAGTTCATCGACGGAGAGGGGTACGGTGTCAGCGTGCTCTGCGACCACGGGGGAGAGCCGAGGGCGACGCTGGCGCACCGGCGGATCCGCGAGTATCCTCCGGCCGGAGGACCCAGCGCCTGTGCGGAAAGCGTCGAGGCGCCGGAGGCCGTCTCGCTCGCCCACCGGCTCCTCAGGGTCCTGGGCTGGTTCGGGGTGGCGATGGTGGAGTTCCGGCGGGAACGGACCTCCGGTCGCTGGGTGCTGATGGAGGTGAATCCGCGGTTCTGGGGATCGCTTCCCCTCGCGGAAGCGGCCGGGGTGAACTTCCCCGACCTCCTCTGCCGGATGGCGAAGGGAATGGAGACATCGGCCCGCCCCCCGCGTCCCGGGGTCCGGATGAGGTTTCTCTTTCTAGATCTCCTCGGGGCCTGGCAATCCGCGCGCTCCGGGTCCCGTCCCGAAGTGGTCGATGGAGTATTGGCGGACCTCTGCAATCCCCGGGTCCGCGACGGGGTATGGGCGTGGGACGACCCCCGGCCGGGGATCCGCTACGGGCTCACGCGGCTGTTCGGCGGTCCGATGACCGGGTAGGGCGGAGCGGCGTGGAACTTTTGATCACCACCGATGTGTTCTCGTTCGAACCGGCCGGAGGCGCCGGTACAGTGCTGTTCGAGACGGCGCGGCGGCTGGTGGGCCGGGGCCACGGCTGCACGGTGATCTGCCGGCGGAGAAGCGACCTGCCCGAGGACGGGACGGTCAAGGGGGTGCGGTTTCTCACCTACGCGGCCCCGGACGGCGACACCGGTCGCCTCTTCTGGGAGGGATGGCGGCAGACACGCCGGCTGGCGCGCCTCGCGTCCGCGCGGGGTCGGACCGAGGCGGTCTGGTTCCATCATCCCTTTCCCGGCGAGGCGCTGCGACGGCTCCCGGAGTACGCCTCTCTTCCCTGGCTCTACACCTATCACTCGCCGTGGCACATCGAGTATCTCGCGCGGCGTCGTCCGCTCGCCGAGCCGGCCCCGGCCGACATCGCTCTTCCCCGATCGAAC
>JACPTZ010000105.1 GCA_016192525.1 Planctomycetota bacterium
CATCTCGAGCGGTTTTCCGTACGTCGCGAAGGCGTTCCGGAGTACCTCCAGGACCAGGTCCCCGGACTGGCTCGTGTACAGGCCCCATCCCACGAGGTAGCGGGAGTGGTCGTCCATGAAGCCGATGAGGTAGACGCGTTCCGTCTTCCCGATCGTGAACATCGTGATGTCCGACTGCCACATCTGGTTCGGCTGCGCCCGCTCGAACCGCTTCGGGACCGGCGCCCTTCTCTGGCGGCGTTTCGGCGGCACCGGCGTGACGAGGCCTTCTTCGCGGAGGGTCTCCTTCACCTCCCGCGGCGTGATCGGGAGGTAGAGCGTTCTCCGGAGCCAGTGCCACACCCGCTGGGCCCCGAAGAATGGGAACTGTCGCTTCGTCGCGACGACGTGGTTCCGCCACTCCGGAGGCGTGGTCGGCGTCTTCGCCTTGTCCTCGGCGCCTTCGTCGGCGGAGTTCTCCTTCAGGAGGGCCTCTTCGCCCCCCTCCTGGTACTCCGCCTTCCACTTCTGCCAGGTGGACTTCCCGATGTGATAGAGGCGCACGACCTCGTCCGCGGTCATGTCCTTCTCGAGAGCCGTCCGGACCACCTTCAGCCTGAAGTCCGGTGCGTACCGAGGGCGCCTCCTTCTTCCCGATGGGCCCTTCATGAGGGCCTCCTTTCTCCCCGCGAGGGGGGGCAGAGGAGGCCCGGAAGTGTGACCTAAATTATCCCGGGGGAACCGCTCACTCCGGGGCGACTACAGCACGGCCAAAGGGGCGGGGGAACCGGCCACGGCCTCCATACAGACGAGCGCGCGCAAACCCAACACACCACCAGCCCCGCGGCGCGCGAGGACTGATACGACTGATGAGCGCCTTGAACCTCGAGATTGCGGGGCAAGGACTGCCCAGGTGATCGCGGTTAGGCGACGCCGCATCTTGGAGCGTACTGATCCCGGATGCGGCCCTCCAGTGCCCTCCGCTGGTCATCGGTCCAGCCCGGGGTGTAGAGGACGGCGACAGACAGACTGCCCTGCTGGTGGCGACTCCAGCAGTCTGCCCGGTCATGATTCTGAACGCGCGTCCGAATCTGCCCGGACTCGCCGACGTCGACGACGTAGTACTTCCCGTCTGACCGGAGGTCCACGATGACGTAGATCCCACCGTTGTCGCGCAGTCCGTCTGCGGACGCGTACGGCCCCTCGAAATCGCGCCCGGATATGGGAATGGCCACGGCTACTCCTCGGGCTTTCGCCCTTGCAAATGCCGGAGACGTCGTGTAGTCTATGACGACGTCGTCATCGGCGAACCCAAAAAAAAGGGACGGCAGGCACATCGCCTTACTCGTCATCACATAGTTTACGGAAACGTCATACACGTGTCAAGCCCAAACAGCGTCGATCAGAGCGGGTTTTCCGAGCGTCTGCGTCGGGCGCGTGAGGCGCGTGGCCTCAGCCAGACAGAACTTGCTGAGCGGACCGGGCTTCAACCCTCCGC
The DNA here is from genome assembly GCA_016192525.1 of Planctomycetota bacterium. Taxonomy (GTDB): domain Bacteria; phylum Planctomycetota; class MHYJ01; order JACPTZ01; family JACPTZ01; genus JACPTZ01. The sequence continues at coordinate 1,478 of JACPTZ010000105.1, forward strand.
AATTTCCCACTTCGAATCTGGTCGGCGTGCTCCGTCGTTCGATAATCTGAAGCGTTTGGCCAACGCCCTAGACGTCTCGACGGATTATCTGTTCGGACGAGAGCCTGCCCTGTCCGCGACAGGCCCCCACGTGGACAAGATATTTCGCCACCTGACAGACCTGAAACAGCAGGACATCGACCAAATCGAGCAGTTTGCCGCTTTCCTCGCGAATGCCAAGTCCACCAAGAAGCACAAGGGAACTGGCCGTGGCGGCAAGGATTGACCAAGCGGTCGCGGAGCACCGCGCTCAGGAGGTTCTTGAGGATCTCGGGATGGCTTCGTTGCCGATCTGCCCATTCGAGGTCGCCCGACGCAGGGAAATTGTAGTCCGGGAGAGCGCCCTGGCAAAGCCGGGATTCGCGGGATGTCTGGTGAGGGGGGGAGACAACTTCGGAATCCTCTACTCACCGCACATCCAGAACGAGGGCTTCATTCGCTTCACGATCGCACATGAACTCGGCCACTACTTTCTGGACGGGCACCCCGACATCATTTTCCGGAATGGTCAGAGTCAACATTTCTCGAGGATGGGATTCGGGAAGAAGGAATCTCACGAGAAGGAGGCAGACTTTTTCGCCAGCGGGCTCCTGATGCCGGAGCATCTGTTTCGGCCGGCCATGGTCGAGGCGGGAGTCGGTTTTCTCGCCGTGCAAGCCCTATCGCTGCTATGCCGCGCGTCGCTTCTCGCAACCGCCATCCGGTACGCCACATATTCTGATGACCCGGTCGCAGTCATCGTGAGTTCAGGAAGCGTAATCGACTACTGCGTCTCGTCCGATTGCATGAAGGGGCGAAGCTGGCGATGGAACATTGGAGGAGAGAGACTGCCGACTCAATCGTCGACTCTCGCCTTCAACCAGAATCCCGAAGACGGCGTGGAGAGCACATCTACGCTCGACGCATGGTTCGAGGGCGCCCCAGCCATTGAGATCGTGGAGCACGTCACGTTTCTGGGCAGTTACGGCAAGACTCTGACCATTCTTCACTCGGAGGAGGCTCTGCCTGACCCGGATGATGACGATGCTCAAGACCTTCCTGAGGACGAATGACGATGGCAGCACCCATCGCCTTCCTCCGCTCGGCCGATTGATCATCCAATGCCAGCGTGGACAGCAAGCCTTATAAACCCCACGCCCCTGCTACGCCCTGAATCATCGTGCCCTCCGCCGCGTCTCCGTTCGTTCGGTCCCGCCGCGAGGCACACAGCGTCGCTCTTCAATGAGCGCACGCACAACACAGGGCCTCGTTCGTTCGGGGCTTCACGTCGAGAAACCGGCCTGAGAGCCGGTCTTCTGTAGTCCACGCCATCCCTCTCTGATCCCACATCACGCTCCCGCACTCTTCCCCTCACCGTCACTTCTGACAACGGTTCGACGGCGCCTTCCGGGCGCTCCGTTGATCCGACTCATTCTGCCCGGAACTACAAAGGAGGTGCTCGCATGTCTGCGAGACTCATTACTCCCTACCGCAGGGAGAACTCCGTCACCGCCCTCAAGGCGGAGATCGATCGACTGTCGTACGACGACGCCTTCGGAATGCTCACCCGACCCGCACTCCTCGAACATGTCACACGACTCGCCCCGGGACGCTACTGCGTGGTCTTCCTCGACCTCAACGGCGTCCATGCCCTCAACGGCATCCTCGGGATGGAAGAGGTCAACCGCCGCGTGCGGAACTCGTTCGCCCTCGCGTTCCGCCACACCGACCTCGTTGCCCGATGGTTTTCCGGCGATGAGATCGTCGTCATCCTCCCGGATGATGCCACCGCGACACGCGGACTCACCCAGAGGCTGCAGCGCGAGGCGTCCGAACACGGACTCTCGTTCTGCTCCGCCGCGGGCGTCTGGAATCACCCTCGGGATTCTCTCGGGGAGATCGTTCCGCGACTCGCCCGGACCGTCCATGCACGAAAGGAGGTGAATGCGATGCAGAGGTAGCCGTCTCGCAGGACCGCCCCTCGATACGGCCGCTTCGCGGCCTACTCGGGGCTGCGGTATTCCGCGCAGGCCACCCATCGCGGTGGCTTTTTTCGTTTCTGGGCTCGTTGATGCGATGCCGCAGTTCGCCCCTCACCCTACCCTCTCCACTCCGGGGAGAGGGAACGAACGGAGACAACGGAAACAACAACAGCAACAACAACGCGCCCTTACGGGCGCACTACGAACCGCTGCTCTCCGAATCAGGGTGGAATCAGGCATCGCCACGAGCCCGCACACCCCAACGCAAGGAGTTGAATCATGAGCACCGCACTCGCCGTCGCTCACAAGGAAGTGGCACCCCCCGAGGAGACGCCCGTCGTCTCCTCGAACGTCCGCATGATCTCCATCGCGGACCTCATCCCCAACCCGAACCAGCCCCGGCAACAGTGGGACGACGAGAAGGACGACGAGGGCTGTTCCTGCCTCGATCGGCTGGCCCAGAGCATCAAGAACGACGGCATCCTCCAGCCGCTCGTCGTCACCAACCGGAACGGGAAGTACCTCATCGTCTGCGGCGAACGCCGCTTCCGCGCCGCGAAGATGGTGGGGCTCAAGCAGATCCCGTGCGTCCTCCGCCCCGGACTCTCGGACGAGCAGGCCATCGAGATCGGCCTCATCGAAAACCTCCAGCGGGAGAACCTCACCCCGGTGGACGAGGCCCACGCGATCGCCGCTCTCATGTCCAAGTGCAAGTACAGCCAGGCCGCCATCGGGAAACGCCTCGGCGTCTCCGTCGCCGCGGTGAACTACAAGCTCTCCCTGCTGAAGCTCTCCCCGGAACTCCAGAGGGAGGTGAAGAAGGGCAAGCTGTCGGAGACGCAGGGTCGCGCCATCGTCCAGGCCGTGAACAAGGCCCCGGTCGAGAAGCGCGAGGCGGCGATGAAGGAAATCCACGCGACCGTCTCCAAGGCCCGCGAGACCGGGAGCAAGGTGGACACGAAGGCCGCCGCCACCATCGCCCGGACCGTGGTCGAGAAGTGCTCGAAGCCGGCCTCGGGCGAGACCGGAAAGGCCCCGGCGAAGCCGACCCTCCCTCCGACGACTCCGCAGGAGAAGTCGCAGGCGAAGGCGTTCGCCAAGGCCGCCGGCGTGGCCCACAAGGCGCTCTGCGCCTTCGGGAAGTCGATCTCGGAGAAGGGTCCCCGGACCCGACTCGCCCTCGCGATCGTCTCCACGGAGCCCGAGACGGTCGATCAGCTCAAGGCCTTCCAGAACCTCCTCGGGGCGATCCTCGCTGAGGTCGCGGAGGTCCGTCGTCAGCGGATGCTCGTGAAGATCGGGTAGTCCGCATTCACTCAAGTTAGCGAATGGGGCGGTCGGCCCGAACGGCGATCGCCCCATTCGCACACTGTCAGGAGGTGTCCCCATGTTCACCGTGAACCGCAAGGAACTCCACGAGGCGATCCGCACCGCCTCGCGGTGTCTGGCAGGTCACTCCGCATCGCCCGCCCTTCAATGCGTCCGACTGGACGCCACCGACGACGGGCTCCTGGTCTCGGCCACCGATCTTGACATCGGCGCCACCATCGGCGTTCCCGCTTCCGGAGGGGTGACCGGCTCCGGCTCGGTTGTCGTCAACTGCGCCCAATTCGGATCGGTGGCCTGGGCGCTCGCCGGTGTAGAGGACGTCCCCCTTGAGATCGAGGGAGACTCCATCACCGTCGGCAAGTCGAAGCTCCGCAGCACTGTCCCTGCCTCGGACTTCCCGGAGATGCCGGAGGCCCCGAAGAAGGTGGAGGCGGCGTACTCGTTCGGCCCGGATTTCACGCGCGCCGTCGCCTTCTGCGCCCAGGCAACGGCTCGGATCGCCAGCCGGTTCGCCCTGACTGGGCTCTTCTTCGACTTCCCGCGTGGGACGCTGGTGGGGAGTGACGGCAAGAGGCTCCACCTCGGCCCGCTCGGCATCCCCTCGAAGATACTGCCGCTCATCCTGCCGCCCCGACTCTTCGCCGCGGTGCATCCCGACGGGATCCTGATCCCGAAGAAGAAGGGCAAGGCGGAAACGCCGGAGCAGGTCTTCTTCACCTTCCCCAACGGCATCGCGTACGCGAGGCCGCTGGAGGGGACCTTCCCGGAGTACGTCGGCGTCGTCCCGAAAAAGCACTCCGCGAGTTTCGACGTGGAGCGAGCGGGCCTGATCGAGGGACTGAAGACCGTCCTGCCGCTCGTCTCCGAGCACGCCCCGGGCTGCATCGTCTCCGTGGACGGCGCGCTCGACCTCACCGTCAACAACGCCGACACGGGGGCGGAGACGTCGGCCCAAGTTGAGGGAGTCCTCACGGGCGATCCGGTATCGGTCACGATCAACCCGCACTACCTCCGCGACGTCGTGAGCGCTCTCCCTGGAGATCGCTGCCGCATCTACCTCAGCGCGAACGACACGCCGCTCCTCGTCGAGGGAGAGACGACTCCCTGGTTCGCGCTGATCATGCCACTGAAGACCGAGGCCCCGCCGCCCGCCGTTGCGGCGACGGAGGCCGAGGACGCGTAGTCGTACGATTCCTGTTTCCCCTTCGAGACTCTCGGCCAGGCGGATCGCGCCCTTCGCAGGACGGGGTCCGGGCGATGTTTCGTCGCCGCCGACGGGAGAAGTTCTCTCACAGTCGGGCTCGAGCCCCTTGCTCTCGGCTACCGCACCTCGCGCCTCGCGGCGCTTCGCCTCGGCGCTCGGTGCGTCCGCCAGAGCAAGGGCCTCTCAAGCGAGGGTCTCTCACCGAAAGGAGGTTTGTCGTGAAGAGTTCCACCAAGGTGCTGCTCGTGGTCGTACCCCTGCTCCTCCTCATCATCTGGATCCTGCTCCCGTTTCAAGCGAAGTGGGCCATCAGCAATGCGATCCAGCAGGTCTGGTGGTCGATCTCCTACCGCTGCTGGTGAAAGAGGGCGCCATGGAAGAGTCGCGCTACCGCATGTACCGGATCCGGAAGGCGAACCGTCGGTTCCGAACCATCATGGAACCCGATCCGGCGTTGAAGTCGCTCCAGCGGAGCATCCTCCGTTGGCTCATGGCGCGTCGCATCCGGGCCTCGAAGTACGCGCACGGGTTCGTGAAGGGCCGCTCGACGACTACGAATGCGGCCCTGCACGTGGGGAAGAGGGTCGTCGTCCGGATCGACATCCAGGACTTCTTCCCCACGATCACAGAGCGGCAAGTAAAGTACGCCCTCACTCGGGAGGGTCTCTTGTCCGACGATGCTGCGCGCATCGCCGATCTCTGCACGGTCGAGGGGAAGCTGCCGCAGGGTGCGCCGACGAGTCCCTTCCTGTCGAACATGATCTTTCGGGTGCTCGACTATCGCCTGGCGGGGTTGGCGAAGAAGTGGGGTGCGACGTACAGCCGGTACGCCGACGACCTCATCTTCAGCAGCGACCGGGACGATCTGCAAGCGATCTATCACCCGGTCGCGAGCATCCTGGAGGAAGACGGGTTCGAGGTGAACCCGGACAAGTTCCGGGTGTACCGGAGCACGAGACGGCAGCGGGTGACGGGGATCGTGGTGAACCACCACCCCACGCTGCCGAGGGAGTCGCGTCGTCGGCTCCGGGCCGCGCTTCATCACGTGAGGCGGTCGATTGTGACCGGCGAGGAGGTCCCGGCCGAGAGGCTGGACTCGATCGAGGGATCGGCGGCCTATCTGACAGGGATTGATCGTGAACGAGGAAGGCGTCTGCTGGTCGAAGTGCGCGACTTGAAGGCGCTCCTCGCGCTTCGCACCCGGATGGTGAGTCGCCGCAGGCCTCGACGCACGTCGGGCATCGCGGCGGCGCCATCTTGAAAGGAGGTGATCGGATGGAAACGATCGAGATCGTAGACGGTGTCGTTCGATTGGTCGACCGGACGGTCGTGAAGGCGGTGAGCCTCGCGCACTTCAAGGAATCGCTCTTCTCGACGATGGGGTTCGAGACGCCGATCCTGCCGCCGGGGACGGTCTACTTCGCGCAGAGGCGGAGTCGTTCGGTCTACGTCCTCGAACAGGAGCCATGCACGAGGACGATCCGGTATCGGCCGGGGCGCTCGGGAGACACCATGGAGCCGAAGGAATACACGATCCCGCTCCCCTGGACCTACTTTATCTCAGTGTTCCAATCGTTCGCGATGGAGGAGCTTTTCGTGTTCTTCCGTCGGGAACGGGTGGAGCAACGGCGGGACGAACTCTGCTTCGCCCCGCTGCCGAACCTGTTCGACGACGGGAAGGTCTGTCTCGGAGATTTCCGGTTCGACGTCACGAGCGCGATCCCCCTGCGCGTGGCCGGCGTGACCGGGTTCTTCTGGTCGTCGATTTTCAATGTCGAGGCGACGGTGCTGTACGAACACAGCATGCCCCGTGAGATCATGGAGCGCTCCGAGGCGCTGAACTACCTCGGGGGGTGGAGCCGGCTCAGCCTCGACGAGGCGTGCCGGGTCGGCTGGCTGAAGGCCCACTCACTGGGAGAACTGGTCGAGCGGGCGCTGGGGGAGCAATGAAAGGAGGTGGATGCGATGAAGCGGATCCTGGAGGCGCTCAAGGAGCAGTTCGCCGGGCAGGTGACGCCGATCGAGGGCGTCTTCGACCGATTCGCCCTGATGGGCGAGACGGAGATCGAGCTGTTCGAGGGGACGCGGGAGGATCACACCCTCCTCGCCGCGTTCCGTGTCCTGCGGGCGAAGGGAGTTCATTACGGTTCCGCGAGGGACCGGGAGGAGCAGTCCGTCCTCCTCGGGATCCTCAAGGCAATCAAGGAGGAGACGACCCATGAAGACCTACATGGCGGGCGTGAAGGTCCCGGAAAGCGAGGCGTTCGCATACGTAACGGGGCACGACGGGCATTACCTCCTCAAGCGGAACCGCCTATTTGAGGCCTCCGTTCGTGTTGCGTGCGTGCCCGGCCATCCGGAGCAGCGAGAGTTTTTTCGACTCAAAGTGGCTCGGATTCCCATGTCGCTGGTGCGGCAGGTGCTCTCGTTCATGAAGGGCGTGTACGAGGCACACCATTCGGAGGCACTGGCCCTTCTCACGTTCGAGGGCGGGGAGTGGGGCGTACATGTCCCCTCGCAGGAAGTGAGCGAGGCGACGGTGAAGTACGAGAACTCCGAGAGGCGACGGATCGTGGGATCGATCCACAGCCACCCCGGGTTTTCTAGCGAGCCTTCGGGCACTGATGAGCACGACGAGATGAACTTCGACGGCATCCACATCGTCACCGCAGGGTTCATCCCGATCCCGGCGGCGATGACAGCCTTTGCTGCCGTGAACGGACGGAGGTTCAGGGTGCCGATCGAGGAGGTCGTCGAGGGGATGGACTCCGTCGAGACGTCATTCCCAGAGGAATGGCTGGCGAAAGTGCGGAGGCGTTCCGCGTCGGAGCCTGCGGACTGGGCGGCCGATCCGGAGGAAGAGCGTGAGCTCGCCGAATTGAGCAAGGAACGATCGCTCTTCCCGAGGGGGTGGGAGAGGGAGGACTGTTTCCCCTACTGAAAGGAGGTGATGGGTCGTGAGACGGATCGTAGTGATCGGTCTCGGCGGGATTGGGAGTCACCTGGTGGAGCCGCTCGCCCGGTATGTGAGCGGGATCGTCGATCGGGTGGAGCTGCATCTCGTGGATGGGGACACCTACTCTCCAGGGAATGCCGATCGACAGCGGACGGGTGTTGGACAGCAGGGAGTGAATAAGGCAGAGGCGCAAGCCACCTTCTTGAGGCCGCAGTTCCCCACGCTCTCGATCTCGGCCCGGGCCGAGTTCGTCAGCGAACGCAACGTCGCGGAAATCATCGTCGAAGGGAACGCGGTCTTCGTCGGCGTCGACAATCACGCGACGCGGAAGGTCGTCTCGGATCGGGCTCGCCGACTCCGGGAGGTGCTGCTCATTTCGGCGGGGAACGATCGCACGGACGGGAACGTCCAAGTCTACTGGCGGCAGAACGGCCGGCGGAGGACGGTCGCGCTGGATCGGTATCACCCCGAGATCCGATTCCCCACCGACCGGAACCCGGCCGACCTCTCCTGCGAGCAACTCGCCGCCCTCCCCGGCGGCGCGCAGATCATCTTCACCAACCTCACGGCCGCGGCGCTGGCCCTCAACGCCTACTACGCGGCCACCGCCGCTCGCCTCACCTACGGCGAGGTCTACTTTGACATCCTCACGAACCGGTCAAGGCCGGTGGAGCGGAAGTAGCGACCGGTGTTACGCTCGCCACTGGCTGCGCTGTTGCCCGACGGTGCGGAATGCGGTCATCGCCCACGCGATGGGGGGCGGTGCTTCACGACATACCACCAGACAAGGAGATCATCATGAGCAAGATTACGTGTGGTGCGAACGAGCTGGACGACTCCCGGTGGGATGGAAAGACGATCGACCAAGTTCGCAGCGAGCTGGGCGCCGTCCTGAATATTCCCGAGAACGCTGTCGTCCTCCTCAATGGCGATGAGGTCAGACAGGGTTCGTCCACCCTTCACGAAAACGACGAGCTCGAATTCGTGAAGGCCTCTGGCGAGAAGGGGGCGTGAATCATCAGACTAGACCGGGGAGTGGGCGGCGACCGCTGTCCACTCCCCTTTCTTTCATCGACTCGATGGCCACTTTCGGTCCACGCAATGCACCCTCGACTCCCCAACCAATTCACCTCGTCATTATTTCTCAGTTCTCCTGCCCACGGCTATCGACCTAGCGAGAGCTCTGTCAGCGCACGGCCGCCACTCGGCGCGGCCCGCACGCAAGGACGTCCCTCTAGGCCAATGTATCCCAGACCACACCACTATCGCGCATGTACTGGAACTGGTTGGTCCGTGGATGGAGGTTGTCCTCCAGATGCCTGCATAGCTCAGCACTCCGAGTCCGAATCTTGCCCAACGCGCGTTGTATGTCCTTCTTGATCCGTGGCGCGAGGTCGTCGGTCGGCTCGCATTCGCTCCCCCCACGCATGCTCAACAGATATTGCCTCACCATGCGAATCTCCTCTTTGAGACGCTTGATCCCGCGAACATTCGTTGACTGTCCGCACTTGGTCTCCAGTTCCTTGAGAGCCTTCTCGACCGCTTGAATGTCCTCCTCCGAGTACTTCTTCTCTTGCCTGCGGTACCCGCTGGCGGGTTGCAAGCCGGGCTCCTCCCTGTTCCCCTTCTTAGGAGGCACGCATGTGGCAAGCCAAAGTCCCACCCCCCGAAAACTCCTTCCTGGGTTTTCCACGAGGATCTTGAGGAATCGGTAACCGACCCCGTGGGATTCCTTGAACATGCCTAGCGACTTTCCTCGAAACCATATCTCCCAGTAGTCGCCCTTGCAGCAGAATGCGTTTTCGGCGACCTGATCGCGATGCTGTTCTGAGGTGGCGTCGCTTGAGCGACTATCGGCCGGCGCTGTCTCGGACTCGGCCCGAATCGCAATGGCGCAGTCGCGGTATTTCCCGCCAACTTCGTCGAGATGCTCAATGAGTTTGGCAATCCGTGAACTGACATAAGGAACCTCCCCTGGTGAAGGGCCATCGTACTCAAACAGACGACACTCATTGAATCCTGGCGGTTGCTTTCTCTCCGAATCGAGGGTCAGCGCCTTTATTTCGACCAACATGGAAATCCCCAGTTCCACTTCGAGAGGCCGTAGCCCTGTCATGATCGCGATGCCGAGTGGAGTGACTTCGCGGCCCTGTCGTTGCGCCAACTCCTGAGCGGCCGGCCAGACGCGAAGGGCAAGAACCTCGGGGGATTCGTGCGCGGTCGTGGCTTCTAGAGTATCCAATGGTGCCGACTCGCAAGCGTGCGCGATTTCTGGCGGGATCTCACCTCTCGCCACCCAGCCGTGCCAGCAGGCCCGGTGCGGAATCAGGACATGACCAACGCGCGTGACAGCGTAGCCGAGTAGGGTCCAGGAAGGCATCGCACCCGGGTGAGAGATGGTCCGCAGGTGGGGCATTACCTCCGCCTGATCGTCGGAGGGGGAGAGCTTCGCTGGAATCCGGAGGGTGATATTCAACCCGCGGTCTGAAAACTCCTCGAAGTTGAGACAAGTGAGTGCGGCACGGTATGCCCAGTGGCCCAACAATGGTGTCGCCTTGATCTGCGGGCGCGCGGTGATGAGCCAGTGTCTCTTCTGTTCTTCCTGCTTCTCTTGCCCCTCCTCGATCACGTCGGTCACGACCACGACAGAGAGGCGTCCGGGAGGATCACCCTTCATGGAAACTCTCCTAACCACCCACGCACCCAGAGAATGCGAGATTCTTACAAAAAAGGCGGATTCTGTCCAGCGCTGCCCAAGGTCTGTCCACCAGTTCATGGTAGTGGCCGGTCACTCTCCTTACACGACCGGCCACTGAGCGTGCCTCCGCGCCTTCCCCAATGATCTCGGGAGCAAGCGGAACACCTCCTACCAGGCAGGGGATGAGTCATGACGGGCAAGATCGAACCGACGACTATTGGGTGCGGAGCTGCTGCGAAGGTAGTCGAGGGCTGTCTCAAGCACGCGCCCGCGGCCCGGGTGACGGTGGACGGCGTGCCGCGCAGCCGAGAGATCCGCCGGTTCCCCAAGTCCTTCTTCAGGTTCGACTGCGTCTTCTTCTGTCCAAGCCATTGCGGCCGCCTGCTGTACAGAAATGGTGGTCATCTTGTTGATCTTAACGTCAACAGTCCCGGTGGGTATGCGGTTCTGGGCACTCGCGCTAGAGGCGTCCTGATCGCTGTTCTGCAGTACCCTCTGATGCCGTTCGGCGCCGAAGACCTATCGAACCGGAAGGGACTCAATCGTCCCGGTACGCACAACCTTCTCGCGAAGGCGGTCGGCCAGTTGAGGAGCGTATTCCAGGATAAGGACGTTCGCAGTTCAATTCTCCGCTGCTACTTCGGAACCGAACCAGAGATCTCCAGCACCGGCAGGGCGTACAAACTCAGGGAGAAAGTCAGGACCTGCCTGATCCAATGCTCGATGCGCCGGCCCCCCCCAAGCAGCGTATGTAGTGGGTTCGGGGGAACCGGAGAAGTGAAGGGTGTGCGATGGAACGCGCCAAGCATGAAGTGACCAAGGGACAGGCTTCCCTCCCTCGCCCCCCCAGCCTGATGTCACTCCCCGACGCGGCAGCCGCCCTAGGGTATCCGACGGCTGACTCTCTGCGTCGCGCTTTCGTGCGCGCCGTTCTACCCGGTCAATTCCTGCTTCGGCTCGGTCGCCGGACGCTTCGGGTGGACGTCGCCGGGCTCGTGGATCATCTGCGTGCGCAGGCAGAGGCGCGCGTCGCGGGCGCGCCGGAGGAGTAGCTGAGGGACCAGCGACCGACCGCATCCCCCCCCAGGAATCCATTGACCTCAAGTCTACTATCGTATACAATCATGCTCCATGAAAGGGAGAGAGGAGCAACCCGTGGTTTCGGCCCGTGTTCCCGCCAGGGTCCGTAAGGCGCTCGAGGTACTCGCGCTCGAACAGGGCGTCAACCTGTCCGAGTATCTCAGGTGGACCCTGATCGAACACGTCCGCAGCCACGGTGACCGCAAGAAGAGGAGGAAGCCATGAGCGAGACCAGCATCGAGGGCGAGCAGGTCAAACAACGCCGTCGCACGGACGGTATCTGGCACGACACGCGCACGCCGGGCAAGCCAGTCTGGTGCATCCGCTGGCAGGATCTCGGCGGGCGATGGCATCGCGAGCGGACGGTGGCGACCACCCGCGAAGAGGCTCGCGCGCTGCGAGCCCGGAAGATGAGCGAAATCGCCCGGGCGAAGAGCTTGGGGTTGACATCGCCCCGCGCGTTGACCGCCAAGACCCTTCGGGGACTCAGGGCGGAGTTTCTAGCGGACTGCGACGCCAGCAACAACAAGAAGACCACCATCGCGCGGTACGAAGACTGTCTGGCGCACCTGATCTCCTTCTTCGGCTCGATGGCGCTGGGCGCGATCAGCCCGGGGGACGTCGAGCGCTACGTCGCCGAGCGGAGGAACACCGTGAGGCACCGGGGGAAATGCCGATCCCGCCGGTGTTCCTGCCCGAGTCCTGCTCCCGCCACCGTGAACCGCGAGCGCGCCGTACTCCACAAGGCTCTCAACATGGCGATGCGCCGGGGTCTCATCGACCGCAACCCGGTGGCCGCGGTCAAGCCGCTCAAGGAGAACAACGTGCGCGATCGCTTCTTGGAGGTGGAGGAAGAACGTCGGATCCGGACGTGTGCACCGCGCTGGCTCGATCCGATCATCGTGATGGGTGTTCAAACCGGCATGCGACTCGGCGAGATCCTCGCCATCCGGCGGGCCGACGTGGATCGCACGCGGGCCCTTCTCCGCGTCCCCGAGACCAAGAACGGAAAGGTCCGGCATGTTCCCCTGAATGGACTCGCGCTCGGGGCGTTGGACTCGATTCCGCCCCATGTCGGGCCGAACGGGCCTTCCGCGTTCGTCTTCGTGAACTTCACCACCGGGGAGCCGTACGAGCGGACGAGTGTCGCCCACGCGTTCCAGAGGGCGGCGAAGCTCGCCGGCCTGGAGACGAAGGGACCGGCCCGCGTGACGCCCCACACGCTTCGGCACACGGCGGTGTCACGCCTCGTGGCCGCCGGCATACCGGACCGGCAGGGGATGGCCCTCGTGGGGCACGCTACGCCGGAGATGTTTGCGCGGTACGCGCACCTCGCCCCGGAGGGGTTCCGGGACGCCGCCGAAGCGCTGGCGAGGGCCTCAAATCCCCCCGAGAAGCGTACAAGGAGCGTACAAAACGGATAGACCCTGGAAGGGCATTGACGTAAACTCTTACACAGCAAGCGCGCCCCCGTAGCTCAACCGGACAGAGCACCGGTTTTCTAAATCGGTGGTTGCAGGTTCGAGTCCTGCCGGGGGTACCACTCCTTACGACTCACGACGAATGGAAGGGACGGATTTCCGAGGAAGCCATCGGCGAGGCGGTTCGACTCGCCCGACAAGCGCTCCTCTCGGCGGATGACGCCGAACACGCAAGGGCGTCGCGGCGATGATCGTCCTTGACGAAAACGTCCCGGAGAGGCGGTTCGGACTCGTCGTTCTTCGAGCCGCGCAGAACACAGAAACCGTACGCTCACGCTTGCCACGATGCCGCCGCGCGTGTAGAATCCCGCCCCCATCATGAGCGATGTGACCCGCCGGGGCCCCGGCGAGGCGCCGGCGGACTTCTCCGCCATCGAGACGTGGATCTCCGGACGCCCGGAGTCCTTCTCCTTTGAGGACGCCGTGCAGGCGTGCCGCGACGCCGCTCTCCCCGGCTTCGCGCCCCGCGCCACCGCCAAGGGGCGGCTGGAGGCGCTCGCGGCCTTCCTCATCGCGCATCCCTCCGTGGCCCTGGATTCCGCGCACCGCTTTCACACCCCCCGTACCTTGGCGGCGAAGGGCCGGTTCGTCATCCGCCTCCTCCCTTCCGAGCGCGAACGCGGGGTCCTCCTCCCCGGACACCGGTTCATTCCCTTCGTCCCGCTCCCGGTCGATCCCAATCGGCTCGCCCTCCAACGCGCCGACGGGTCCGGCATCCCCCGCGAGAGAATCCTGTTCCCCCGGAGCGACGCCGAGATGTGCTTCAACTTCCTCGGGAGACGGCGCGACCGGTACCTCGCCGACGGTCCCCGGGAAGACCTCGTTACCGTGAGCGCGTTCCGCCTCGCCCCGGCGGGACAGGGAAGCCTGCCGCACGAGTGGGTGGTCTCCTGCCGGGACTTCGACCGCGGCCTCTACTCCCTGTCGCCCATGCCCGCGGTTCCCCACGCGTACGGCGCCTCCGCAGTGAAGCGCCTCCGCGGCGCCTTGGCCGAGGTGATCGCCTCGCCGCCGCCCGGTCCCGTGGACGCCGTTCGACAGGTCTTCCACGTCGTCGCCCGCTGCCTGCCCACGATCGTCGCCCACCCCATCGGGCCGCTGGGGCCCATCCTCGCGAATGCGCAGGAGTGCGGCCTGGTGGATGTGGACGGAGACCCCGTTCTGACGACCGCGGCGCAGATGCGGGCCACCCTTTCGGGATCCGGGTCGGCGCGCGGCGCCGAATGGGGCCGCACCGCGCATCGTTCAACGGCCCTTCCCGAAGAGGGGCTGACCGTCAGGGAGTTCTCTCTCATCCAGCGTGCCCTGGCCCGGTTTTCGTCGTCGCTCGTCGAGCGGTCGAGGGGATATGAGGGGCGCATCCGCGATGTCGTCTGGAACGGCCGAAGTCGCACGATCACCGCCCGGGTGCAGGGGAGCGATCCGAGGCCGTATATCGTGATCCTGAGTCTGCTCGATCGAAGCGGCCGGGTCGAGCGGTCCTGCTCGTGTCCGTACAGCGCCGGGGCGGGTGATTGCAAACACATCGCCGCCCTGCTGCGCGCGGTCGTTCAGAGACTAAGCGGGGACTCCACGGCCTCCCTCGGCGGACGCCGCTCCGTCCCGGCGGCGAGGCCCCCGGCCTGGAAGCTCGCCCTGGACCGGCTCGACGCCGTGCTCCAGCCCGTATCGGACCCGGATCGCCCTGCCCCTCAGCGGCAGCGCGTCGTCTGGCGCCTCTCGCGGGACCATCGTGCGCTCGGGATTACCGCCGTCATCCAGACCCTCGGCAAGTCCGGGCGATGGAGCAAGGGACGCGAACGGGCCCTCTATCGACTCTGCGAGGACATGGGGGAGTGGATTCTCCCCGCCGACCGCTCCGCCGCGGCCGTCCTGTGCATCGATTCCTTCGGAGGCTGGAGTTACTCGCATCGCGAATCCCCGACCCCGGTGTTCCGAGCCCTCGCCCATCTCGCCGGACACTCCGGCGTCTTCTGGAGCGATGAGCTGACCCGCCCGGTGTGCGTCGCAGTCGGCGATCTCCGGCTGGGTCTCGCGAGGGATCTCGAGGGCGGGGTGCGGTTCACCGTCCCGATCCCCGGCGCCGCGCCCGCGGCGAGATCGGAAGAGGTGGCGCGGGCGGGGACGCCCGCGCCACGCGGGGCCGGCGCGGATGCCGGCTCCACCGGCGTGGCCGGTGAGGGCGCCGACCCGGCGGGTGCCGCTTCCGCGGCACACTCCAAGGCCACTGCGGCGCCGCCCTCCCGCACGCAGGACATGCCCGTCCGCGACATCATCCCGTGCGAGGATGGCTGCCTCCTGATCGACGAGCCGGGCGACCGGATCGTCGTGGCGCGGGCTTCTGCGGCCGCCCTCGCGATCGTCGACGCCTTCGTCCTCCGGCCGGTCACGATCCCCAAGTCCGGCTCGGAAGAACTTCTGTCGCGCCTGCCGCTCATCGAGGCCGCGGTGTCCGTCGATCTGCCCGCGGAACTCGCCGGCGTGGAGATCCCGGCGGACCGCCGGGTCCGGCTTCTTCTGACGCCCGACCGGGAACCCGGCCTGGGCGTGCGGATCGGCGCGAGGCCGCTGGGAGACGGCACGCCGCTCGTCGAGCCGGGCGAAGGGGTGGCGGTGATGCGCCTGTCGAGGCCCGATCGACGGGAGTTCACTCGCCGCGATCTCGGCGACGAGCGGACGCGGTCGGATGTCGTGGAGCGGGAGTTGGGACTTCAGAGGTTCATGCGCCTCGGTTCTCGCGAGTGGCGTATTCCGGACGACGAGGCGGCGCTCGAGTTCGTCGCCTCGCTGGAGGCTTCGCTGCGGTTGGAGGGCGCCGCGGAAGCCTGCCCTGAGCCGGGTCGAAGGGCGGCGTCGGTGAGGCAGGCGTCCCCGCCTGCCCTGCCTGGCGCGGCCGGCGCGGCCGGCGCGGGCGGGGAGGCCCGCGCCACCACGGAAGGCGTGGTCGTCGAGTGGCCCGAGGACGGCCGCCGGCTCACTCTGATGCGGGACCTCGGGGCGCAGGCGCTCCGGGTGAAGATCGAGGACCGCAAGGACTGGTTCGGTCTGGACGGGGAGATCGCGCTCGAAGGCGGGAGCGTGCGTCTCATCGAGGTCCTCGAAGCGATGCGCCGGGGGCGCCGGTTCGTCCCGGTTGGCGACGGCCGCTGGTACCGGATCTCGGATCTCCTGCGGGAGCGTCTCAGCGGGATCGCGTACCTCGCGCGCTCCGATCATCGCGAGATCGAGATCGGTCCGGCCTCGGCCCCGCTCATCGCCGATCTGGTCAGGGAATCTGGCCGGATCGAGGCCACCAAGGCCTGGAAGGAGATGTTCCGGCGGTTCGAGCAGGCGATGTCGCTCAACCCCAATCCGCCCGCGGGGCTCCGGGGGACGCTGCGCGACTATCAGATCGAAGGCTACCGCTGGCTGAGCCGTCTCTCCGCGTGGGGCGTGGGGGGGTGCCTCGCGGACGACATGGGACTCGGGAAGACGGTCCAGGCGCTGGCGGTGCTCGCGGACCGGGCGGACGGCGGACCGGCGCTCGTCGTGGCGCCCACCTCCGTGGCGTCGAACTGGATCCGCGAAACGCGGCGGTTCTTCCCCGGGCTGAATCCCGTGCTCTACCGGGAGACCGACCGCACGGCGCCGGTGGAAGCCCATCGCGCCGGCGATCTCGTCGTCATTTCGTACGGCCTCGCGCTGCGGGACGCGGAGCGCCTCTCTTCCGTGCGGTGGGGGACGCTCGTCCTCGACGAGGCGCAGTTCATCAAGAACAGCCAGACGAAGACGGCGCAGGCGATCCGGCGGATCCGGTCCGACTGGCGGCTGGCGCTCACCGGGACCCCGCTCGAGAACCACCTTGGCGAACTGTGGAGCCTGTTCCGCGGCGTCTCGCCCGGACTCTTCGGGAGCTGGGAGCGGTTCCGGGAGGAGTTCGCGCAGCCGATCGAGGCCGGGAAGGACGCGGGCCGTCGCAAGGTCCTCTCGCGGATGGTGCGGCCGTTCATCCTGCGTCGGACGAAGGGGGAGGTGCTGAGGGAACTGCCGCCGAAGACGGAGGTGCGTCTCGCGGCGGAACTCTCGCCGGAGGAGCGGAAGATCTACGACGCGGCGCGGCTGGCGGCGCTGGCGCGGCTTGCCCAGCCCGCCGTTCGTGGTGGCGCGATTCATCGCGCCGCCGGGGGCGCCGAGGGTCCGAGCGGCCTTCCGCCGTCAACCGAGGCCCCGAGTAGGTCGCCGCAGGCGGCCGTAACGAGGGGCCGGGGCCCGGGGCCGGAGGATCGCCGCTTCGAGGTGCTCGCCGCCCTCACGGAGTTGCGCCAGCTCGCCTGCCACCCGCGGCTCGTCTATCCGGAGATCACGCTGGAGTCCGCCAAGATGCGGGTCCTCATGGAGACCATCGACGAACTGAGGGAGGAGGGACATCGCGCCCTCGTCTTCAGCCAGTTCGTCCGACACCTCGCCCTGGTGCGGGAGCGCCTCGACGCGCTCAAGGTGCCGTACCAGTATCTCGACGGCTCGACGCCGCCGAAGGAACGCGACCGGGTGGTGGACCTGTTCCAGCGCGGCGAGGGCGATCTCTTCCTCATCTCGCTCAAGGCGGGCGGCACCGGGCTCAACCTGACCGGGGCCGACTACGTGATCCACCTCGACCCGTGGTGGAACCCGGCGGTGGAGGACCAGGCCACCGACCGCGCCCATCGCATCGGACAGTCGCGCTCGGTGATGGTGTACCGGATCGTCTCCACCGGCACGATCGAGGAGCAGATCCTCGCGCTTCACGCCGACAAGCGCGACCTCGTGTCCGGCGTCCTCGAAGGGACCGACGCGGCGGCGAAGCTCTCGACCGAGGAGTTGATCGACCTGATCCGGGGAGGGGCGGCGGCACCCGCTACCGCAACGGCACGGGCTCAAGTCACCGGGCCGTCTTGAGCAGGGGTGGAGGACTCATCCGGCACGCCAGGAAGATGTCCTCCCGCGAATCCTCAAGTGCGCCCACGATTTCGTGTCATCCCGAGGAGCGCAGCGACGAGGGATCTGTTCCGGCCTTCAGTGGCGCCTTCCCTTGGCCCTGTTCCCGAAAACTCGCGTCGCCAGGATTCTTGAGAGGATAGACCGCTCGGCGGTCAGATTCCTCGCTGCGCCCGGAATGACACAGAATTGCGACCGGCGCGATAACGTGGGCGCATTTGAGCCGCGAATCGCCTTGTCCCCGGCTGGCGGAGGGATATAATGGCTGGAGGGAGCAGGCGCGAGGGCTCATCGATGAAACTGGAACTGGTCGATGCCGATGCGGACATGAAGCCGGTGACGGAGCCCTGGCTCCTGCGGATGTCCGGGTGGACGTGGGAGCGGTACCTCGACGAGGCGCCTGAGATGCGCTTCTGCGAGTACAAAGAGGGGGAACTGATCATGCACTCGCCGGTGGGGTGGGAACATCAGGATCTGGTCCGATTTCTTTCGTTTCTGCTGACGGGGTTCTGCTCGCGACACAGACTCGGTCGGGTTGGCACCGGCCCCGCCATGATTCGCGTCGGGCCCGAGACAGGGCGCGAACCGGACATCTTCGTGATCCCGCCGGAGCAGGCGCACAAGGCGCACGGGAAGCGGCTGGAGGTTGTCCCTTCGCTCATCGTCGAGGTGGTGAGCCCCGGCTCGCGCGTCCTCGATCTCGGAGAGAAGGCCGAGGAGTATGCCGACCTCGGCGTCGGCGAGTATTGGGTGGCCGACCGCGAGCGCAAGACCCTTCACGTCCACCGTCTCCACTCCGGCGCCTACCGCCGCCGGGCCGTCCGCACCGGGCGGCTGGAATCGCACGCCCTCCGCGGGTTCTGGGTGCGTGTCGACTGGCTCTGGCGCGATCCGCTCCCCTCCGAGCCCGACTGCCTCGAAGAGATCGAAGGCTGAAGTTCGGGGACGGCAAGCCGGGCCATGCCTGCGGCTGCGACCCGTGCCTTCCCACGCGCGAGCAGGCGGCGGATCTCGATGCGGGCGTTGTTCGGGCCTGTCTCAGGGCCGGCGCCGGGTGAAGAGACACCGGTCGATACAACTTCAGCACCGAGGCGCTCCTCGGCGAGTTCTCCGGGAAGAAGAAGGTGAGGGGTGGCGGTCCGCATTTTGGAGTGCGGCGACTCGTCACCGCTTTACTGGACTCCTCCCGTGGAATCTCTTTCTCTCCCCGGTCTGGCCCGCCTGACTGCAACCGAGATTCCGTTGTTGTTTCTGTCTCTGTCTCTGTTTCTGTTTCCGCTGTGCCGGCTCCGGCCGCACCGTGAACTCCACTGGCCTCGCCCGCGCCTCCCGATCTGGCGAGTGCACAGCGGTTCGAGTCGAATGCTGATATACCCTGCCTGGATCCTTTCCAGGGAGTCTCAACGATGGACGACGCGCTGATCGTCGAAGGGCGCCGGTCACTCTTGAAGCAAGAGGAGTCTGCGTCGAGCGTCGAGGGGTTACTTTCCTGCGCGGCAGACTGGCAGACGAAGTGTGGAGACGCTGCGGCCGTTCGTCGGTGCCTCGAGGCGGCCGAGCGCCTGGCGAAGTTCTCGAATCAGTGGTGTTTGTGCGCGCAGGGATGGAAGGAGACCCTCGGCGACGGGCCGCAGGCGCGACGCTGCCTGGGGCAGGCCGAGAGGCTTGCGACCCGTCCTTTCGATTGGTCGTTCTGCGCCACGGGCTGGATACGGGTCCTCCAGGACATAACGCGGGTTCGCTTCGCTCACCCGCAGCCCAATAACAAATGGCGAATGGGCGAATGACGAATCTCGAAAAGTCCGGGACAGACTTCTTGTCGCCCGGCAGCGCGTGCTGCGGGGCGACCCGGTCTCTTGGGCTGGGACCCCCAGGGGTGGCACGGCCCAGCGGGCCGTGCGGCCGTAAGGCCGTCGGA
>JACPTZ010000026.1 GCA_016192525.1 Planctomycetota bacterium
AACCCTCGATCAAGCGGATCTGCGAACACTGCCAGATCATCCGGCGCCACGGGGTGACGCGCGTGATCTGCAGCAATCCGCGGCACAAGCAGAGACAAGGATAGCGACATGCCCCGAATCGCCGGAATCGAGATCCCCAGTGACAAGCGCGTGGTCGTGGGCCTGACCTACATTTTCGGCATCGGCTCGGTCAACGCCGCGATCGTCCTCAAGGAGGCGGGGGTCGATCCGAACCTCCGCGTGAAGACGCTGAGCGAGGACCAGATCAGCCGGATCAGCGCGATCATCGACAAGAACTACGTCGTCGAGGGCGCGCTCCGCCGGCAGATCCAGCAGAACATCCAGCGCCTGCGCGACATCCAGTGCTATCGCGGGATGAGGCACCGGCGCGGTCTCCCGGTGCGGGGGCAGCGGACCCGCACCAACGCCCGGACCCGCAAGGGACCGCGGAAAACCGTCGCGGGCAAGAAACAGGCCAAGACGCCCACGTAAGGGCCGCCTGAAGTTTGAAGTCGAAAGTCGGAGGTCAAGGAACCACACATGGCAGAGAAGCCTGAGAAGCCGGCGGCCCCGAAGGTCGAGGGGACGCCGAAGCCGGAGAAGGCGGCCAAGCCCGAGAAGGCCGACAAGCCGGAGAAAGCCGCGAAGCCGGCCGAAGGCGCCGCCCCGGCGGCGGCTCCGGCGGCGGCGGCTCCGGCGGGGACGGCCCCGGCGACGGCGGAGGCCCCGGCCGGGGAGGCCGAAGCCAAGAAAAAGAAGATCAAGCGCCTCGTCCCGAAGGCGATCGCGCATGTCCTCGCCACCTTCAACAACACGATGATCACCGTCACCGATCTGAACGGCGAGACCCTCTGCTGGGCCAGCGCCGGGACGATCGGCTACAAGGGTTCGCGCAAGAGCACGCCGTTCGCCGCGCAGAAGGCGGCCGAGAGCGTGGCCGACAAGGCCAAGCGGTTCGGGGTTCGTGAGGTCGATGTCCGGGTGAAGGGCCCCGGTTCCGGCCGCGAATCGGCGGTCCGGGCGATCCAAGCCTCCGGAATCATTGTCCGGGCGATCGAGGATGTGA
Organism: Planctomycetota bacterium; assembly: GCA_016192525.1. Classification (GTDB taxonomy): domain Bacteria; phylum Planctomycetota; class MHYJ01; order JACPTZ01; family JACPTZ01; genus JACPTZ01. The sequence goes on from JACPTZ010000026.1 coordinate 1,067, forward strand.
CGCCGCTTCCGCACAACGGCTGCCGTCCCCGCAAGAAGCGAAGAGTATAGCGACGTTTCCGTGTGCTCTTTTGTTTCTGTTTCTTCTGTTTCTGTTTCTTCCGTCTCTTCTTACGTTTTCCGTTTTACGTTTTAGGATCCTCACATGGCCCGCATCCTCGGTCCCAAGTGCCGTCTGTGCCGCCGCGAAGGGGTGAAGCTCTACCTCAAGGGGCTGCGCTGCAACACGGTGAAGTGCGCCATCGACCGCCGGGAGACCGTACCCGGGCAGCATGGCGGACGCCGATCGCGCCCCACCGACTACGGCATCCACCTCCGCGAGAAGCAGAAGTGCAAGCGCTACTACGGCCTCGGAGAGAGGCAGTTCAAGCGCACCTACGCGGAGGCCTTGCGCCTGCCCGGGAACACCGGGGAGAACCTCCTCGTGCTCCTCGAGCGCCGGCTGGACAACATCCTCCACCGGCTCGGATTCGCGGCCTCGCGCGCCGCCGCCCGCCAGATGATCTCGCACGGGCACGTCACGGTGAACGGGCGCCGCTGCAATATCGCGTCCGCCTGGCTCCGGCCGGGAGACGTCGTCAAGCCGTATGCCAGCGACCGCTCCAAACGCCTCATGGTGGAATCGCTCAAGGCCTCCAACCGGGAGGCGATGCCCTCGTGGCTCAAGGTCACGGGCGACGAACCCCCGGAGGGCACCGTGCTCCAGAACCCGAGCCGCGAAGATGTCAGCCTCGGAATCCAGGAACAGTTGATCGTCGAGTTCGCGTCGCGTTAGCCGCCCATCCACGGCCCACTCGTCCGACCGTCAGGCAGGAGGATATCGATGAGAGTTCGCTGGAAGGACTTCGAACTGCCCACCCGCGTCCTGTGCGACGCCGCCACGGCCACACCCACGTTCGCCCGCTTCGTGGCCGAGCCCTTTGAACGCGGCTTCGGCGTCACCGTGGGCAACGGGCTGCGGCGCGCCCTCCTCTCCTCGATCGAGGGGGCCGCCATCACCTCGGTCAAGATCAAGGGGGTCTCGCACGAGTTTGCCTCCCTCCCCGGGGTCGTCGAGGACGTCACCGACGTCATCCTGAGCATCAAGCGAATCGTCCTCCGGGTCAATTCGGACGGGCCGCGCACGATCCGGATCGACGTCCACCGGAAGGGCGAGGTCACCGCGGGCGACATCATCCCGGACGCCGCCATCGAGATCGTGAACCCGGAACTTCACCTCTGCACGCTTTCCGAGGAGCGCGACTTCGTGGCGGAGATGGAAGTCCGCCGCGGCCGCGGCTACGTCACCGCCGCGGAAAACGAAAAGGCGGAGCCGGAGATCGACCGGATCCCGATCGACTCGGCCTTCTCCCCGGTCCGACGCGTGAAGTACAACATCGAGAACACGCGCGTCGGCAAGCTCACGAACTACGACCGCCTCATCCTGGACGTCTGGACGAACGGCACGATCACGCCGGAAATGGCGATGGTCGAGGCCTCGAAGATCCTGCGGACCCACCTCAATCCGTTCGTGCAGTATTTCGAGCTGGGGAAGGAGCTGCAGATCAACGAGAAGAAGGAGGAGGAGGCCCGCAAGCGCGAGGCCTACCTCGAGGAGCTGAAGGGCAAGATGTCGATGAACGTCTCGGAACTGGACCTGTCCGTCCGCGCGTCGAACTGCCTGACGGCCGAGAACATCATGACGATCGGCGAGCTGGTCCGGCGAAGCGAGCCGGAGCTGCTCAAGGTCCGGAACTTCGGAAAAACTTCGCTCCGCGAGGTGAAGAAGAAGCTGGGCGACCTGGGGCTGGCGCTGGGAATGGACCTCGACGCCATCTTCGGCGAGGGCGAGGACAAGGGAGGCGACGGCCATGCGGCATAGAAAGGCCGGGCGCGCGCTCGGCCGTCCCACGGCGGCCCGCTACGCGCTCAAGAGGGACATCGTCAACGCCCTCTTCACGCACGAACGGATCGTCACCACGCAGGCGAAGGCCAAGGAGTTCCGCCCGTTCGCGGAGCACTGCATCACCCTCGCCAAGCGCGCGGCGGCGCGGCCGGAACTCAAGCTGCACCACTACCGCCGGCTCATCCAGCTCCTTCACAACGAGGACGCCGCCTACAAGCTGATGCACGACATCGGCCCGCGCTTCCTCGACCGGGAGAAGATGGATCCGAAAAAGGTCGGTGGCTACACCCGCATCCTCCTCCTCGGCGGACACCGGCGGATGTCGAAGCGCGACGCCGATCCCGGCCGGTTCAACATGTTCCGCCTCGGTGACAACGGGGTGAAAGCCCTGTTCGAACTGGTGGAACGGAAGGAGGAGGAAGAGGCGCCGGAGGTCAAGGGGAAGAAGGAGAAGACGGCGGCGAAGTGAGCGAACGCTGCGACCCCATCCGCGCCCCATTGACCCCCAGGATGGACCACCCCGAGGAGTGGCAACTCCGCCCCTCACCATGTCACCGCGCCCCCCTGTGAAACGGAAGACCTCCGAACCCGCGGCGCCCTTCGATCCCTTCGCCATGGCCTCCGCCCAGCTCCGCCGCGTGGCGGACATCATGCGGCTGGACGAGGGAGACTTCGAGGTCCTCAGCCACCCCCGGCGCTGCCTCATCGTCTCCGTCCCGCTGCGGCAGGATGACGGGACGGTCAGGGTCTACAACGGCTATCGCGTCCAGCACTCCCTCCACCGCGGCCCCGGAAAAGGCGGGATCCGGTATCACCCCGAGGTGACGCTCAATGAAGTGAAGGCTCTCGCGATGTGGATGACCTGGAAGTGCGCGGTCGTGGGAATCCCCTACGGCGGCGCGAAGGGGGGAATCCAGATCGACCCGAACGCCCTCTCGAAGGGGGAGCAGGAGCGGCTCACCCGCCGCTACACCTACGAGATCATCGAGATCATCGGACCCGAGCACGACATCCCCGCCCCCGACGTCAACACCGCCTCCCAGCACATGGCCTGGATCATGGACACGTATTCCATGACCCATGGTCACGGACAACCGGGCGTGGTTACCGGGAAGCCGATCACGGTCGGCGGCTCGGAGGGACGGGTCGATGCGACCGCCCGAGGCGTCCTCTACACCACGCTCTCCGCGCTCTCGGCCCTTCGCCAGCCCCCCACCGGCCGCCGTGTGGTCGTCCAGGGCTTCGGAAATGTCGGATCCAACACCGCGGTGCTCTTCGCGGAGAATGACTTCCAGGTGGTGGCCGTAAGCGATGTCCACGGCGGAATTCTGAATCCGCGAGGCCTGGACATCCCGGCCCTGGTCGCCCATACCCGGAAGACCGGTTCGGTGACCGGCTTCCCGGGGACGACGAAGGTCTCAAATGCCGAATTGCTCGAACTCGACTGCGACATCCTGATCCCGGCCGCCCTCGAAAACCAGATCACGGCCGCCAATGCGTCGAAGATCCGGGCGCGGATCGTCTCCGAGGCCGCGAACGGTCCCACCACCCCCGAGGCGGACGAGATCCTCCACAAGCGTGGCGTCTT
>JACPTZ010000016.1 GCA_016192525.1 Planctomycetota bacterium
GATCCGGCCTCCATCCGGGTGAGGGTTGATGTGCCGCTCGATCGGGTGCCGCTGGTCGGTCGCGCGGGGTCGATCGAAATCCGCAGCGACACCGCTCCGAACCGCTCCTTTCCCGGCAAGGTACTCCGGGTGGTGCAGGTGGCCGACGTGCAGAAGAACACCGTGCAGTTCCACGTGGGACTGGACGGCGCGCACCCGGAGCTTCGACCGGAGACGCTCTGCCAGGCCCGCTTCGTCGGCGGCGCCGGCGGGGCGGGCGCGGCCGCCGGAGGGTCCTCTGCCGTCCGGGTGATGGTGGCGACACGGCTGGTGCGCGACCCCGACGGCTCGCCCTGGGTCTGGGCGGTGGACCCGCTCACGAGGTGCGCCCAGCGCCGTTCCCTTCGACTCGGCGGGGAGAGCGGCGACCGGACGATCGTGGAGGAGGGATTGCGTCCCGGCGACCGGGTGCTGTCCGACCCCCCCGCGGATCTCCGGGAGGGCGAGCGGCTGAAGATCACGGAGTGAGGCAGGGCCATGGGCTTCATCGATCTCGTCAACGTCACGAAGGCGTATCGGAAGGGAGACCGCGAGGTGGTCCCCATCCGCGACCTCTCCCTCAGCATCCGGCAGGGCGAAGCCATCACGCTGATGGGCCCCTCCGGGAGCGGCAAGACGACGCTGCTGAATCTGGTCTCCGGGATCGATCGGGCCACGAGCGGAGCGGTCAAGATCGCGGACGTCGATCTGGGAACGCTGTCGCGCCGGGAACTGGCCTCCTGGCGGGCCCACCACGTCGGCTACATCTTTCAGCTCTACCACCTGATTCCGGTTCTGACCGCGTTCGAGAATGTGGAGATGCCGCTCCTCCTTCACCGAATGTCGCGCCGGGAGCGTCACGAGCGGATGGCCCTGGCCCTGGAGCGATCGCGCGGGCCCTCGTGGCCGATCCCGCGATTCTCGTCGCCGACGAACCGACGGGCGACCTCGACCGGGAGGCTGCCGAGGGGGTCCTCGGACTTCTGTCGTCGCTCCACCGCGGGCGCGGGAAGACGCTGATCATGGTGACGCACGACCCGCACGTCGGCCGGATCGCGGATCGGACCGTACATCTGGAGAAGGGCGTGATCGTGGACGGGAACGGGGGCGGGAGTCGATGAGCGGATGAGGCGTCAACCCTTTTGATCCTCGCGGCGAGAAACTTGCTGTTGTTTCTCTGTACGAGGATACTGCATTGTCATCCTGAGCGTCGGGCGCAGCCCCGCAGCACGTGCTGCGGGGCGCAGCCCGACGCGAAGGATCGCCAGCGCATACGCGCGAATGAGTTTCCTCTCGGCCAAGGCTGGTGATCCTTCCTCTTCGCTGCGCTCAGGGCCGCCAACCCCTCGGTACGGCCGCCTGCGGGCGGCCTACTCGGGGGTGGCGGGCATCGCCCCGGATGACAGTCTCAGGGGCAGTAGCCTCGTACGTTTCCCTATCCGTCCGGGGGCGCGTCAGGAACAGCCATGCGCTTTCTCCCCTATCTCATCAAGAACCTCCTTCGCTCCCGCGGTCGAACGCTGCTCACCCTGGGCGGCGTCGGAGTCTCGCTCTTCCTGTTCGTCTTCGTCCAGTCGATGCAGGCGGGGCTGGACGAGGTGCTGACCGTCCGTCGGGGGACAAACCGGCTGATCGTCTATCACAAGAACCGCTTCTGATATGCCACCAGCCGCCTGCCGGAGCGGTACGCTTCGGCGATCGGGAAGATGGAGGGGGTCACGTCCGCGGTCCCCGTCAAGGTCCACCTCAACAACTGCCGGGCCAGCCTCGACATGGTGGCGTTTCAGGGGGTCCCGCCGGAGATGGTGAACACCGGCGACAAGCTCCGGATCCCGCCGACGGCGCTCAGGGAATTCCAGTCGCATCAGGAGGCGGCGCTGGTGGGACGGCGCTTCGCCGAACGGCGCCGCCTCGAGGCAGGCGACAAGTTCGCGATGGGCGGGATCACGGTGAGCGTGGCCGGGACCTTCACGAGCGACGACCCGCGCGAGGAGAACCTGATCTACACCCACCTCCAGTTCCTTCAGCGGGCCAAAACGGTGAACTCGCTCGGGACCGTGACGCAGATCGAGGTAGAGGTCGCGGACCCGGATCGGGCGGAGGAGATCGCGCGGTCGATCGACGCCGCCTTCGAGGGCGATCAGGCGCTCACTACGACGCGGCGCGACCAGGCCTTCGTCGTCCAGGCCCTCGGAGACCTCGTTCAGATCATCCGCTTCAGCCGGTGGATGGGCTACGTCTGTCTGGCCATCATGCTGGTGCTCATCTCGAACACGGCGATGCTCGCCGTGCTGGATCGTCTCCGGGAGCACGCCGTGCTGCAGACACTCGGTTACAGCGACCGGGTCATCTTCGGGCTGATGCTGGGAGAGTCGATGGTGGTGGGCGCCGTCGGTGGCATCGTGGGTCTGGCGCTCGCGGCCGGGGTGCTCGGTCTGGGCCACTGGAACCTCGGGGCGGAGGGGGTGACGGTGAACTTCCTGGCCACGCCCTCGGTCCTCGGCACCGGGTTCGGAATCGCCCTCGCCGGAGGCCTCGTGGCGGGGGTCTTCCCGTCGATCCGCGCCTCACGGATCGATCTGGTGGATGCGCTGAGGAGTCTGTAGGGGGACCGTACGAGGTAACGCCCCAGGCGTTGTCATCCTGAGCCCTGCCCGCCTCCGTCCGGCGGGCAGGGCGAAGGATCACCAGCACTGGAGCGAACTTGGCGTATGAGCAGGCGATCCTTCGCGTCCGCCTGCGGCGGGCGCTCAGGATGACAATGCGGTAACCTTCTACGGGGAACCCATGTTCGGCCTGCTGCCTTGGGAATACGGCGTGCGGAATCTGCTGCGGGCCCCGCTGCGAACGGGGCTCACCGTGTTCGGGCTTTTCCTGGCGATCTCGGCCGTGCTCACCGTGGGGTCATTCGCGCGCGGACTGGAGAACTCGCTCCTGCGCACCGGCTCGACCGAAGTCGTCCTCATCTACGGTCTGGCCTCGGACGGGGACCTGGTCCGATCCACCCTGGAGCCCGCCTCCGCCGGGGTTTGTGCGGCCTCGCTGCCGGGCGTGGCGACGGTCGACGGAAGAGCGGCCCTGTCGCTGGAGGTCCACTCCGACACGCTGCTCTGGGGCGAGGATGATCCGACCGGGCAGCCGGGCCGGCTGGCGGTGATCCGGGGCGTCACGCCGGCCGCCTTTCTCGTGCACGAGGAGGTGGCGGTGGTGGAGGGCCGGTTTCCAGGACCCGGCGAACTGCTGGTGGGGCGCCTGGCCGGCTCGAAGATCGGGCTCACGGAGGGGGAACTGGCGGTGGGACGCAGGCTGCGGGCCGAGGGGGGGGAGTGGACGATCTCCGGGATCTTCGCCGCGCCCGGAACCGCGGTGGAATCGGAGATCTGGGCGCCTCTGCACGAGTGGAACGAGGCCCGGCGACGCCAGGACATCAGCGCGATCGCGGTGCGACTCGCCGGGCCGGAGTCGTTCCCGGAGGTGGACCTCTTCTGCAAGTCGCGCCTGGATCTGGAACTCATGGCCCAGCGGGAGAGCGAGTATTATTCGGCCCTGGCCGCCTATTATGGTCCAATCCGCGGCATGGCCTGGGCGATGGCGGCGATTGTAGCACTCGGGGGGCTCTTCGGGGGATCGAACACAATCTACGCGGCGTTCAAGGGCCGCATTCGCGAGATCGGGACGCTCGAGTCGATCGGATGGCGTTCTCACGCGGTGGCCCTCTCGCTGGTCCAGGAGTCGCTGCTGCAATCGGCGCTCGCCACCCTGCTGGCGTCGGGGGCGGTGGTGGCCCTCGTTCACGGAGCCGCCGTGCGGTTCACGATGGGGGCCTTCCGGCTGGAGGCCGACGCGCACGTGCTCTCCGTGGGGATTGGAGTCGGGCTCCTCCTCGGCCTGCTCGGCGCCCTCCCGGCGGCCGTCCGCGCGGCGAGGATGCCGATCCCGGAGGCGCTGAGGGCATGAGGTGAAGGGCGCCGAGTTGTCATCCTGAGCGTCCGCCGCAGGCGGACGCGAAGAGCCTGCCCTGAGCGAAGTCGAAGGGATCACCAGCGTATGCGCCACACCCGCTCCAGTGCGGGAGCGAAATACTCTGGAATCATGGAGGATCACCCCATGCGAGTGTCGGCGGTCGTGCTGTCGGTCGCGCTCTTCATCGCCGGCTGCGGTGAGGAGGTGAAGTCGCCCGTGGTCCCGCCTTCTTCGGGAGGCGCCGCCGCGTCGCCCGTCGATCGGCTGGCGGCGCTGTTCCGGGCCGCTCCGCTGGAGGGGGCGAGGAGTGTCGATGACGCCAAGATGAACGCGAAGGATGGAGAGGCGCTGGTGGTGGAGGGGAGCATCTGCGACTTCGTCGACGGCCTGGCCGCGGTGAATGTCATGGACCTGTCTCTGCCGCCCTGACCCTCGAACGAAGGCTGCGCGACCCCTTGGGACTACTGATGTTTCAGCGCGGACGAGCAGGCGCCCCACAAACTGACGGTGAAGATGGTGGACGCGTCGGGCTCGGTCATCCCGGTCGGGATGAAGGGGTGGAAGGGACTGAGTCACCTGGCGACGCTTCAGGTCAGCGGCACCGTGAAGCGCGATGCGGCAGGGAACGTCACGCTGCTGGCGACGGCCTTCGCGATTCAGCCGCCGAAGAAGCATGAGAAGGAGGGGGAGAAACACTGATCTTCTCCCCCTGAGGGGAATGGCGCGAAGATAGCTGGCGGCTCGCCCCGAAGGGGCGACAGAACAGTCGTACGCGCCCGGCGCTTCTGTCGCCCCTTCGGGGCTCTCCTTGTTTTTCGCCGATGGTCCGGGGGTTCCACCCCCGGCTATTTCCTGTGCGCCCCTCCGGGGCGCCCTACGGGGATCCGTCGTTATCTTCGCGTCATTCGGCTCTGAGGGTGCTCAACATGCGCGGGTGCGGGCCATCCCGCACCGAGTGCTGCGGGGCTCCCGCTCTGCGTCCGCACTGTTCCCAGGCCTTCGGCCTGGGCCGGATCAGACCGCCCCCTCGGGGCTCGAACACCGATGGATGTTCGAATTCGCCGCCTCCGCGGTGATTCGGAGGGCACTTCAGTCCACCCTCTTCAGGACATGGCATCGCAGGCGGCTATTGAACGACCCTCCAGTACCTCCCCTTCACCGTGCACGCCGTCGGATCCACTCCGGGCCACCGCAGGACCGGGGCATTGCACTCGGAGTCGACCCCGTACAGGACGCCCTCTTCGCTGACGATGAAGGTGCGGATTCCCGTCTGGCCGTAGACCGCGGGCACGGCGCAGAAACCGAACTTGTACGGGTTGCAGGCGGGGCGCCCTTGGGGAAAGGTCGCGTTTCGCTGGGTCGGGACGTAGTTCACGTTGTACGCGGCCCCCGTCTCATCCCACTTCATCGCGTAGAACAGGTACCCGGACTTCGCCACCGGCGTCGGCGATTGCCCGTTGAACGTCACCCGGGGTCTGCCGTCCGCCTTGGCGAAGTTCACATCGATGAAATTCAGTGTGGCCCCCGAGGCGTCGCGCATTCCGTAGAAGCCGGCCACGTCGAGGGTCCAGTAGTCCTGGATCCCGTTCCCGTCGGAGTCGGTCTGGCGCCAAGTCGATTGCGTCGATACGACTTGCTTGAGGGCTGCGACGGCGGAAGTTTCATTTGCGGGATGCCTGCGGCACCCCATGGGCGCTCCCATCGCCAGGGGAAACCACAGGCAGGCAAAACCGATCAGGAGGAGCAGGGTGGAGAGGGAGAATCCCCGCCGGGCGGTCGCCTCCCCGCCCCGATCGTACTGTCTGATGCTCCAGCATGCGCTCAAGACGCCGAAGCCAGTCGGAGAAAAGAGCATCAGGGCGTCTCGAAAGTCGGCGACGAGTTCCCCGTTGAATGGATACCAGCGCGCCTTCTCGCAGGCCGCATTGACCCAGGCGAGGTGGGCGAAGTTCAGGGCCAGGAAGGCCAGGCAGAATGATCTCCAGGCCGGGGCCCAGCGGGGCGGGCGGGGCGGAGAGAACAGGGTGCCCAGGGCAACGGGTGGGATGATGAGGAGTAAAGCCGCCAGATTCCATGCTGGTGCCCACCTGCAGATGCACCCACCGCCTTCGCTGATCGAGACGGCCAGCGTGAGGACGGGCTGTCCCCAGATCGCCAGCAGCGCAGGACCGTAGGGGATTCTCCACATCTATTCGCGTCCTTCGTCCCGAATGCTGCGGGCGTACATTGTTCCGAACGTAGATGTTCTCGCGCATGGCAGATTCTGCATGGTTGAGGAGGAGCGCTCGCCGCTTCCAGGCATCTCTTGACGTATACGTCCTGCCCCCTCGCCTTGTTCGCCCGCCCGCGGGAGGTATAATCCATTTCATGAGCCAGGATCCCTTCCCCTCCGGCCCCTGGACGGGCTTCTACAACTACGCCGCCGGCGGGAGCCGGCACCGGATGGACCTTTCGCTCACCTTCCACGAGGGGATGGTGACCGGCGCCGGCGCCGACGACATCGGCCGATTCGTCATCCGTGGCGCCTTCGATGCCGGGACACACTCCGTCTCCTGGGTCAAGACCTATCCCGGCCGCCACAAGGTCTTCTACCGCGGGGCGCGCGACGTGCACGGCATCTGGGGCACGTGGGACATCCCGCCCCTCTCCCGCGGTGGATTCCACATCTGGCCGAAGGGGAGCGGGGAGGGGATGGATGACTGGGAGGAGGCGGAAGAGCCCGTGGATGCCGTCGGCTAGTGGGCCTTCAAGATTGAACTTGTGGGTGGCACGGGCGGCTTGTCCGCCCGTGCCTGCACGCTCCGAGCACGGGCAGCGAGCTGCCCGTGCCACCCGGCAACCCATAGATTCAATCTTGAAGGCGCACTAGGGCGTTCCGCACGTCATCCCGTTCAACAAACTCACGTGCACGTGAGTTTGTTGAA
>JACPTZ010000213.1 GCA_016192525.1 Planctomycetota bacterium
GGTGGTGGCGTTCTGGATCTCGTAGGTGCCGTCGGCGTGGGGAAGAAGGGCGGTGTAGGAGGCGCCGATCCGCTGGGCGCCGAGAAGAATCCCCATGAGGGACTCGTCCGGGTCGAGACGGCGGCGCAGGGGATCGGCGTAAGAGGCGTCCTCCTGCATGAGGAGGCCGGGCAAGACCTCCTCCTGGACGAGAAGTCCCATCATCACCAGCCAGAAGAGGAGGATCGCGACTCCGACCAGACGGAACATGGATCACCTCACTTTGGGCGCCGCGGCTGCACCAGCAGCAATCGCCCCGCTTCGCGCGTCGTCTCCGAGCGGGCCCGCACGATGAAGTCTCCCCCTCCTCCGGCCTCGCGGAGCGCGGCGAGGTCGCCCTCCTTCACGATCGCAAAGGCGCCGACGCCCTTCGACCACTCGGTGCGCAGGTCGTCGATCGGGATGTCCGGGGCGTGGCGCCTCAGGTAGAACGGCATCGCATAGTCGAAAGTCCGGACGGCGTAGAGAGGCGCCTCCGACGGCACGACGTGACGCACCTCTTCAAGAAAGGGACGAATCGAATACTGATATGTGATCGGCGGCAGAAAGACCCGCGTGACGATGAAGGCAAACCCGGCCACAAGGGTCCAGCACCCGGCGAGGGAGAGCAGCGGTCGCGCCGCGATCGCGCCGACGATTCCGATGGCCCCGCCGATGACGAGAAACGCGATCATCACCGCCAGCGTGCCGAAGTGAAGGTGGAGGGGTTCCCAGATGGCGACCGCCACCCTCCAGTCCTCCCCCTGCAGAAACCGTTCAGCGGAAATCGAAGCGCGATCTCCGAACGTCTGACCCGCCCACGTGACTCCCCGGGTCACCGACTGGGGAAAATGCGGCGTCGACGCCAGGACCAGGACCGCCATCAGCCCCGCCGCGCATAACCCCCAGGCCACCGTCCCGGGAAGGAGCCGTCGGCGGATCGGCCCGGCCCCCGTCTCGGACGCCAGCCGGTCCCAGGCCCGACCGACCAGGAGCGCCGCGGCGGGCCAGAGCGGGACCAAATAGTCGACCCTCTTGCCGGTGGCCACCGAGAACATGAGGAGTCCCGCGAGGAACCAGACAAGGACGAAACCCGAACGGGCGCGCTCCACTCCCTCCGCCCGGCGGATTCCCCAGCAGGCCTGCGGAAGAAAGAACGCCCACGGGAAGAAGGCGGTGAACAGGAGCGGCACGTAGTAGAAGAATCCGTGCGCGTGCCCCCCTCCCTCCACCCTGCCGAGCGGCATCCCGATGTTTTCCTTCCAGAGCACGACCTCCACGAATCCCTCCGGACCGCCGTCGAGCCCGCGCTCCCGGGAGAGCCACCACGCCGGCAGATACCAGGCGCACATGACCGCCGTGGTCACCAGGGCGTTGCTGAACGGACGGATGGCGAGCATCCCCCGCCAGTCCCGCCGCAGGGCGAGAAACACCAGCACCACCCACACCGGGAGAACGCAGCCGAGCGGCCCCTTGCTGAGGGAGGCGATTCCCATGGCGACCGCCGAGGCGAGGTACCAGCGGGCGGCCCGGGCGGGATCGCCGAAATAACCGCGGGCGAACGCGGCGAGGGCGAGCGTGATGGCGCAGGCGAGCGTCATGTCGATGCGCGCCTTGGTGGCCAGCGCGTAGAAGTTCGTCGAGACGGCGAGCATGAGCGCGGCGATGACGCCCGTGCGGCGGTTGAAGAGCCACTCGCCGAGGGCAAAGGTGACCACGACCGCGATCGTCGCCGTGAGGGCGGACGGAAACCGCATCGCGAACTCGTTCAGCCCGAAGGCGAGCGCGGAAAGCGCCCCCAGCCAGGAGTAGAAGAGCGGCTTCTCCGGAAGGCGGTGGCCGTTCACCCGGGGCAGGACCCAGTCGCCGGAGTCGAGAATCTCGCCGACGATCGCCCCCTCGCGCGGCTCCCCCTTCTTGTCGAAGTCGGCGCGGCCCAGATTCGGCAGATAGAAGGCCCCGCAGAAGAAGGCGAGGACCAGCATGACGGTCCCGGTGGACCAGCGGCGGGCGGCGGCGAGCGGATCGGCCAGCGTGAAGGGACGGGGGGCGGGAAAGGTCTCGGGGACGGGGGCGCTCAATCGGAACTCCTTCCCAGGGGGTCGGCCGTCCAGCTTCGGCGGCAGGCCATGCACAAATCGCGGTCGAGGACCTGGTACACCGCCCGCTCCAGCTCCGCCGGATCCTCGCCCTCCATCCGGGCAATAAGCCGCCGCATCTCGGCGCGGAGGTCGCCCCGGAGATCGTCCGAGGTCAGTTCGAGCGGATCGTAGGCGGCCTTGACTTCGATCCGCACCTCGTAGCGGACCGCCTCCCCGACGAGCAGGTTCCGGCCGCAGCGGTCGCAGACGAGGTGGTTCATGAACAGCCGGCTAGAGGTACTGTCCGATCGCGTAGACCACTCCCGACCCGACCATCACCGCCGTGCAGAGCAGGAGAAACCACCGGATGCTCCCGATGGCGACCGCCCGGGGCCGGTCCTCCTTGGCCGCACTGAACACCACCGCGATCACGGCGCAGATCGGAAAGAATAACCAGAAGCCCTTCATGACGCGGTGCCTCCCGGCATCGGGGTCGCCGCGCCGTCGTCCGGAAGGCCGGCTTCGGGCGCCTTCCCGTCCGGCGACAGCGGGGTGAGATGGATCAGACACATGAGATTCAGCACCGAGGCCACGCACATGTAGAGCAGCCCCGGCTCCTACCACTCGATGTGGACGATCGGTCGCGGCGCCTCCGAGGTGGCGAAAGTCATCAGGAGCAGGGTCAGCCCCGACCCGAACTGCCCGACGAAATAGAACGGGTGATCCTCCCAGCGGACCCCCCGATAGTCCGCCAGCCAGAGCCCCGCGACGAACGTGGTCATCAGGATCCCGAAAAAGAAGAACCCCTTCGCCACGCGGCCGACATACACGTGCCCGAGGCCCGGGATGAGCCAGCCGAGAAGGAGGGCGACCACCAGGTCGGGGCGACGTGGGATTATCGGGGCGTCTTTCATTCGCGCCTTCCGCGTCCCTCGCGGTTCACATTCGGAACTGCTCACCGAAGTACGCCTGACGGGCCTCCGGGTTCGCCAGGACCTCTTGCGGCGACCCGTGAGCCAGAATCCGCCCCTGATCGATAATGTACGAACGGTCCGTCACGGTGAGCATCTCCCGGACATTGTGATCGGTGAGCAGGATGCCGATCCCGTGCTCCTTCAGCCGGCGGATCAGCCCCTGGATGTCATTCACCGCGATGGGATCCACGCCCGAAAACGGCTCATCGAGCAGCATCAGCTTGGGGTCGGTGACGAGCGCCCGGCTGATCTCCAGCCGGCGGGTCTCCCCTCCCGAAAGCGTGTGTGCCTTCTGCTTCGCCACGCGGGTGAGCCCGTACTCGGCCAGGAGTTCCGCGGCCCTCCGGCGGCAGTCCGCGCCCGACAGACCCTGCGTCTCGAGAATGGCCAGCAGATTCTCCTCCACGGTCAGACGCTGGAATATCGAGGGTTCCTGCGCCAGATACCCCAGCCCCATCTTCGCCCGACGATACATCGGCAGGCGGGTGATCTCGTTCCCGTTCAGCATCACCTTCCCGGCGTTCGGCGGAATGAGCCCCATCGCCATCTTGAACGCCGTCGTCTTCCCCGCCCCGTTCCGGCCCAGCAGACCGACGATCTCCCCCGCATGGACGTCAAAGGAGAGTCCATCCACCACGGTACGGGAACCAAACCGCTTGGTGAGTCCTTCGGCCCGGAAGAGCATCACCTTTCACCCCAAACCGCCGCCGGTCACTTGATCAGTTTCACCCGCTCCAGCGGCAGCCACACGAAAAACGCCCGACCCACCATCTCCTCGTCCGAGACGAACGGCGCATGGACCTCCGGCCGACGCTCCACGATCCGGTCGTGCGGAATGAACCGCTCCGTCCCGCTCAGATCGTTCACGCGAAGCACCGACCTCATCCTCGGCTCCCCGTCGAGCTGGGACCGCGGAATGAGACGGGTCGTGTCGTCCAGCGTCACCTTCACCATCTTGTCGTCGCGGGTCTCCACGCGCCCGTAGTACCGCCGGCCGTTCCGGAGAACCACCATGTCGAGATCGGTGAAGTTGCTGCTCGTGTCGCCGCTGATCGTCTGGGTCTGGTTGCGGTCGTCGAGGTACGTGATCGTCTCCTCCCTCCAGAGGCGACTGTCGTGGCTCGAGGGGGAGTTGTCCCCCATCGCGAAGTACTTCCCGGCGGGCACGAAGAACGGCGTCCCCTCGGAGAGGATCGACCCTCCGCCGAGGGGAGGCGCGCTGAGGTAGAAGAGATCGTGATCCACCTTCACATTCTCGACGGAGCACGACCCGGCCAGGGCCCCGAACTCGATCCCCCGCCGGCGGGCCGCCGTTCGGTCGAGCTCGGCGTAGGTGTTCCGGTACACAAACTCGCCGGCCTTCCGCCCGTTCAGGACCACGGTGCAGATTCCGTCGTAGAGCATCGCCTCGATCCGGGAGGTCTGGCCCGCCGCCAGCTCGGGAAGCGGGCCGAACGATTCCTCCGCCGAGGAGGTGCCGTTCCGGACGCGACGGAAGGTTCCGGTCTCTCCGAGGGAGATCCAGAAGTCGTCGGCGTCGCAATAGAGGTGGAGACCGAGGCGGGACTCGGAGGTGTCGCGCCGCGCCGTCAGCCGGATCCGGGCATCGCCGTTCGACTCCCGCTGCAGGTAGGAGGGGGCCCCCTCGTAACCGTCGGTGATCCCTTGGTTGAGTTTGAAGAAGTCCGGCTCGCGCGTGCCGGGAGGGGCTTCGAACCGCAGCTCCCCGCTGGAGCAGGACCACTCGGCCAGCGCGGGCGGGTCCCAGTTCTCCTTCACCCCCTGCTCTCTCCTCGTGGGGTCGATGTCGAAGGCGGGCATGGGGATCCACACCGACTGCTGGATCCGGAACGGCTTGTGGGCCGCGCTGAATTCGGAATCGCCCGGCTTGCGGTAGTAGACGTCTCCCTGATAGAGGAGGATCTCCTCCGGACCGACGCCGATCGCCCGCTTGATGAAATTCCGCGAGGTGTTGAGCGGGAACCGGAAGACGATCACCTCGAACCGCTCCACCGGCTTGAGCGCGTAGAGGAACTTGTCGACCATGATGCGGTCGCCGGCCCCCCGGATCTGACTGGTCGCCGAGTCCTTCTGGTCCCCCCAGAGGGTGGGCTGCATGGAACCGGTGGGGATCTTGAAGACCTCGAGGAAGAAGCACCGGATGACGAGCGCCAGGACGAAGGCGACCACCACCGCCTCGCAATTGTCCCGGAGCCATTGCTCGAAGGTCGGAGGCGACGCCCGATCGCCCCCCTTCGCCCCGGGCGGCGGCGGGTAGAACGCGTTTCGGGAGCCGAGCACGAGGGCGAAAGCGATGACATGCAGGGCCGTCACCCCGGCGAGCCAGGGATGCCCCTGCACGGCCTGGACCAGGGAGGTGATCCCGCCCATCAGCTTCGCGGGAAGGATCCACTCGTAGCCCCACGGACGACGCCGATGAACGCCGAGGAGCGCCAGCACGACGGCCGCGCAGACCAGCCCGTTCCAGACGGCCACCGTCATCTCCCCCACCTGCAGGCGCTGCCAGATCGCGAACCCCCACGCGCCGATGGTGAGGGCCATCAGGAAAGTGGCGAAACGACACCGGCGCTCCGCCCCGGTCGATCCGGCATCCGTGATTGGACTCTCGACAGGCCCTTCGCCGTTCGTCATTCCGCATTCCTCATTGGGTGCATCCCGCCTGAACGGCCCCCCCCTCCGGGCCTGTCATCCTGAGCCTCGGGCGAAGCCCGAGGCGAAGGATCGCCAGCCGATGCGCCCCAAAGACGCCTACGCTGGTGATCCTTCGCTCCACGCCGCCGAAC
>JACPTZ010000227.1 GCA_016192525.1 Planctomycetota bacterium
ACGGTGAGGAGGGCCGTGTCGCGGTCCCGCGCCGTGAACACCGAAAGCGATCCGCCCTTCGACATCGCCTGCTCGGCGTTGATCAGGATGTTGAGGAGGGCCTGCTTGAAGAGCGCGCTGTCGAGGGGGACGGGGGGAAGATCCGGGGCCAGGGAGGAAACCACCCGGAGGCCGTGCTGCTCCGCCTCCGGGGCGACGAAATCGAGCGTCTCCTGGACGACGGTGTTCAGATCGCTGGGACGCAGCGTGGGACGATGCCCCCCGGCGAAGCGGAGAAAGTCGCTCAGCACCTCCTCGAGCCGGCGGCACTCCCGGAGCAGGATCTCGATCCGCCGGAGCGAGAGACGCTCCTTCGTGGTGGCGGGACTCGACCAGTCTTCGCGCAGCAGCTGGAGATGGACCGACATTGTGCTGAGCGGATTGCGGAGCTCGTGGGCCAGCCCGCCGGCGATGGCGCCGAGGAGGGCCTGACGCTCGACGTCGCTGGAGGCCGGCGCTTTCACGGGGCTCGACCCTCCAGGGCGCTGATCTTGTAGTTGAGTTCGCGCAGGTAGTCCTGGGCCTTGAGGAGCCACCAGGACTGTCCGGCGTGGCGGGTATACTGCTGGAACGAGTCGCGCGCGCCGGCGAGGCGGTCGCGCAGCCTCATCTCGCGGAGATCGGCGCAGTCGCTGACCTTCAACCGCTCCTCGTCGAACAGGTACATGACGCCCCGCGCCCAGTGCGCCTCGGAGACCGACGGATCCAGCTCGATCGCCCGGTCGAATTGACGCAGGGCCTCGGCGAACGATTCGAACGTGAAGTGCAGGACGCCGATCTGATAGCAGTCGCGGGCGTCGCGACCCTCCCCGAGTCGCTCCAGAATGGCCTGGCGGTCGGACGCCCGGACATGGCGCAGGGCGCGCGGGACGATCACCCCGCGGCGGCTCGGCGCCACCCGCTCCTCGAACCAGCGGCGGAGCTCCGACTCGAGGACCGCCAGACCGCGCGTTTCCTTCGTCACCCACTTGAGGTAGGCCGACGCCCACTCGTTGAGCCGGTCGCGCAGTGTCTGCGGCCGGGACCGGTCCTCGATCTTGCGCCACAGGTCGTCGTCGAAGAACGACTTCCAGTCCTTCTCCTCGTTGACCTCGTGGTCGACGTCCCGGCGATAGAGCGAGAGGGCATACGCCACCGACTCCAGCAGCCCCTTGGGCGAGGTGATCGGGATGACGAGCGTGTTGGTCCGGAAGTCGAACGAGCCATTGCCGCTGCCGGGCGTCAGCAGAATGAGCGGACGCCCGCGCTTCTCCACCACGCGGTTCTTGAAAAGTTCCGGGTCGTAGTCCTCGACCTGGCGGATCGCCTCGACGACGTCCGCCTTGGTGTGGATCGGGCGCAGAGCAAGCAGGACCGCGGAGGCCTCGCTCCTCCCCCATCGGGCGCAGAAGGCGATGTCCTCCTTGATCTGGCGGAGGGCGTCCTTCAGATGTTCGGAGCGCTTCTCCTGAAGTTCCTGCAGGCGCGGGTTGGAGTCCAGCACGCGCGCCTCCAGCCGGCGCTGGGCGCTCTGCAGGTCGAGGACGGCGAGCCGGGCGGCAAGGGAAGACTGGCTGATCTCCCGGAGGATCGCCTGGTCGCCGGGGGACAGCGAGGAGAGGGCCGCGGTGATGGAAGCCTGGGTGCGCTCCACCGTCCGCATCCCCGAATCGTACTGCTCGACATGCCTCTTGCCGATACTGCGCGACTTCTTGACGCGGTCGACGGTCTGAACGGTGACCTCGGCCATCTCGAATTCCTCGAAGAGGTCGGCCAGGGCGTTCGCCTTCCCGCCGCTCTGGGCGGCGAGCAATTCGCGGCGCTGGCGCCTCAACATCTCGAGCCGTTCCGCCTGCGCGACGAGGCTCTGCGCGAGCCCGAGGCGCTCCGCCTCGAGGCCCAGCCGGAGGTCGACTTCCATGTAGCGGCGGTCCACGAGCGTCAGCCACTCTCCGAGGAGGAGGACCTGGAATTCGCCGTCGGTGAAGGCCGCCGGGGGGGGGAGCCGGTCGCGGGGGGTGAGGAGGTCGGAGACCCAGCCGTAGTTGATGCGGAAGAGGTCTTCGGCGGTGAAAGCGAGGGCGTCGGGGCTGCTGTCGGCCAGGACGGCGTCGAGCCGGGCGAAGACGAAGGACCAGTACTTCAGGTTCAGCCGGCCGCGGACGTCCCGGAGGGTGTCGAGGGCGCGGTCCGAACCGTCGCGCCCGGCCGCCTCGGTCGCGGCGCGAAAATCGTCTACGAGGCCGGTGATCGCGGTGTCGAGGGCGCGGAGTTCTTCGAGGACGGACATGCGGGCCTTTCCGGCGGAAGTCGGAAGCACGCATGATAGCGGGAGCCCGGGTGGAGCGTCAAGACATGGGGCGCACTCAAATGCGCCCGGACTTTCCATGAGCCTTGCGAAGGAGCAGGGACGCCGCCCGCCCCCGCCCGAGTCCCCGAGTCGGCCGCCGATCGCAGATCGGGGGCCGTAACGAGGGGACGGCCCTCGCGGGGGGCGCGGGCGGATCGTCCCCCGGCGCCCGCGCTCCCCGACTTCAGCGGTCCCTTGACTCCCTCAACGGCCGGATGGTACGCTCAGGCTTCCCCGATCCCGCCGTGGAGCGCCGACGATGGTCGCCCGTCTCACCCGCGAAAATCTGCGCGACCTCGACAACCTGCCGACCCTTCCCTCGGTCGTCACCCGCGTCCTCGAACTGGTGCTCGACGACTCCTCTTCGGCCCGGGACGCCGCGAAGATCGTGGAATCGGACCAGGCGCTCTCCGCCCGGGTCCTGAAGATCGTCAACTCCCCCGCCTACGGCCTCCGGCAGAAGGTCTCGACCGTCAATCACGCCATCGCGATGCTCGGCTTCACCTCGCTCAAGAGCCTCGTCCTCAGCGTAAGCGTCTACGACGGCATGATCGAGGGGAAGCAGGCGGGCGGAGGGCTCGACAAGATCATGTACTGGCAGCACTGCCTCGCCACCGGCGCGGCGGCGCGGGCCATCGCGCGCGAGGTCGGCTATGATCTCCCGGAAGAGGCGTTCGTCGCCGGACTCCTCCACGACATCGGCAAGGTCATCCTCGATCTCCACGATCCCGCCGGGTTCCAGGACTGCCTTCGCACGCTCCGGCAGGAGCCGGTGACGACGATCGAGAGCGAGGTCCGTCACTGCGGCATCACCCACCCCGAGGTGGGCGAATGGGCCGCCGAGCACTGGCACCTCCCCCAGATCCTCCGCGACGCCATCCGCCACCATCACGCGCGGAACGGCGACCTTCCGGCCGACCTGCCGGTGAAGCACCGCCACCTCGCGATGATCGTGACGCTGGCGGACTTCGTGACCTGGACCCAGGGGATGGGGTCGGTCGAGGCCAAACGCCCGCCGCTCCTCGACGCGGCGATCCAGGAGGAGTTCCACCTGCCGCGGCTGAACCTGGAGGCGATCACCGAGGCGGTGGACGCCGAGATGGCGCGCATGGCGGAGGCCTACCACATGGCCGTTCCCGACCCCAAGTGGTTCCGCGCCGCCCTCCAGAAGGCGAACCTGGAGCTCGGACGGATCAACTCGCTCTACGAGGAGGCCAAGCGCCACCTCGAGACCCGCGTCCGCGAACTCACCGAACTCAACGAGGCGATCCGCAAGGCGCGGCAGACGCTCGACGTGGAGGGCGTCCGGCGCGCCATCCTCACGGCGATCCAGCAGGGGCTCGGGTTCGATCGCGTGATCTACTTCGGCTTCCCGGAGTCGCGCGACGCCCTCCAGGCGCTCGACCTGAAAGACTCCACCAACATGGCGCTCGATCCGGAGCAACTCCGGTTCCCGTTCGGCAAGGACGACCCCTTCCTCGCGCTGTGCCAGTCGAGCCACAAGCCCTTCCGGGTGAACTCGAGCGCCACGGAGACGCTCGGCAACACCATCCTGAAGAGCCTCGAGGCGCGCGAGATGATTGCGGCCCCCCTGAAATCGAGCGGCAAGCTGGCGGGGCTGATCGTGATCGACAACGCCCTGTCCGGCCACCCGATCAACGCCGTGTCGATCGAGTCGCTCGGGGTCCTGGTCGCCGAAGCGGAGCTGGCGATGGAGAACGCCCGGCTCTTCCAGCGGACGCAGGACCTGGCGACAAAGGACGAGCTGACGACCGTGTACAACCGCCGGCAGGTGATGCTGAGGCTCGGCGAGGAGCTGGCCCGGTCCCGCCGGTACAATCGCCCGCTCGCGATCGCCATGTGCGATCTCGACTACTTCAAGAAGCTGAACGACACCTTCGGCCACCTCGCCGGAGACCAGGTGCTTCAGGAGGTCGCCCGCCTGATCAAGACGACGTCGCGCGACGTGGACATCGTCGGACGATACGGGGGCGAGGAGTTCCTTTGCATCCTGCCGGAGACCGACCTGGAGGCGTCGATCATCTACGGCGAGCGGGTCCGCAAGGCGATCGAACTCCTCGGCGGCCTGCGGGAGGCGCAGTATCCCAACTTGCAGATCGCGGTGAGCATCGGCATCGCCGCGTTCGATCCCGCCTCGGACACCACCCGGGAAGCGCTCATCGACAAGGCCGACAAGGCCCTCTACGCCGCCAAGGAGCGCGGACGCAACCGGGTGTGCGTGTACCGCTAGCCCGGACCATTCATGTACGGGCAGCGCAGATCCCTGGAAATCCGTCCGCCCTGAGCGAGCCCGCCTCCGTTTGGCGGGCGAGTCGAAGGGCGAGGCGC
>JACPTZ010000015.1 GCA_016192525.1 Planctomycetota bacterium
CTCAGCGCCTCGGGGTAGGCCAGGCACTCCTCCGTGAAGACGCGATCGGCCAGCGTGTGCGGCGTGTCGCCCGGCAGGACCGGGCAGCGGCGCTGCAGAATGATCTCACCGTGGTCGTACTCGTTGTCGACGAAGTGGACCGTGCAGCCGCTCTCCTTCTCGCCCGCGGCGAGGACGGCGCGGTGGACGCGTTCGCCGTAGAACCCCCGGCCGCCGAACTTCGGGAGCAGGGCGGGGTGGATGTTTACGGCGCGGCCCAGGAATCGGGGCGGCAAACGGTAGAAGTGGATGAGGCCGGCCATCGCCAGGAGGTCGGGGCGCCAGCGGTAAAGGGTCGCCGTAACGGCGTCTGCGAATCGCTCTTCGGAGGCGCACTCGCGGCGATCGACAACGGCGGTCTGCAGGTGCGCCGCCGTGGCGATCTCCAGGCCACGGACACCGGCCTTGCTGGAGAGGACCCCGGAGATCTCGATGGGGAGACGGCCGGCGTCACGCTCGGCCAGCAGGTTGGCGAGCGTGCGGCCGGTGCCCGAGAGCAGGATCGCGCAGCGAAGTGTCATCGAAACATCGGCGGAGAGGAGAACCGCTGAATCCACTGAGGCCACTGAACCGGACGCGGGAGTGCTGAGTTTCGGGGGAAATCAGAGTCGCGGCAATGCGTGGATGAGGGGGGGGCGGCGTACCAGTAAAAGGAGAAGAGGCCTTTCCCGATTCCCCTGTTTTCTTTCCGCAAACTCCTCCGTTTCAGTGCCTTCAGTGCTTTCAGTGGCTCCCTGTCCGTTGTTTCTGCCGTTCCGGCGGCTTCAGCGGCGCCTACCCCTGGACGACCGCCGTCTGCATCACATCCACGCAGCGGCCGCAGAGGGTCGGGTGCTCTGAAGACTTCCCCACGTCCGGCCGGAGATTCCAGCATCGCTCGCACTTCGCCGCCGCGGACTTCACGACGGAGATGAACAGTTCCTTCACCTCCGTCCCCTGCGTCGCCCCGGCGGGCTGTCCCTGTTCGATCCGCACCTCCGCCACCAGACAGAGCGTCGGAAGATCGCCTTCGTGCGATCGCATGAAGTCCAGCAGGTCCTCGTTCGCCGTCGCGAGCGTCACCACGGCCTCGGTCGACTTCCCGATGGCCCGGGAGGCGCGCAGTTTCTCCAGTTCCCGCGCCACGTCCGAGCGGATCTTGAAGAGGCGGTCCCACGTCCGCTCGAACTCCTGGTCGATCGGCGCCTCGCGGAGCCGCGGCCAGTGCGCGAGGTGAACGCTCTCCGACTCCTTCACGCCCGGGATGAGCGCCCAGACTTCCTCCGCGGTGTGGGCCAGGACCGGCGCGCACATCTTGGCGAGCGTGATCAGGATCTCGCAAATCACCGTCTGCGCCGCCCGGCGGCTCCGGGAGTGCTTCGCCGAGGTGTAGAGGCGGTCCTTCAGCACGTCGAGGTAGAACGACGACAGTTCCACCGCGCAGAAGTTGTGAAGCGCCGCCACGGCCCGGTGGAACTCGAACGCCTCCATCGCCTTCGTGACCGTCGTGCAGAGGCCCCGCAGGCGGATCAGCGCCCAGCGGTCGATCTCCAGCAGGTCGGCGGCCGAAACGAGGTCGCGGTTCGGGTCGAAGTCGTGCAGGTTTCCGAGCAGGTACCGGAACGTGTTCCGGATCTTGAGATACGCCTCGCCCTTCTCGGCGATGATCTTCACCGAGACCGGGATGTCGTCCGTAAAATTCACCGAGGCGATCCAGAGCCGGAGCAGGTCGGCCCCGTACTTCTGCGCCATGTTCTCGGCGAGCAGCGCCTCCCAGAGTTCCCGCTGCTTGCGGTCCGCCTCGGACTTCGAGACCTTCTCCCCCGTGTCCAGCACGACGAAGCCGTGCGTGAGCACCGTCTTGAACGGCGACTGTCCCTTCTGCGTGAAGACGGAGGGAAGGAGCGAGAGCTGGAACCAGCCGCGGTGCTGGTCGGTCCCCTCGAGGTAGAGGTCGGCGGGAAAGGCGAGCTCGGGGCGGTTCTGGCAGACGGCGCGATGGCTCGAGCCCGACTCGAACCAGACGTCGAAGATGTCGTCCTCCTTGCGGAACTCCTTCCCCTCGCACTTGGGGCAGCGGACCGATTTCGACAGGAGGTCGATCGGCTCCTTCGTGAACCAGGCGTTCGCGCCCTCCTTCGCGAAGAGGTTGCGGACGCGGGTGATGGTGCGCTTGTCGCAGAGCGTCTCGCCGCACGAGGCGCAATAGAAGGCGGGGATCGGCACGCCCCAGATGCGCTGACGCGAGACGCACCAGTCGGGTCGATCCTGCACCATGCTCGTGATGCGCGTCTGTCCCCACGCGGGGACCCACTGGGTGGAGGCGATCGCGTCGAGCGCCTTCCGGCGCCCTCCCTGATGGTCGACCGAGATGAACCACTGCTCCGTGGCGCGGAAGATGACCGGCCTCTTGCAGCGCCAGCAGTGCGGATAGCTGTGGGTGATCGTCGTGCGGTGAAGCAGCGCCTTCGATTCCGCCAGGCGGCCGCAGATCTCGTCGTCCGCCTCGTGGACGTTGCGGCCGACCGCGATCCCGGCCTCGCGCGTGAGCGTGCCCGCGGCGTCCACCGGCGAGATGATCGGGAGCCCGTACTTCACCGCGCTCAGGTAGTCCTCGTGGCCGTGGCCGGGCGCCGTGTGGACGCAGCCGGTGCCGTCGGTGAGCCGGACGTATTCGGCGCAGACCACCTTGCAGGTCCGGTCCAGGAACGGATGGCGATAGACCAGGCCGTCCAGCGACGCCCCCTTGCAGGTCCCGAGGACGCGGACTTCGGTGAGGCCGCAGGTCTTCGCGACGGCCTCCACCAGCCCCGCGGCCAGGATCATCCGCTCCGGCGCAGCGGCCGGGGGAGCCCCGGCCAGACGGGCCTCGACCAGCGCGTACTCGAGGGACGGATGGACGGCGGTCGCGACGTTGGCCGGAAGGGTCCACGGAGTCGTGGTCCAGATCACGAGCGACACGCCGCCTCGACCCTTCGGAGGCGCGTCGTGCCCCGCTCCCTCGGGCGGTGTTATGAGCCGCGAAATCGCCTCGATCCCCTCGTTGAGCGCGAACCGGACGTAGATCGAAGGGCTCGGCTCGTCCGAGTACTCCAGCTCGGCCTCGGCCAGGGCGGTCTGGCAGCGCATGCACCAGTGGACCGGCTTGAGCTTGCGGTAGACGTGGCCGCTGTCGACGAGGTCGCTGAACAGGTCCACGATCGCCGCCTCGTAGGCGTGATCGAGCGTCAGGTAGGGGTGTTCCCAGTCTCCCAGCACGCCGAGTCGCTTGAACTGGCGCTTCTGGATCTCGATGTACTTCCGGGCGTAGGCCTCGCAGAGCTTGCGGATTTCGGCCTTCGGGAGGGTCTTGGCCTTCTCCCCGAGCTCGTTCATCACGCGGTGCTCGATCGGCAGCCCGTGGCAGTCCCAGCCCGGGATGTAGGGGGCGTCGTACCCCTGCATCGTCTTGAACTTCACGACGATGTCCTTGAGGATCTTGTTGAGCCCGGTGCCGATGTGGACGTCGCCGTTGGCGTACGGCGGGCCGTCGTGGAGGACGTACTTCGGCGACCCCCGGCGGACCTGCCGAATCTTCCCGTAGAGGTCGTCCTTCTCCCAGCGGGCCTGCATCTCCGGTTCGCGTTTCGGGAGTTCCGCCTTCATCGGGAACGTGGTTTGCGGGAGGTGAAGAGTCGATTTGTAGTCCATGGGGTCCTGCGCGGATTCGGAGAAAGGAGCGGGGGAGTGCCCGCTCCGGGGGACGGAAAGCGGCAGGTGTAGCACGCCGGGCGTGACCAAGTCAACGATTGGGGGAGCTCTTCGGCGGGGGGTCGCCGCGCCGGCGCGGGATCGGCGCGTTGGAGTGCGCCGCGGAAGCGGCGCCTGGGCCGCCCTGCCGGGAACGACTTTCAGCGGAAGGACGCGAAGATAACAGCGGATCCTCGCGTGGCGCCCCGGAGGGGCGCAAAGGGAATAGCCGGGGGTGGAACCCCCGGGCCATCGGCGAAAGAGGCAGAGCCCCGGAGGGGCGACAGAATCGCCGCCTCCCAGGCGCCATTCGACCCGCAGCGAGTGCTCAGGGAAACGGGGATGACTGCACGGAGTCGCAGTTTTCTGTGAATCACATCTTGACTTGATTAAGCAAAGTCAGTACTATCCCCCGATCGCTGTCGCCCCCTCACATCGAGACTTCTGCGAGTGGGCGGCACACCACCGACCGCCACGGTGATTTCATCCCGCACACAGGCCTGGGCCTCCGAGCCTGGCCGGGAGAAACGCCATGTCGGTCGCCTCGCGCCTTCTGTCCAGCCTCTGCGCCCTCTGCGTCACCGCGGTTACGCTCCAGGCGCAACCGGCCAGCCGCCAGTCCCTGAACCTCCATGGTCGCCTCACCGACAACACCGGGGCCTGTCTGACCGGTCCCTATGCCTTCCAGATCGACATCTTCAACGTGTCGAGCGGCGGCGCCACCCTCTACACCGACACGCAGGCGGCGGTGCAGGTGACGAACGGGATCTACGACATCACGATCGGGGCCGGGACGGGCGGACCGGTCCCCACGACCGTCTTCAACGGCTGTCCGGACCTCTGGATCGAGATCATCGTCAACGGCGAGACGCTCTCGCCGAGGACTCACCTTACGAGCGTGGCCTACGCCTTCTGCGCGAACCTGCTGGATGGCATCGACTCAACCGCCTTCATCGGACCCAGCGGCGGGTCGATCACTGGACCTCTCGACGCCTCGGTTCCCGTCCCCGCCGCCGGCGGTGCGGCGATGACGTTCGACCAAACCTCCGCCGATGCGGCCACAGGTCCGAGGGCCACGCTCTTCCTGAACACCTCGGGAACGGATGCGAACAACGACGCTCTCATCGCCGGGAGCAACGACGGCGGGTCGACCCTGGTCTTCACCGTCAATCGGGACGGGGCGCTGGCGGCGACCTCGCTGAAGGCGCCGGTCCTCACCTCAGGGGCCGGGAATCTCACCCTTGACGCGGGGGGGGCGAGCAACCTCACCCTGCAGACGGGGAGCACGGACCGACTCGTGATCGACGGTTCAGGCCGCGTCGGGATCGGCACATCGACGCCGACCAAGGCCCTGCACGTCGTCACGCAGAGCGGCGGCGTCGCCGAGTTCGACGCCTACGGGGCGGCGCCCATCATCGCGATGAGGCACGCCAACGGGACGATCGCCGTCCCGACCGGGATGTTGCTGAATGACAACCTGGGGACCTTCAGCATGAGCGGCTACGCCACCACGGGCTTCGTGGGCCCTGGCAAGGCCAGCCTGAAGGGGATCGCCGCGGAGAACTGGACCGACGCGGCTCAGGGGGCCCACATCGTCCTTTCGACGACACCTATCGGTACGGCAACTTCCGCCGAACGGGTGCGCATCACGGATGCCGGGGATGTCGGGATCGGGACGACCACGCCCGGGTCGAAGCTCGATGTTGTCGGTGCGAGCACCGCCAGCGTCGGCACATTCCAGGTCTCTTCGCCAACCACCCTCCTCACCGGGGACTACTCGACCCTTGAAGCACTGAACACCAACACCACCAGCAACAACTTCTCGGGACTGGGTTTTACCACCTTGGACACGCTCAGCGTGAAGTACGGGGGGGCGTCGATACAGGGGGTGTTCACCTCCCACGCGGCCGGCGCCATTTCCGCCGATCTGGTCTTCGGCACGGCAAACGCGAGCACGAGCGTCGCGGAGCGAATGAGAATCCTGAGCAACGGCAAAGTCGGCATCGGCACGACCACGCCCACCTCGACCCTGCATGTTGTGGGCACGAGCGGCGCCGTCGTTGAGTTCGATACGTACGGCGTTTCCCCGATCGTGAAGATGAGACGCGCGAACGGGACCCCCGGCGCGCCGACCGGCATCCTGATCAACGAAAACCTCGGGACCTTCAGCATGAGCGGGTACGGGGCGACCGGCTTTGGAAACCCCGGCAAGGCGAGCCTCAAGGGGATCGCCGCGGAGAACTGGACCGACGCGGCGCAGGGCGCCCACATCGCCCTCGCCACGACCCCAATCGGATCGACGGCCTCCACGGAGCGCGTGCGGATCACGGCGGCGGGCGATGTGGGGATCGGGACGACGACCCCCGGGGGATCCCTGACGGTCGCCTCCGGCCGCGGACAGTTCACGAGTAACACCGTTCCCTCTTCAGGGACGGGAGTGGAAATCGGGTATGACGGGCTCAACGACTGGGGCGTGATCGACTCCTACGCCCGGGGCGTGGGGCAGAAGCCGCTGCACCTCCAGAATGATGCGATGGTCATCCTGGACACGGGCAATGTCGGGATCGGCACCAACACCCCCGCCCAGAGACTCGACGTGAACGGGAACGCGAACATCTCCGGAAATCTCGTGGTCACCGGGACCATCAGTCAGACGGCCGGGGGGGGCGACTTCGTGAAGAAGGCCGGAGACACCATGTCAGGGGCCCTGCAGATCGACGCCGCGCTTCTGGCCGGCGGATCGACCGGCGTCGATGCGTTTGCCATCGACTCCGACAACACCGCGTCGGACACGATTAATATCAGCACTGAACCGGCCGGCGCCGCCGACACGATCGCCATCGGCTCGAACTCCGACACCGTCCTCATCGACACCGCAGGTGCCGGGACCACCCTCCAGATATCCAATGACGGCAACGTGGACACCATCAACCTCGGCGGACCCGGGGACGACCTCTCCATCGCGGCAACTCTCAGAAACGCCAGCCCGCTCATCTTCGACGGCGCCACGGCCGGCGGCGGGACGACCACCTTGTCGATCGTCGACCCGAACGCGGCCCGCACGATCACCTTCCCGAACGCCTCGGGCACGGTGAGCGTGGGTTCGTCCGGCACCTTTACCTGGAGCACGGCCACTCCGTCGTTCAGCGTGGCCAACGGACTCGTCACGGCAGGCTCGCAGGTCCTGGTGTTCCCCACGAACGCGGTCGCCGCCACGATGGTCGGTTCCTCGTCTTCGCCCTATGTGAGCTCGATCACGCCGGGAGCGAGCTTCACTCTCACGACGGGCGATTCTGCCGCTGCGGCGGGGTCGGAGACGTTTCACTACATCATCATCAACCCGTAGGGCCTCTCCTCGTGCCTGCCCGCCCCGCAAGACCGTTTGCGGGCAGGCGTCTGTGTGGCGGGGAGCGGCCGCCGGGGGTCGGGCGGGCCATACATTTAACTACATCAATCACATCTTGACTTCGCACCTGCCGCGGGATAGACTTTTCGACAATCGCATCGGGCCCCGCTCTTGAGGGAAGGCGGGGCTCCAGACTCCTCGTGCATCGCCGGCGGAAGACGTTGCGCCGTCTTCACATTTCCTGGAGGCCTCCATGCCCCGTGCTCGCACGCCTTTCGTCGTTTCCTTCCTCTGCGCCCTCTGCGTCTCCGCGGTGATCACCCCCGCCTGGGCCCAGACCAGTCGCGAGTCCCTGAACCTCCAGGGTCGCCTCACCGACAACACGGGGGCGTGCCTCACCGGCCCGTACGCCTTCCAGATCGACATCTACAACGTGTCGAGCGGGGGGGCCTCACTCTACACCGACGCGCAGGCGGCGGTGCAGGTGACGAACGGCATCTACGACATCACCATCGGCGCCGGGACTGGCGGGGCGATCCCGACCACCGTCTTCAGCGGTTGCCCGGATCTCTGGATCGAGATCACCGTAAACGGCGAGACCCTCTCGCCGAGGACGCACCTCACCAGCGTCGCCTACGCCTATTGCGCCAACCTGCTGGACGGGATGGACTCGACCGACTTCGCGCCGGCCTCCGGCTCGGCCAACTACGAGCCTGCGGGGGGGTCCGGCTCGGTGACCACGGTCGGGACCGTCACGAGCGGGACGTGGAACGGGACCGCGATCGGAATCGCCTACGGCGGCACCGGCGCCGCAACGGCGCCTGCCGCGCTCACCGCCCTCGGCGCGGCCGCGAGCGGGGCTAACACCGACATCACCTCGCTCGGCGCCGTGGACATCAGCGCGATCGGGGGCGGGACCCCGGGGAGCGGGGCTTTTACGACGCTCTCAGCGACCGGCACGACCACGCTCAACACCCAGGCCTACACCTGGCCCGCAGGAGGGCAGGTGGCTTTTGATGTCCTTCAGACCGACGGCGCCGGAAACCTCGACTGGGTGCCCGCGGGGACTCCCGGCCCCGACACGCTCAACTTCACCGAACTCTCCGACGCGATGACTCTGGATGCGAACTCCGATGTCGCCCTCGCCGGCTTCACCCTTTCGACCTCGGGCGCCGGCACCGTGACCTTTGGCAACACGACCGCGTTCAGCACGACCGCCCCCACCAATCTGGCCACCGCAGGCGGGGCAACCACCATGGGCGGAAACCTCGGCGTGGCGGGAGGCGCCATCTTCTCCGGTCCGCTCTCGGCGGACGGGAACATCACGCTCGGCGACGCGGCTGCGGACACGATCGACGTCATCGGAACAATCCAGGGCGGGGCGCCTCTTGTTTTCGAGGGCGCCACCCCGGACGCCTTGAACACCTCCTTCCTCATCACCGACCCCACCGCCTCCCGCACGATCACCTTCCCGGACGCCACCGGGACGGTCGCGCTGCTCTCGGACACGCACACGCCGAACACCGACACCGGGACGACCTCGGCGAGCTTCACGATCAACTCCGCCGGCTTCCCGGCCCAGATCGACGCGAGCAGTCTGACGGCGGTCCAGACGTATACCCTTCCGGACGCCACAGGGATCGTGGCGCTGACCTCGGACACACACGCGCCGAACACCGACACCGGGACGACCTCGGCGAGTTTCACGATCAACTCCGCCGGCTTCCCGGCCCAGATCGATGCGAGCGGGCTGACGGCGGTCCAGACGTATACCCTTCCGGACGCCACGGGAATCCTGGCGTTGACGTCGGACACGCACGCACAGAACACCGACACCGGAACGACGTCGGCGATGTTCACCATCAACAGCGCCGGGTTCAGCGGCCAGATCATGGCGGGCGGACTGACGGCGGCACGGTCGTACACCCTGCCGGACGCCACGGGGACCCTGGCGTTGACTTCCAGCACGCACACCCAGAACACCGACACGGGGACCACCTCGCCCTCGTTCGTCATCGACTCGGGGGGCAACTCGGTGACTCTGAACGCGGGGGGCAACACCGCGCCGCGGACCTACAACTTCCCGAATGCGGACGGGATGGTCGTGCTGAACGGGACCGCCGCGAACTTCACCACGATCTCCTCGACCGGCGCCTGCTCGCTCGACTCCACGGCCGTCGGATCGACCTTCGGAGGGACGCTGGGCGTTTCCGGCACCCTCACGGCCTTTAACGGATTCACGATGACGACCGGGACCTTCTCGGTCTCGGCGATCGCCGCAGGCGGTATCAACGTCGGCGCGAACACGTTCACCCTCACCTCGTCCAACATCAACACCACCGGGACCGGCATCAACAGCACCGCGATCGGGGCGACGACGCCGAGCACGGGGGCGTTCACCACGCTCTCCACGACCGGCGGATGCACGCTCGACACCGGCGCCGCTGGGTCGAGCTTCGGCGGATCGCTGAACGTCTCGGGGAACCAGATCCTGACGGGAAACCTGCAGGTGGACGGGAGCGGCACGCTCGGCAACGCGTCCGCGGACGCCGTCGCTGTCAAGGGGACGCTCTCGATCGACAACGCCACGAACACGTCGGCCACGACGTTGACGACGCTCGCGGCCGCGGCGCAGTCGATCGCCTTCCCGAACGCGAGCGGCACGGTGGCCCTCACCACCGACACTCACGCGCAGAACACGGACACGGGTACGACCAACTCCACCTTCGCGCTGAACTCGGGAGGAAACTCCGGGACCCTGAGCGCCGCGGGCCTCTCGGGCGTGCGGTCGTACTCGCTCCCGGACGCGAACGGATCGCTCGCCCTTCAGAACACCGACACCGGCACTAACGCCTCGTCGTTCGTCATCAACATGTCGGGCTTCAGCGGCTCACTGAACGCCGCGACGCTCACGGGGGCGCGATCGTACACCCTCCCGGACGCCAACGGCACCCTCGCCCTGACGACCGACACCCATGCGCAGAACACGGACACGGGGACGACCAGCGGCACCTTCGCCCTGAACACCGGCGGCCAGCCCGGTTCGCTGAGCGTGGCCGGCCTGACGGGACCACGGACCTACACCTTCCCGGACGCGACGGGGACAGTCCTCCTTTCCGGTGGGACGGGGAGTTTCTCGGCGCTGTCCTCGACCGGGACCACGACGCTCGACACGGGGGCCGCAGGCTCGTCTTTCGGCGGCGCCTTGACCGTCGGCACGAACCTCTCCGTCACCGGGAATCTCTCTGTGACCGGCAGCGGGCCTTACGTCAAGCTGGTCACGACCGTGGATCAGACCATCGATGCGACCGGGGCCGGGGCCGTGCCGTTGAAGCTCCGGGCGAGCGGCGGCGGGCTTCCGTTCGTCATCCGGGACGCCACGGACAGCTCGACGATCTTCCAGGTCGACACCTCCGGCACGATCAACTTCGGCACTTGGAACGCGACGGCGATCGGGCCTACGTACGGCGGGACCGGGCTCGGCGCCTGTTCGACCGGCGACCTGCTCATGGCCTCGGCGGCGAACACCTGGTCGGCCCTCACGCCGGGAGTCGCCGGGGAGGTACTCACCGCCAACGGGCCCGGAAGCGCCCTGACGTGGACGAGCATCAGCGGGACCTATGTCGCCAAGGCTGGGGACACCATGTCGGGCACCTTGACCTTGAATGCCGGACTCGCAGCGGCGGGGTCGACAGGCCTGGACGCCTTCTCCATCGACACTGATGCGACCGCCGCAGACTCCGTCAATATCAGCACCGACGGCGCCGGGGCTGCAGACACGATCGCCATCGGATCGGATGCCGACTGGATCTACATCGACACGGCCGGCGCCGGGACCACCATAAACTTCTCGAACGATGGCGCCGTGGACACCATCAACCTCGGGGGACCCGGGGACGACCTCTCCATCGCCGCGACGCTCAGAAACGCGGGCCCGCTCATCTTCGACGGCCCCACGCCCGGCGGAGCCACCACGACTCTTGCGATCACCGACCCCACCGTGAACCGGACGATCACCTTCCCGGACGGGACCGGGACGGTGGCGTTCACGAGCGACATCCCGAGCAACGCCTTCATCCAGAACGGTAACACCTTTGGTGGCGCCGCCGTCATCGGCACGAATGACGCCTTCGACCTGGTCTTTGAGACCAATGGTACGGAGAGAATGAGATACTCCCAAGGGACGGGTGAGCTGGTGCTGGCGAACTCGGGCGTCAGGTCGCAGGGTGCTCAGTTCCGCCTCTCGGGATTCAACGACGTCATGTTGAGGCTTGACAACGAGAATCTCACCGCGCCGTCGCCGGGCGACTGGAACGTGGGGACATCGCGTTGCTTCAGCGTCGAGGACTCAGGTGGCGCCGCGGTCGCGAAGATCAACGAGGCGGGGGACCTGCTTCTGAAGGGCGGGATCATCCAGGCCGACGCGGCCATCGTTCTCCAGTTGCGTGGCGAGGGGAACGTGGACGTTCACCTGGACCAGGACAACAACGGCGCGAACGTCTTCAGCGTTCTGAACGGCACGGACAACGCCGTGCTTGCAGTGGACGAGGCCGGAAACGCGACCGTCGGAACCGGGGTTGTGACCGATGACCAACTCCGGCTCTCTCCGCCGACGGGCGGCGCCGCGAGTTTCCTGGGCCAGATCACGAGTCCGGACCTGACGGGGGCGCGGACGTGGACGTTCCCGGACGCGACCGGGACGGTGGCGTTCACGAGCGACATCCCGGCGAACGCCTTCATCCAGAACGGCAACAGCTTCACCGCCACCGCCTTGCTGGGAACCAACGACGGCTTCGGTCTCGGGTTGGAAACCGGGGGAACCCAGAGAGTCTGGATCGAGCCCACGGGCGAGGTTGGAATCGGGGCGGCCCCGACGGGATCGTATCATCTGGACCTCAAGGGTTCTGCCACCCAGATCTTCAGGGTCTCAGGGACGAACAGCGGCAACGTGTACATCGAGAACACCGGCGGCGCCCCGCGGGTTTGGCGGCTCTTCACCCACGCCACGACTCCCCCGGCCTCCTTCGTGCTCCAGGATGCCACGAGCGTCACCGACCGGCTCACCATCTCGACCACCGGCAACTTCGACATCAACGGGACGATCACGAGCGGGACCTGGAACGCAACCGCGATCGGACCGACTTACGGCGGCACCGGCCTGACGGCCTACGCGACGGGCGACATTCTCTACGCCTCAGCCGCAAACACCCTGTCGGCGCTCAGCGCAGGCACCGCAGGGTGGGTCCTGACCTCCGGCGGCCCGGGCGTGGCCCCGTCGTGGGTGGCGGTTCCGGTCGGCCTCGCCAAGAACGCCTCGGACACTTCATCCGCGTCGGTGCCCGCCGGGTATCTCTACGACCTGGACAACACGAGCGGCACGGCGACGGCCGGCATACGTGTCCACAGTGCCGCCAATGTCGCCGTATCGGCTCAAGCTACGTCCGCCCCCATCGCCCCTCCCGGATCGCCGATCGCCCTGCATGCGGCCACGGACATCAACAACAGTTACGGCATCTATGCGCCAAACAGCGGCCCTGGCTCGGCAGGAAGCCAGTATGGGGTTTATGGGGAAACCTCGGGGGCAGCCACGGCAGGTGTGGCCTACTACGGGGTGCTCGGGTCAGCCGGCGAGGGGCCGCCGGCCTCGGGGGCATGGGGGGTCGTTGGCACAAACGGGGCTGTCGGTTCTCCGAGTGGCTTTGCCGGAGTCTGGGGCGGAACGGCCGTGAACGGCGGGTACGGGGTTTACGGGAAGAACATCAGCGCGGGATCGGCGTCGATCGAGCGCGGTGTCGGTGGCGAGGTGACGGGAGGACCCGTCGCCGGGGTGGACTACATCGGCGTGGAGGGAAAGGCGTCGCAGACCGCCACGGCACAGTCTGCCGCCGGAGTGGTGGGAGTCAACGGTACGGTGACGATGCCGACCGGCGCGGCCGCCTTCGTGGGAGTCTTCGGCGGAAGCTCCGCTACGGGGGGAACCGGCGTGTATGGCGACAGCCAAGGGAGTGGAATCGGGACCCTCGGTCTCACAGGGTCGGCGGCGGCGCCCGCCGTCCAAGCCGGCGTTGCGGGGGTAACCAACTCTACGACGAGTTCCTGTGGGCTTTATGGTTCTGCCACGGGAACGGGCACGAGTTATGGGGTGTACGCAACGGCGATCGGCGCATCTCCCAACAACTATGGCGTCTACGGCGAAGCGAGCGGGGGGACGACGAACTGGGCGGGGTACTTCGTGGGCGACGTGCGGATTACCGGCAAGGTCACGCAGACGGACGCCAACGCAACCACGGACGCCAACGACGTCAACGATGCGGGGGCGGGTGACGCCACGGCGAACGGATCTGTAGGTCGCATCACGATCAATGCAGCCAGTACGACACAGAGCACGTTCACCATCAACAACAGCCTGGTGGGCTCCACGAGTCATGTCTTCTGCGTCGTCACGACGAGCGGCACGACCAGAGTGTATAGCGTCGCTCCCGCGGCGGGCAAGATCACCGTCGTGCTCTCAGGCCCGCTTGCCGGTGGCGCGTTCGATTTCCTGGTGATCAACTGATCGTCGTGGCGCAGGCATTCCTGCCTGCGCCACGCCGGCAAGCGGAAATGACCGTCGCCGGAGGGCCGACTGACTGATGGACGCTCCCTCCTTCCGACCCTTCGATCCCCGCGCTCCCGTCAGGAAAACACGCCGGCGCCTCCCGCATTGGACGCAGGAAGGTTGCGTCTACTTCATCACCTGGCGTCTCGCCGATTCGATCCCGCAGGCGAAGTTGCGCCTCTGGAGAGAGGAGCGCGATGCTTGGTTGAAACAGCATCCGCGTCCATGGTCGGCGTCAGGGAAGGTGGAGTATCAGAAGAAGCTCCCCGGGCGAATGCAGCGAGCCTGAGAAGAAATGCCCCAGGACGACAAGTGCCGGGCTCTTGTCATCCTGAGCGTCCGCCGCGGGCGGACGCGAAGGATCACCAGCGCATGCGCCACGTTCGCTCCAGTGCTGGCGATCCTTCGCCCTGCCCGCCGGAAGGAGGCGGGCAGGGCTCAGGATGACAATTCGGCGCACCGATCGTCCGCGCATTTCTTCTCAGGCTCAGAGATGGATGGACCGCGGCTACGGGTCGTGCGTGCTGCAGAACCCCGCCCCCACACGGTGGGGCGGACGGGGACGCCCGCCCCGCGCGGGTGGCGCGGGCGTCCCCGCCCGCGCCGCGAGGCGCTCCCGTCACGACTTGAAGTTCTCCTTCTCTCGTGATAGACTGCAGTCATGAAAACTCCCGCCAGGAGACATCGCCGGACGCACGAGGCGGCCGCCCCCGCTGCAGCCCCCGTGCCCCCGCATCTCGCCCGCATCTTCCGGGAGGTGAGATCGAACGGCTCGTCTTTCTGGACGCTCTTCGATTCCGGATCGCGGCGCACGTACGTCACGGCGGCGGTCGCGGCCAAGTTGGGGAAGAAGAAGCTGCCTGAGCCCGTCAAGCGGGCGCTCGGCGGACGCGTGCACGTGATCACCCACGGCTGCATGGTCGTGGGACGTGTGGAGGGCTACGGCATCACCTCCGACGCCCTCGTCGTGGATCGACTCTTCCCGGATGAGGGAGGCCGGGTGATCGACATCATCCTCGGCATGGAGTCGATGGAGTCCTGGGGGATCAACCTCGACAATACCCACAAGTCGCTCGATTTCACCTTATACGCCCGCGAAGCGCACGAGGGGTAGGGCGCCTGGTCATCCGTGGGGTGGGGGCGGCCGTGCGCAGGACGCTGAGTGTCTCAGGAAGGTACGAGGTTACCGCGTTGTCATCCTGAGCTCGGCCGGCCGCTCCGCCACAAGGATGGCGGACAGGCGTTTGGCCGCCCTGAGCGCAGCGAAGGGGAAGGATCGCCAACGTCGGAGTCTGCGAACCGCACACGCTGGTGATCCTTCGCCTCGGCCTGCGGCCGAGGCTCAGGATGACAAGGGACGGGACGGTAACCTCGTACTCAGGAAGTAGCCGTCACTCACAAATCACACCTCAAATCACACCTTGACTTCACACTCTCGCCGACGTAGACTTCTTCAAAACGCCGTCGGCGGCGAGGGGTCGCCCGGCGGCTGTCACCACAGCTGTTGTCGCCCGCCGCCGGATCTGCGCTTGCCGGTGGCGATGTTATCATCCCAGGAATCGACCCCGGGCCATCCCCCGGGGTCCGCACGAAGGAGGCCGCCATGTTCTCGACTCGCCGCGCCGTTGCTGTCCTCTGCGCCCTCTGCGTCTCCGCGGTGACCTACCCCGCCTGGGCCCAGACCAGTCGTGAGTCCCTGAACCTCCAGGGTCGCCTGACCGACAACACCGGGGCCTGCCTCACGGGGTCGTACTCTTTCCAGATCGACCTCTATGACGCCCCGGGCGGCGGGACGCTCCTCTATTCCGACACGCAGGGAGCGGTCACGGTCACCGACGGGATCTACAACATCGAGATCGGGGCGGGTTCCGGCGGGCCGATTAACCAGTCGGTCTTCTCTGGCTGCCCGGACGTCTGGATCGAGATCATCGTGGGCGGAGAGACCCTCTCGCCGCGGACGCACCTCACGAGCGTGGCGTACGCCTTCTGCGCCAACCTGCTGGACGGGATGGACTCGACCGCCTTCGCCCCGGCGAGCGGGTCGGTGAACTATCTCGGGACAACCGGCGGCACGCTTAGCGGGAGCCTCAACGCGGACGGTGGAGTTTCGACGACAGCCGGAAATCTCACCCTGACCTCCAGCACGTCGACGGTGGTGGTGAGCGGAGGGGCGAGCGTCACCGGCTCTCTTGGCGTACTGGGCGCGGCGAACTTCACCAGTCTGATCACCGCGAATGCGGGGATTGATCTCACGGGACAACCCCTGGTGAACCTCGGCGCCCCCGTCGCGGGCACGGACGCCGCGACGAAGGGTTACGTGGACGGGGTGGTCGGAGGGCCAAAGGTGAGCCTCGCCCCGGCAGCCGCCGACGCGGATGCGTCGGCGGACAGTTCAATCTTCATCAATGACACGGGCGGTGGGAACCTGCTGCGGCTGCAATCCGGGGCGGCGGACAAGTTCGTCGTCGGCCCGGTCGGAGAGGTTGACACCTTCGGGTTCGCGACGGTGCGGGGCATCGGGGCGCCGCCTCCGGTTCCCGGGGCGACGGACGCCCGGCTCTACGTGGACAGCGGCACCGGGCAACTCATGCTCTCGGAGGGAGGGCTGGCGTTCCAGCGGGTGGCCTCCGGGACGAATCTCCTGCATCTGGGAGTCGTCACGCCGGACCTGGAATCGACGCCGAACGACACGATCTTCGTGGACGGCGGGGGCGGGGGAAACCTGCTGCGGCTCCAGTCGGCGGCGGCGGACAAGTTCATCGTCGGGCCGGGCGGAGAAGTGGACACGTTCGGATTCGCGACGGTGCGGGGAATCGGAGGTCCGCCGCCGGTTCCGCCGGCCACCGATGCCCGGCTCTACGTGGACAGC